>NZ_CADFEO010000014.1:0-201306 GCF_902833075.1 Burkholderia sp. BCC0405
AACCGAGAGCGCAAACCGAGAGCGCAAACCGAGAGCGCAAACCGAGAGCGCAAACCGAGAGCGCAAACCGAGAGCGCAAACCGAGAGCGCAAACCGAGAGCGCAAACCGAGAGCGCAAACCGAGAGCGCAAACCGAGAGCGCGAACCGGCGCGCATGCGCGGCCGGTTCGCGCGCCGGCCGCCCATGGAGGGCGGCCCGGCTTTCTCCATTCGATACGCGGCGCCGGCCCGCATCACGCGCGCCTGAGCGTCGCGGCCCAGACCCCGAGCGCCGCGACGCTCACGACCGCGCCGAGCACGCAGACGCCCGCCCATCCGGCGCGCGCATACATCATCGTCGACGCAATCGCGCCGAGCCCGCTGCCGACCGAATAGAACAGCATGTAGCAGCCGACGAGGCGCGCATGCGCATCGGGCCGTGCGCCGAGAATCATGCTCTGGTTGACGACGTGGATGGCCTGCCCGCCGACATCGAGCAGCACGATGCCGACGATCAGCCATGCAATCGACTTATCGCCGAACGCGAGCGGCAGCCACGAGCATGCGAGCAGCGCGAGCGCCGCGCCGGTCGTCGCTTCGCCGCGCCCGCGATCCGCGAGCCGGCCCGCGCGGGCGGCGGCTGCCGCACCCAGCGCGCCGACGAGGCCGAACGCGCCGATCTGCGTATGCGACATTGCATGCGGCGGCGCGCTCAGCGGCAGCACCAGCGCGCTCCAGAAGATGCTGAACGCCGCGAACATCAGCAGTGCGATCGCGCCACGCACGCGCAGCACGCGTTCGGCGTGCAGCAACGACGCCATCGATCGCAGCAGCGCCGCGTAGCCGATGCGCTCGCGTGGTCCGTTCTCGTCCGGCAACAGCCGCGACAGCACGACGAGCATCGCGATCGCCAGCGCACCCGACACCAGATAGACGGCTCGCCAGCCCGCGATGTCGGTGACGGCGCCCGCCAGCGAGCGGGCGGCCAGCAACCCGACCACGACGCCGCCTTGTGCGACACCCACCACGCGCCCGCGTTCGCCTGCGCCCGCGAGCGCGGCGGAGCACGCGATCAACCCCTGCGTCATCGCGGTGCCGAGCAGCCCGACCGCGACCATGCCCGCCAGCAGCGCGACGCGCGTCGACGATGCGGCCACGCCGATGCACGCCGCCGAAAGCAGCAGAAGCTGCACGGCGATCAGGCGTTTGCGGTTCAGCAGGTCGCCGAGCGGCACGACGAACAGCAGCGCGAGCGCACAGCCGAGTTGCGTCGCGGTGATGACGCCGCCGACGGCCGCCTGGGACACGCCGAAATCCCGCGCGATCGAATCGAGCAGCGGCTGCGCGTAGTACACGTTCGCGACACTGGCCGCGCAGCAGACGGCCAGCACCGCGACGCGCGCCGCGGACAGGCGGCCGCCACCGGCCGGATGTGCAGCATGTGTCGGCACGTCCGTTGCAACGGTGCCGGAATGACAGGAAGACGCCATGGGTTTCCTCGTGCAAAGTAGTTGCAAATTAAAACCAGTGTGGAGTGTAGGAAAAGTAGTTTTAAAATGCAACCTGTTGTGCGGCGGGCGAGACGTCCGTGCACGGATGGCCGGTGTTGCCGCGAAGGCGGCCGGCAAGATTGCGGAGAGGAACATGGCCAGGCAGAAAAGTCTTGCGGATTCGCCGTGCCCGGTGGCGCGGGCTACCGATATCGTCGGCGATCGCTGGGCGTTGCTGATCGTGCGCGATGCATTCGACGGCGTGCGTCGGTTCGGCGATTTCCGCGCGAGCCTCGGCGTCGCGAGCAACATCCTGTCCGACCGGCTGAAGATGCTGGTGGACGCGGGCGTGTTCGACGTCGTGCCGGCGTCGGACGGCAGCGCGTATCAGGAGTACGCGCTCACCAAAAAGGGCGAGGGGCTGTTTCCGGTGATCGTGATGCTGCGGCAGTGGGGCGAGGCGAACCTGTTTGCGCGCGGCGAGCTGCATTCGGTGCTGGTCGACCGCAGTACCGGGCGCGCGATCCGCAAGCTCGCGCTGCGGCACGACGACGGCCGGCCGTTGAAGGCGGGCGAGACGATTGTGAAGAATGTCGGCGGCGCGTGACCGCGCCCGAGATTCAATCGGCCGCCGCGACGGCCTGATGCGCGGAAGATGCGCCGCGATGCGCATCGGGCCGCACCAGCGTCGCGAGCAGCGCGGCGGCTACCAGCAGCGTGACCGACACGGCCGTTTCGATCCGCAACCCGTCCACGACCTGCCTCGCGCCGCCACCGCCGGCAAGCGCGCCGAACGCTGCCACGCCCATCGCGCCGCCGGCCTGCCGCGCGGTATTCAGCACGGCCGACGCGATGCCGGCCCGCTCGGGCGCGACGGACGCGAGCACGGCGGTCGTCATGGCCGGCACCGCGAAACCCATGCCCGTCGGAATCAGCAGAAACGGCACGAGCAGGAGGGCCAGCGGCGTCGACGCGTCGATGAAATGCAGCGACCCGTAGCCGAGCGCGGCGACGAGCGCCCCCGCCAGCATCGGCGCCCGCGGGCCGTGACGCGCCACGACGCGGCCGCTTGCGAGGTTCGACAGCAGGAAGCCGCCTGTCAGCGGCAGGAACGCAAGGCCCGCCTGCAACGCCGATTCGCCGCGTGCGCGCTGCAGATACAGCGCGAGCACGAACACGGTGCCGTAGTACGTGAGATTCAGGCAGATCCCGAACAGCACGGCCGCGCTGAAGGTGCGATGGCGGAACAGCGACAGCGGCAGCATCGGCGTGGTCGTGCGCGTTTCCGCCGCAACGAACGCGAGCGCGGCGAGTGCGGCCAGCGCGAAGCCGCCGGCGACGACCGGATGCGTGAAGCCGAGCGGCCGCCATTCGATCACGGCGCCGGTCAGCGCGGTCAGCATCGCGATCGCGATGAGCTGGCCGCGCAGGTCGAGTGCGCCAACGGATCGGGAAGGCGCGGCCGGCGCCGCCATTGCACGGCGCGCGGGTATCCATGCAAAGGCGGCCACCAGCCCGGCCGCACACAGCGGCAGGTTCACGAGGAAGATGCCGCGCCAGCCCCATGCCGCGATCAGCAGGCCGCCGACGACCGGTCCGGCCGCGATCGAGATCGAGCCGGCCGCCGTCCACCAGCCGACTGCACGCGCGCGCAGGTGCGGGTCGTGCCGACAAGCGTCGTTGAGCAGCGCGAGCGAGTTGGGCAGCATCGCCGCGGCGCCGACGCCCTGCAGCGCGCGCGCCGCGATCAGCGTCGAGGGCGCGCTCGCGGCGCCGCACGCGAGCGACGCCAGCGCGAACAGCACGAGGCCGGCGAGGTACAGGCGACGCGCACCGAAGCGGTCGCCGAGCGCGCCGCCCGACAGCATCAGGACGGCAAACGCGAGCGTGTACGCATCGACGACCCACTGCAGGCCGGCGACCGGCAAGTGCAGGTCGCCGGCGAGATGCGCGAGCGCGATGTTGACGATCGTCACGTCGAGCTGCGTCACGACGAAACCGGTGCTGACGGTCGCGACGACGCGGGCGAGCGCGGACGGGAAGGCGGGGGTGGGGGCGGTCGTATCCATGCGTCAATCGTAGGATGCGACCGGCAGGCGATGTTTCAGCGGGACGTGAAGCGTCGAAACGCCCGATGTGAAATCGCGGGGGGCGGCGAGCGGGGTCGAAGCAGAAGCGCCAAAGATCACGGCCGGTCTGGCGCGAACGCGCTTTACCGAACCGCGCTGCTACGTGCGTTGATGCGTGCCCGGCGCGGAACCGCAGCGGCGTTCAATGCCGCTCGCCGCGCCAGCGTCCCGGCGCCATGCCGAAGCGTTTCGTGAACGCATGCGTGAATGTGCTTTGATCCGCGAAGCCGACCATCCCGGCGATATCGACGAGCGGATACCGGCCGTCCGCGAGCAGGATCACGGCCGCGTCGAGCCTGAGCCGCTGCAGGTAGCGATGCGGCGTTTCGCCGAACGCATCGACGAACAGTTGATGAAAGCGGCGCATCCCGTAGCCGCAGTGCGCGGCAAGATCGGCGATGCGCAGCGGTTCCGCGAGCCGTGCGCGCAGCCAGCGGTCGATGCGCGCGAAATCGAGGCCCGACGCGGGCGCGGCGATGCCGCGTTCGTCGAGCAGCGCGCCGCACAGCCGCGCGGCGGCCTGCCACTGGAAACGGTGCGCGGCCGCGTGCTGCGCGTCACCGGCGCTCGCGTCGAGTTGCGCGGCGGCTGCCGCGATCTGCGCGACCAGCGACGTCAGCGCCGGATCGATCGTCATGGCCCGCGGGCTGTCGAACAGCCGCTGCGGCACCGCAAGCGATGTGGCGGGAAGATTGAGCACGAGCTGGCGGTTCTCGCCCAGGCCCGCGTAATCGTGGCGCGCGCCGGCCGGAACCAGCCACGCGCCGTGCCGGTCGAGACGCTGGCTGACGCCGTCCACCGCCATCACCATCGCGCCATCGATGCCGAGCACGATCTGGTGAAAGTCGTGCACGTCCGACGCTTCGAGCGTGTCGTAGCGTTGCAGCGCGACGGTGGGGGACGGAAGGTGTGCCATGAGGCAGGGCGTCGGCCGGCGGCTCGAATGCCGTATCAGAGGGCGAGCAGCTCGACTTCGAACACGAGCGTGGCGTTCGGCGGAATCACGCCGCCGGCGCCGCGCGGGCCGTAGCCGAGTTGCGGCGGGATCGTCAGGCGCCGCACGCCGCCGACCTTCATGCCCTGCACGCCTTCGTCCCAGCCCTTGATGACCATGCCGCCGCCGAGCACGAACGCGAACGGGTCGTTGCGATCCTTGCTCGAATCGAATTTCTGACCGTCGGTCAGCCAGCCCGTGTAGTGGACGCTGACGGTCTGGCCGGCTTGCGCTACGTCGCCGGTGCCTTCGGTCAGGTCTTCGTATTTGAGGCCCGATTCGGTCGTGATGACAGACATGACTTCTCCTGAAAAAGGATGGGTAAAAGCGCTATTGTAGGCGAGCGCGCAGCGGGCCGGCGCTCGTGACTTTGGGCCGGCCGCACGCGTGTCGCGGGCGGCGCCGGGTCACCGCGGCCGCGATCGCCCGACACGCAAATGGAACGCGCGTTTGAATTTTTCGCGCGCCCGGCGATCGCGGTTGCACCGCGCGAGTGCGACGCGTGTATGAATCGGTGCTGCCGGTGTGCTCGGTAACGCGCCGCGCGGTGCCGCCGATTTCCGCGAAACGCCCGCCACACAAGGCTTTCAGGCCATCGACGCGACACGGCGCGGGGCAGCGCACATTCCTCGCGAGCCATCGCGCGCGTTCGGATCCCGCCCGGTCCGGACGCCGTTCGAGCGCCGCTTTTTTCGCCTTTTCGACCGTGCCCTGTTTGGAAGCGCGCATCTACCGCGCGGCTTGCGTGCGTCGCCGCGGGCGGCCTATCTTTACAGCTGTCAATGTCAAGATTTTGGCGGTGCGCGACGTGCCGCCCGGGCCCGCGCCGGCTGCGTCGAGTGACGCGCCGGGCCGCTCCGGAACCAGGAGAACGATGAACATGAAGTCAGCCGCTTCCGCCACCGCGGCCGGGATCATGCCGGTGCGCCGCGACCTGCGCTTCGACCTGCCGGTCGAACGCGCGAAGGACTGGCATGGCCTCGGGTCGCACGTGACCCATTTCTTCAACGCGCTGTCGCTGCTGTTCCCGGCCGGCGAGCGTTTCTTCATGGATTCGGTGCGCAACTACCGCGACCGGATCGACGATCCCGTGCTGAAGCAGCAGGTGCTCGGCTTCATCGGCCAGGAGGCCATGCACACGCGCGAGCACATCGAGTACAACGAGCTGATGCAGGCGAACCACCTGCCCGCGCGCAAGCTCGACAAGCGCGTGTGGACGGTGCTCGGCTACATGAAGCGCAAGCTTCCGCATTCGGTGCAACTCGCACACACGGTCGCGGCGGAGCACTACACGGCGATGCTCGCCGACTGGCTGCTGCGCGACCCGACGCGCCTCGACGGCTCGGTCGAGGGCTACCGCCAGATGTGGATCTGGCACGCGCTCGAGGAAACCGAGCACAAGGCCGTATCGTTCGACGTGTGGAATGCCGCGATGGAACCGGGGCTGCGCCGTTACCTGATCCGCATCGGCGTGTATCTGCTGACGACGCTGACGTTCTGGCCGACCGTGTTCCTGATGCACGCGACGCTGCTGTGGCGCGATCGTGGCGCCGGCCATCACGTGCGCGGGATGCTGCGGATGATCGCGTTCCTGTACGGGCCGCGCCGCGGGTTGTTCCCGTGCATCGCCGGCGAATGGCTGAGCTTCTTCCGGCCGGGCTTCCATCCGTGGGATCACGACAATCACCATCATCTGGCGCGAGTCGACGCGCTCGCCGCCACCTACGGCGAACACGGCGGCACGCCGGCCGGCCGTGGCCGCGCGAACGCGACGGCGCCGCTCGCATCGGGCCGCTGAGGCCGCCGCTGCGCCGGCATGCGCGGCGTCGGGCCGCGCATGTTGCGTTCGTGCATCAACCGGCTTCCTCTGACAATTGACCCAAATCAACTCGAACCGGTCGCGCGGCTGCCCTGCAGGCCCGCCGACCCGTTGCGCACGCACGCGCGGGCAAGCGGATCCTGGGTGCGCCGCATCGCCCGAGCGCGCCAAGCGCCAGCACCGGCGCGGCTTTGCGCGCCGCGCAGCCGCCCGATCAGGGTTCCCGCCACGTACGCCACCGGGATAACACCCATCTAGCGGCGCGCCTGCCGCATCGATATACCGTTCATGACAATGTCCACCTCACGCGCGATTCATGCACGGGGGGATTTTATTCGGACGGAAATGCGGCCAATATGTCGGTTCTATCGAGGTCCGTCGCACGCGACGGCGAGCCGGCGCGGTACCAACGCCAAGCGGGGAACAACGATGGTTGCTAGGTCACCTGACGCAAACGGGCAAGCGGTGTCCGAGATGACGCATGTGTCCGTCACCGCGCCTGAAGACGGACGCAAGCTGTTCGTGATCATGCGTTCACCCGATGAGCCGTTGCTTGCGCAACTGCGCGGGCTCGGCTGGGAAATCTCCGTTGCGAAGACGGCCGGCGCAGCGCAGAACATGACGTCCGGCGTGAGCGTCGCCGCCGGTCTGGTCGATTTCACCGGGTTCACGTCGCGCGACTATCCCGCGCTCAAGGCGTGCCTGAGCCAGCCGTCGATCGGCTGGATTTCCATCGCGCAGGCCGGCATCACGATCAGTGCCGCGGTGCGCGAACTGATCCGCAGCTATTGTTTCGATTACGTGACCCTTCCGTTGCCGTACGAATGGATTTCGCACGTGCTCGGCCATGCGCGCGGGATGGCCGCGCTCGATCGCGTCGACGGCGCGGCCTATGCGGCGTCGATCGGCGAACACGGGATGATCGGCAACTGCGAGGCGATGCAGCAGTTGTTCAGCACGATCCGCAAGGTCGCGAAGACCGACGCGAGCGTGTTCATCTCGGGCGAGTCGGGCACCGGCAAGGAGCTGACGGCGCTCGCGATTCACGAGCGCTCCGGCCGCGGCAAGGGGCCGTTCGTCGCGATCAATTGCGGCGCGATTCCGCATCACCTGCTGCAGTCGGAACTGTTCGGCTACGAGCGCGGCGCGTTCACCGGCGCGAACCAGCGGCGCGCGGGCCGGATCGAATCGGCGAACGGGGGCACGCTGTTTCTCGACGAAATCGGCGACATGCCGGTCGAAAGCCAGGCGAGCCTGCTGCGTTTCCTGCAGGAAGGAAAGATCGAGCGGCTCGGCGGGCAGGAGTCGATTCCGGTCGACGTACGGATCATCTCGGCCACCCACGTCGATCTCGACGGCGCGGTCGAGGCCGGGCGCTTCCGCGCGGACCTTTATCACCGCCTGTGCGTGCTGCGCATCCACGAGCCGCCGCTGCGCGCGCGCGGCAAGGACATCGACATCCTCGCGCACTACGTGCTGCAGAAATTCAAGTCCGACAGCGGCCGCAAGATCAGCGGCTTCACGTCGGCCGCGCTGGACGCGATGCGCCGCTACGAATGGCCGGGCAATGTGCGCGAGCTGATCAACCGGGTGCGGCGAGCGATCGTGATGGCCGAGAGCCGGCTGCTGACGCCGCACGATCTCGGGCTCGACACGCCGGGAGAAACCGAACCGGTGACGCTCGAACAGGCGCGGGCGCTCGCCGAGCGCACCGCGATCGAGAATGCGCTGCTGCGCAACGATCACCGCATCAACAAGGCCGCGGCCGAACTCGGCATTTCACGCGTGACGCTCTACCGGATGATGATCGAGCACGGGTTGAACGATCACGACAACAACGGCGACAACGGTGGTCACGACGGCACGCCGTCCGGCGACGCGGGGCATCAGCGGGTCGGCTGAGCGATGCGCGCGTGACGCGTGAACCGGTTCAGCGATAGGTCCAGAGCCGGTGCAGCACGAACGTGACGGGCGGCACGCACAACACGACCGCGACGACGCTCCACGCGCGGGCGAGGCCGAGCGTCCCGGTGCCGTGCGCCAGCAGCATCGTCACGACGAGGCCGGCCATCGCGACGGCGAGAAAGCGCATGAAGTTGCCCCGCATCACGGGCGACGCAAAACTCCACAGCGTGTTGGCGAGATACGAGAACGCGGTCGAGCACGCGAACGCGACCCCGTTCGCGCTCACCGGCGTCGCGTCGAACAGCGCGAACATCGCGGCCGCGATCAGCGCATGCGGTGCGGTCGAACCGGCGCCCGACACCCCGAAGCGAATCAGCCTGGCGCGTTCGGCGGTATAGAGGGTGCGGATCATGGGTTGCGGTCGTTCGGGTGGCGAGATGGCGTGTGGAGCGATGGCACGGCGCATGGGCCGGCAACAGGCGCCGGCGCAAACGTGACGCGCGCCGGTTTCGCAGTATAGCCACGCGATCGGCCGTCCCGGCGCCGGCCGATGGATGGCGCGGACAACCGGTGGCGCGCGCTGCCGAAGGCATGTAAAGCGCATGAAACATTTCGCCCCGGCAGCTCGGCCAATTTGCGCGGCAAATCGGGGTGAACGGCCGGCTCGCCACCGGTAAAAATGCCGCACTGCATTGTTCAGCCTTATCCGGCAAGGCCGGGCCGCCGCGCGGCCGATGCGCGCCGCAAGCCGCGTGTTTCAGTTTCGCAACTTCCCGCCTTCCGCACCCGTTCCGGCCGCCGCGCAGCCCGGTCAACCCCTTGTCCGGACGGGCTCGCGCGAAGCTGGCCCGCTCCTTGCGACAGTGGGCGTGCGAAAGCCGACGATGCACGGTCCGTCCGGTTCGGCAGCGAACCCTGTCAGTACCGGCCGGGACACAGTCCGCGGGGATGCGGCGGCGGAGCGCGGCACGACAGCCGCGTTCCGGCGAGCACGGAGCGTCGTCGACGATCGTCGGGGCGCCGGCCTTGTCCGGTTGCCGGAACAACCATCAGACTGATACGGGGAAGAAAAATGATCGATCGCCACACGCCGCGGCCGGCAGGCCGCGATCGCAGTGAGTCGGAGCATCGCCGGTCGAACGTGGGTCTCGCAGCCGGCCGGCATGCATCGACAGGCCATCTCTCCGCGCCCGGTGCGAGGCGGATCCGGCTGATTGCCGGTCATCCGCGCCGGGTCGGCACTTTCCTGCACGCGAACCCGATACGCAAGGGCATGTGCGCACGGGCGCCGGTACCTCGACGCCCGGTCTTCGCATACTGACTGAAACCGCACGATATCCGTTCGCGCCGGGCATCGCCGTCGCGAACGATCAATCTGCAATCCGAATGAAATGCGAAGCGCCGCGCCGCGCGTATGACGGATGATGCACTCGATGTGATGGCACGCGGCATCATGCCGTTGCCGCCAGGTCGTGAGGGGAGGGGCGGTCGGACGCGCGCGACGGGAGTGACGCCCGTACGCGCGCGACGCCGTTTCAGCCGCCGTAGATGTCGAAGTCGAAGTACTTCGATGCGAGCCGCTTGTAGGTGCCGTCCTTGACCATGTCGAGGATGGCGCCATCGATCTTCGCCTTCAGGTCGGCGTCCTCCTTGCGCAGCCCGATGCCGGCGCCGATGCCGAGCACCTTCTCGTCGACGAGCTCGGGGCCGACGAACGTGTAGTTCGCGCCGCGCGACGATTTCAGGAACCCGATCGCCGCCTGCACTTCATCCTGCAGCGCCGCGTCGAGGCGGCCCGAGGTCAGGTCCGCGTACACGCCGTCCTGGTTCTGGTACGAGACGACGTTCGCACCTTGCTTGCCCCAGTATGCCTTCGCGTACGTTTCCTGCGTCGTGCCCTGCTCGACGCCGATCGACTTGCCCTTCAGCGATTCGGCTGTCGGCCGCAGCGGCGAGCCCTTCTTCACGACGAGCCGCGTCGGCTGGTTGTAGATCTTCGTCGTGAAGCCGATCTGCTGCGCGCGCTGCGGCGTGATCGACATCGACGACAGCACCGCGTCGAACTTTTTCGCCTTCAGCGCGGGAATCATCCCGTCAAAATCGTTCTCGAGCCACACGCACTTCGCCTTCAGGCGCGCGCAGATCTCGTTGCCGAGGTCGATGTCGAAGCCGACCAGCTTGCCGTCGGGTGCCTTCGACTCGAACGGCGCGTAGCTGGCGTCGGTGCCGAAGCGGATCGTGGTCCAGTCCTTCGCGACGGCGGGGCCTGCGGATACCGCGAGCAGGGCGATCGAAACAGCGGCAATCAGTCTCTTCATGGTGCGTTCCTTGGCGGGTGCTTCCGGTTTCTGTGCGACACGGTTTCACGGACGCGAACCGCGTCTGCGCGCGGGGTTCGCACGGCCATTAACGCAGAAAATAAAATAAGAGTCCAGAATGGACAAAAAATATCGTTTCTTCGGGCGTGCGGGCCGGTCATCGGGTCTCGACCCTTGCAAAAATGCGAAAATGGACTAATCTTGTTAGTAAATTCGTTTCGAGACTAACGATCATGTCACAGCCCGCTTATGAATCGCACTCCGCCCCACCGCGGGCCTCGATCGCGCAGATGTCGGCGGCCGGCCTGCGCGCGTTTTTCAACATCGCACGCGACTGGGGACTGACGATCGACGAGCAGATCGTGCTGCTCGGGTCGCCAGGCCGTTCGACGTTCTTCAAGTGGAAGTCCACGCCGGAATCGGCGCGGCTGCCGCGCGATACGCTCGAGCGCCTGTCGCTGCTGCTTGGCATCTACAAGGCGCTGCAGATCCTGCTGCCGCAGCCGGCCGCGGCCGATGCGTGGGTCAAGCGGCCGAACGACGCGGCGCCGTTCGGCGGCAAGCGCGCACTCGACCGGATGCTCGCCGGCAACGTCGGCGATCTGGTCGCCGTCCGGCAATATCTCGACGCGATGCGAGGCGGCTGGGCGTGACCATGCCGATCCAAGCACAACAATGGCCCACGACGGCGGTCGACTGGGCGCCAGCCTATCGCGTGATTCCCACCCGTTTTCCGGCGATCAACCTGTTCGACCGCGTGGCCTCGGCGGACGATTTCGACGCGCTTTACGCGCTCGAATCGCTGACCAACGACCGCATCCGCAATGAAGTCGGCGCGCTCGATCTCGTGCCGCCGGCCGAGCGCCGCTACGGGCCCGGCTGGGGGCCGATCATGGCCGCGTTCACGCACCTCAATCCGCAGGGCAGCCGCTTTTCCGACGGCAGCTATGGCGTGTTCTACTGCGCGCGTTCTCGCGAGACGGCGATCGCCGAAACGCGGTATCACAGCGCGCTGTTCCTGGAAGCGACGAAGGAGCCGCCGATGCGTCAGCAGATGCGGCTCTACACGGTGATCGCGCAAGGCGACGTGGCCGACCTACGCACGTGGCCGGAACGCGATCCGGCGTTGCTGCATCCGCTCGATTACAGCGCCGGGCAGGCGCTCGGTCGCGCGGTGCGCAATGCCGGCGGCGCGGGGATCGTCTATCCGTCGGTGCGCGACCCGCGCGGCGAGTGCCTGGCGGCGTTCCGCACCGCGCTGCTGCGCGACTGCCATCACGCGGCCTACCTTGAATACAACTGGAACGGCTCGGTCGTCGATGCGGTGTTCGAACTGAACCAGGTCGGCTAGGGCACCGTTGCTGGCGTCAAGGCGTCAAGGCGTCAAGGCGTCAAGGCGTCAAGGCGTCAAGGCATCAAGGCGTCAAGGCATCAAGGCGTCAAGGCATCAGCATCAAGGCAGCGGCCAGTCGCCCGCGTGGCGTTCGCGCGCTTCGGCCTGGGTCATCGACCAGGTGCGCCCGGTGCGCGGCTCGGCGAGCGTGAGCCGCCCGGCCGGCGCGAACGCGCCCGTGTCGATGAACCACTGCGCGCCGATCCGCTGCGGCGCGCGCACGGGCGTGTGCCCCGTGCAGGTCAGCGACAGCCCGGCCTGCCGCGCCGGATCGGCGAGCCCCTGGACGAGATCGCGGCCCCAGATCAGCCGCTCGCGCACGTCGTGCGCATAGCTGCCCGTGTCGAGATCGGCGTCCGAGCCGAAGAATTCCGCATGCAGTACGTTGAAGCGCCCGGGGCCGTCGCCGATCACGCGCACCAGCGGCAGCGCGTCGACGCGCGCCGCGTGCGCGTGCAGCCGTTCCGGCGGCAGGTCGGCGCCCCAGTCGCCGCCGATCCCGCGCCACGCGTCGGGCGACAGCTTGCCGCGCGCCACGAGGCTCAGCACTTCCTCGTGATTGCCGCGCACGACGTGGCACCACGGGCGGTCGAGCAGGTCGAGCGCGGTTTCGGAGGCAGGGCCGCGGTCGACCAGGTCGCCGACCGAGAACAGGCGGTCGCGGGCCGGATCGAAGCGGATGTCGTGCAGCAGCGCGCGCAGCACATCCACGCAGCCGTGCAGGTCGCCGACGACGAAGTCGCGGCCGGCCGTGTTCGCCGGATGGTGGCGGAGGGGGGCGGTGGCAGTCATCCCATCATCTTAGGCGCTCGCGCCCATCGCCACGTCACGCTGGAATGGCGATAATCGGGGCGCGTTACCCGCCGGTGCGGCGCAGCGGGCCGCACCGAGCGCCGCCCGAATCCTTTCCATCCGCTTTCGGAATTTCACGATGACGTTTTATCCGCAGGTTTTACGCAACCGGCCGCGCATGGTCGCGGCGTTCGTCGCAGGCTTGCTTTGCGCGGTGCTGCTGCCGATTCCGCTGCGTCCGACCGTGCGCGCGCTGATCGGCTGGGATTGCGCGATCTGGTTGTATCTCGCGCTGATGTGGGTGCGCATGGTCACCGCGCACCATCACAAGGTGCGCGAAATCGCGATCCGCGAGGATGAAAACGCGACGACGGTGCTGACCGTCGTGTGCCTCGCGACGGTCGCGAGCGTGGCCGCGATCGCGATCGAGCTGGCGACGGCCAAGGGCGTCGGGTTTCGCGCGGGGCTCGGCCATTACGCGGTAACGGGCGCGACGCTGTTCGGCGCATGGTTCCTGATCCCGACGATCTTCACGCTGCACTATGCGCGGCTCTACTACGGCTCGCCGAGCAGCGACCGCGCGCTCTGCTTCCCGGACCAGCACCCGGAACCCGATTATTGGGACTTCCTGTATTTCGCGTTCACAATCGCGGTCGCGTCGCAGACGGCCGATGTATCGATGACGAACCGCTCCGCGCGGCGCTCGGTGCTCGCGCAGTCGATCCTGTCGTTCTACTTCAACATGGCCGTGCTCGGGCTGTCGATCAACGTCGCGGCGGGCCTGCTGAGCTGACGCCGGCGAGGGCTACTTGAGCAGGTCGTACGGGCCGCCGCGCTCGAGCGCCCGCTGGTACGCGGGCCGCGCGTGGATCGCGTCGAGGAAGCGCGCGATCGCGGGATACCGGCTGCCGCCCCCGCGCGCGGTCGCGGCTTCGAGCGGAAAGCTCATCTGGATGTCGGCTGCGCTGAAACCGTCGCCGACGAACCAGCCGGTGCGGCTCAACGTGTCGTCGATATAGCCGAGATGCAGCGCGATCTGCGGATCGACGAAGCTCGATTGCAGCGTGTCGGCGATCTTGCGCGCGATCGGCCGTGCGAAGAACGGCATCGGCGCGTGCGCGATCCGCAGCGCGACGAGCTTGAGCAGCAGCGGCGGCATCGCCGACCCTTCCGCGTAGTGCAGCCAGTACGCGTAGTCGTGCCGCTCGGGCGCGCCGGGCGGCGGCGCCAGGCGACCGTTGCCGTAGCGTTCGACCAGGTATTCGATGATCGCGCCCGATTCGGCGTACGTGCGGCCGTCGTCGGTGACGACCGGTGACTTGCCGAGCGGATGGATCGCGCGCAACTCGGGCGGCGCGAGCATCGTCTTCGGATCACGCGCGTAGCGCACGATCTCGTACGGCACATCCAGTTCTTCGAGCAGCCAGAGCACACGCTGCGAGCGCGAGTTGTTCAGGTGATGGACGGTGAGCATGTCGACGCCGGAAGTGGGGGCGGGAACGACATCATACCCAGTGCGCGTGACGCGTACGCAAAGCGCATCGTGCGCGATGACGAGCCGCGTCCAGCCGCCCGCCCCGCCCCATCATGCGCGCCGCACCGCGATCCACGCACCCCAGAACAGGCTCGCGAAAAAGCGCAGCGGCGCATCGAAGCCCGCATCGCGCAGCATGCCGAACACGGCTTCCTCGGACGCGGGCGGATCGGCGCCCTGCAGGATTTTCGCGAGTTGCGCGCGCACCGCGTCGGGCGTTGCGCCTTTCATGCGCCAGCGCTGCTGCCACGCGTCGAGCAGGCGAGGGTGGTCCGCGTAGCGGCGATGGTTGCCGGCGAGCACGAGCGGCGCACCGGGTTTCAGGCGCCGCGCGATCGCATCCAGCAGCACCGCCTTCGCTTCGTCGCCGGGGACGTGATGCAGCACGCCGATCAGCGTCGCGCCGTCGAACGCGGGCGTATCGGGCAACGCATCGACGCCGTCTTCGACGAACGCCGTGCGCGCGCCGAAGCCCGCGGTCTCGACGTTCGAGCGCGCGAGCGCGAGCATCGGCACGGACGGGTCGACGGCCGTGAACTGCCAGCCCGGCTCGAGCGCGGCCGCCACGCAGATTTCTTGCCCCGTGCCGCCCGCGCCCGCGACGAGGATCCGAGCCTCGGGCGCTGCGATTGCCGATGCGAGCATGCACGCGGTGAGTTCGTGGCAGGCATCGTAGCCGGCAAGCGCGATGCGGGATTGCTCGGCGTATTCGTGTGCGCGTGCCGGATCGAATTTGGCGGCGCTGGCGGGAAGCGACATGGCGGGTTTCCTCGGGTCGGGCGCGGACGACGCGTCCGCGAGCATGGCGCAGAGCGTAAGCGTGCGCGGCCGGTGCAACAAGGCGAGCAGTCATTCCGGTATGCCGGCTACCTGACTCGCCGGGACCGGCCGGATTGCGGGTTTTCCCGGGGTCGATTCGTATTTAAAAATGTCCGGGAGCGAGGCATCGCGGTGGCGAAACCGGCGCATACTCGTTTCTCTCCCCCCGCCTGGCCGTCGCATGCCGGGCCCCGATGTGCCGCGCCCCGCTGGCGCGGCCATGCCGCTCGGTACGCATGAGGAGCGCATGATGTCCGATTGTCCGCACGATCCGTATGCGCAGCACCACATTCACTGCTTGCCGTTCGGCGCACAGCCCTGTGGCGCGCTCTGCGCGGCGCCGCGCACGCATTTTCGCTTGTGGGCGCCGGGCAGCACGCAGGTCCAGCTCGAACTCGATACCGGCTTCGGCCCGGTGCTTGTCCCGATGACGGCGGCCGGCACGAACTGGTTCGAAGTCTTTGCCGATTGTGGCGCGGGTGCGCTCTACCGCTATCGCCTCGACGATGCGGTATCGATTCCCGATCCCGCGTCGCGCTCGCAACCCGAAGGGCTCAACGGGCCGAGCGAGGTCGTCGATCCGCGCGCGTTCACGTGGCGCAATACGTTCTGGCGCGGGCGCGCATGGGAAGACATCGCGCTCTATGCGATTCGTCCGCACGCGGTGGGCGGTTTCGACGGCGTGCGCCGGCGCCTGCCGCAACTCGCGCGCCTCGGCGTGACCGCGCTGGAACTGCTTGCGTCGCCGCACGACAGCCTGCCGTTCGCGCCGCTCGCGGCCGAAGGCGGCCCCAGCGGGCTGAAGGCGTTGATCGACGACGCGCACGGCTACGGTCTCGCGGTGCTGCTGGAGCTCGACTACGCGCGCTTCGGCAGCGGCACCGAGGCGCTGCGTCACTACGCGGCACCGTTCTTCCATACGCGCGACGATCCGCTGCAGGCGCCGCCGCTCGCGCTCGATCATCCGGAAGTCTGCGATTTCTTCTGCGACAACGCGCTGTACTGGATCGACGAGTACCGTTGCGACGGGCTGCGCCTGCGTGAAGCCGACCGGATCGGCGTGTCGTGGCTGTGCGAGATCGCGGACCGCGTGCGCGCGGCCGTGCCGGCCGACCGGCTGATCCATCTCGTGCTCGGCAGCGAGCGGCATCCGGCGCATCTTGCCGATACCCATTTCGATGCGCAGTGGAACGGGTGCGGCGAACGCGCGTTGCACCGGTTGACGGGGCGCGACGCGTCGCCCCACGAAGGTATTTCCACGCACCAGTCGATTCACACGCTCGCCCGCGCGCTGACCGCGGCCGGGGCCGCATTCCAGCCGGCCGGGTCGGGAGAAGGCATGACTGCCGACAGCGGGCTGTCGTTGACGTCGCTGGTGCTGTCCGATGGCGCGTGGCGCGACAGCGGGCAGGGCGACCACGGGCAGGAGGCCGGTCTGGCCGCACTTGCGCTGTCGCTGCTCACGCCGCAGATCCCGTTGATCTTCGACGAAACCGCGCGCGATGCCGACCGCGCGCATTTCGTGCAGTCGGCGCTTGCGGTGCGCGCGAAGCTGATCTCGCCGCGGCTGTCCGATTGCCGGCCGCAGGATGCGCATGCGCTGAAGTCGGACGGCGACGGCGAAGCCGACGCGCTGCTTGCATCGTGGCGGCTCGCCGATGACGAGACGCTGACGATCGCGTTGAACCTGTCGCCCGACGCGGTGCCGTTCGACGCACCGAGCGGGCGAGTCGTGTTCGAGACGCCGGCGCGTGCGCGCGACCGGGTCGATGAAGGGGTGTTGCCGCCGTACTCGCTCGTCGCGTGGCTGACGGGCGACGTCAACCGGTATGC
Organism: Burkholderia sp. BCC0405; assembly: GCF_902833075.1. Classification (NCBI taxonomy): domain Bacteria; kingdom Pseudomonadati; phylum Pseudomonadota; class Betaproteobacteria; order Burkholderiales; family Burkholderiaceae; genus Burkholderia; species Burkholderia sp. BCC0405. The sequence continues at coordinate 17,006 of NZ_CADFEO010000014.1, forward strand.
GCTCACGCACGATGCGCGTCGCATCGATGACGGCACGTGGCGCGGAATGCGTCCGAGCCTGAACGCATGACGACCTGAGCGGGCAAGTGTCTGAAAGACCGGGCGCATCCGCGCCCGGTTGCGCCGCAGGCAATCCCCGAACTACCAGAACCCGCGAATGCCCGCGATGCCGTATGCGCCGTGGCGGCGTGCCTCGTCGAGGTGCGTGCGCGTCATGCCGCCGAGCGCGAACACGGGCATCGCGGCCTCGGCGGCCAGCGCGCCGAAATGTGTCCAGCCGAGCGTCGGCGCACCGGGATGGCTGAGCGTCGGCAACACGGGCGACAGCGTGACGAAATCCGCGCCGGCGCGCGCGGCCAGCAGCAGGTCATCGCGCGTGTGACAGGCCGCGGACACCCTGCGTCCGGCCGGTAATGGCCGCTGCGTGGCAGCGCGCAAGGCGGAACCGTCGAGATGCCAGCCGGCGCCGTCGAGCCGCATCACGCCGGCCGCATCGATCGGGCCGTTCAGCATCAGGTTCGCGCCGGCCGCGTCGCAGCGCGCGAGCGCTTCGGCGGCGAGCCGCGCAAACGCGGCGGCATCGAGCGATTTCACCCTTAACTGCACGAGTGTCTCGCCGCGCGTGAGCACGTCAGACAACCGGTCGAGGAACGCCGCGCGATCGGCCGCCGACGCGGACGCCGGTTCCGGCGTGATCACGCAGCAGCGCGGCAGCGTGGCGTTCATCGCGTGCGGCGAAGTGCGGCCGTCATTCGTCGGCCTCTTTCGCGATCTTCGGGTAGACGCGCACGAGCACGATGCGTGGCCCGTTCATCTTCTTCACGACGACGTCGAAGCGGTCGAACGACACGCGCTGCCCTTCGGTCGGCAGGTCGCCGAGCGCCTGGATCACGAGGCCGCCGACCGATTCCGCGCGGCCTTCGTCGATGTCGATGCCGAGCGCCTGTTCGAGCGATACGACGGGCAGGCTGCCCTTGCCCATCAGCGTGCCGTCGTCGAGGCGGCTCCAGTCGGCGTCGCCCTGGCGGAACTCGTCGTGGATCTGTCCGACCAGTGCGCCGAGCAGGTTGTCGAGCGTCAGGAAGCCGATCGGCTTCTCGCCCTTGTTGCCGACCAGCGCGAAGTGCGGCGCGCCCTTGCGGAAGCGGCGGAACAGGTCGAGCGCCGGCGTGTCGGGCTTCACATACTGCACGGGACGGACGTAGTCCGACAGGTCTTCCAGCGCCGCGCCCGCGTGACGCGCGAGCAGCAGGTCCTTCAGGTGGATCAGCCCGCTCACCTGCTCGCGCGACGCATCCTCGAACAGCGGATAGCGGCTGAAGCGGTGGCGCGCGACGATCTCCATGTTGTCGGGCAGCGGCAGGTCGCGGCGCAGGCCGATCATTTCATGGGCGGGCCGCATCAGGTCCGACACCGTCATCGACGAAAAATCGAGCGAATGCGCGAGCGTGTTCCACTCGTCGTTGCTGTACGTGCCGCGCGCCGGCTGGGCCGGATTGCCGGCCGTGCTGCGGCGGCTGCGCAGGATCAGCTTCAGCTCGTCGGTCGAGTAGTGCGCGTCGCCGCCATGGTCGGCCGACAGCCCCGCGAGCCGCAGCACCGCGTTGGCGCTGTTGTTGAGCACCCAGATCGCCGGATACATCGCCCAGTAGAACGCATAGAGCGGCAGCGCGACCCACAGGCCGACCTTCTCCGACTGGCGGATCGCCATCGATTTCGGCGCCAGTTCGCCGACGACGATATGCAGGAACGAGATCAGCGAGAACGCGAACACCAGCGAGATCAGGTGCACGACGCGTTCGGACTGCACGCCGATCAGGTCGAGCAGCGGGCCGAGCAGTTGCGCGAACGCCGGTTCGCCGACCCAGCCGAGGCCGAGCGACGCAAGCGTGATGCCGAGCTGGCACGCGGAAAGATACGCGTCGAGCCGGCCATGCACGATCCCGAGGATGCGGCCGCGCAGGCCGTGCTTGCGGGCCAGTGTCTTGACGCGCGTGGCGCGCAGTTTGACGAGGCCGAATTCGGCCGCGACGAAGAACCCGTTCAGGGCCACCAGGAACAACGCGCCGATGAGCGCGAAGATCTGTAACAAAGAAGCACTCCGGTTATGACAGGCCCGTCAGTATAGAGCCAGAAAGGAATCTGTAATGTGTCGGGCGGCCGATTGCTTACACCGGCGCCTCACCGGGGACGGAAAACGTGAGGGTGGTCGTGGCGCCGTCGGCAAACGCGTCGTGCGAGAACGTGCCGCCGTGTGCGAGCGCGACGCGCTGGCAAAGCGCGAGCGTCCAGGCGATCCGCTTGGCGTCGCGCTGGCGCAGCATCTCGCGTCGTGCGAACGATTCGAACGCATGCGGCTGAGCGGGATCGGCGAGCGCGCCGGCGTTGACGGTGCAGGTGGCGCACGCGGTGAACTGCACGCCGTCGCGGGTGCACGTGAACGTCACGCGGCTGCCGGCGGCGCTGGCTTCGACCGCGGCCGTCAGCATTGTCCAGAGCGCCTGCGCGATGCGTTCGCGGTCGGCGATCAATGACGGTTCGCCGTCCGGCAGCGTCGCATCGAGCGCGACCTGTCGCGCGTCGGCGAGCGCGAAACGGACGAGCGCGATCGTGTCGTCGAGCAGCGCGCGCAGCGCGAACGGCTGCGGCTTGAGCGCGAGCGTGCGCGTGTCGGCACGCGGCGCGTCGAGCACGTCGTCGATCAGCGCGACCTGCTGGTCGATGCCCGTGCAGATGCCCGCAAGCGCACGCTGCAGGTTCGGATCGGCGTTGGCGAGCTGGCGCTCGAGCACGTACGCCCAGCTATGCATGGCGTTCAGCGGGCTGCGCAGGTCATGCGATGCGGTGGAGAGCGCCTGGTCGCGCAGGAACAGCGCCGCCTGGGTGGCGTAATGCGCTGCGCGTTCGCGCAGCAGGTCGGCGGCGGGATCGACGGAAGTGGACGTCACGGAGCTGGCCTGTCGGAAGCGGTTGGCGTGGAAGTCACGCGAATTGTCATTATAGGGACGGTGCGTGTCACGCCGGCAGTGCGTCCTCGTCCTTTTTCCGGGCGTCGCCGTTCGGCAGCAGCTGGCACGCGAGCAGGCCGGCCAGCATCAGCGCGCAGCCGATGAGCGCGCGCAGCGTCAGCGTTTCGCCGAGCGCAGCCCAGCCGGCGACCGCCGCGAATACGCCTTCCATGCTGAAGATCACGGCCGCGTGCGCAGGCGCCGCGTCGCGTTGCGCGACGACCTGCAGCGTATAGCCGACGCCGACCGACAGCAGGCCGCCGTACAGCAGCGTCGGCAGCGCGCTGCGCAGCATCGCGCCGCTGACCGGCTCGATGACGAGGCCGACCGCGAGGCACGCCGCGCCGCACACGACGAACTGCATGAACGCGAGTACGAGCGGATCGTGACGCTTCGCGAAACGGCCGACGGCCATCACGTGTGCGGCGATGATCACGGCGCCCGCGAGTTGGAACCAGTCGCCGTACAGCACCGAGAACTGTTCGTTGATGCTGAGGAAATACAGGCCGATCGCCGCGAGCAGCGCGCCGAACCACGTGCCCGGGCCGATCCGGTGACGTGCGAACACCCCCATCAGCGGCACGATCACGACGTACAGCGAGCTGATGAAGCCTGCGTTGGCGATGCGCGTGTACTGCAGGCCGATCTGCTGCAGCGAAATCGATACGGCCAGCAGCCCGCCGAGCGCGAGGCCCGGCAGCAGCCGCTTCGGTTCACGGCGGATCGCCGCGAGTTGCGTGCGCGACGCCGTGTTCAGCATCAGCAGCGGCACCAGCACCAGCGCGCCGAGCAGGAAACGCAGCCCCGTGAACAGGAACGGCCCGATTACGTCGAGGCTCAGTTGTTGGGCGACGAAAGCCGAACCCCAGATCGCGGCGGCGGCGAGCATCAGCAGGTTGGCACGGAGGTGCTTGCGGGCTTCGGGCGTCATCGGGATTCTTCTGGAGATTGCGGGCGGCGAAACCGGCTAGTTTACGCCGAGATTGCAAGGCTGTCGGCAAACCTGCGCAACGCGGCGGCGGCCCGTGCGTCGCGCACGCGCGAATACAGCACGACCTGCGACAGCGGCAGCGGCGGCAGCCCGAATTTCGCGCCGACGTCGACCAGCGTGCGCGGCGCGACCCGCCGCGCGAGCGGGCAGACGGCCAGCCCCGCTGCTGCTGCTGCCGTGACCGCCGCCACGCCGCCGCCCGTAAAGCGTTCCCGCCATGGCCGCCCCGCACGGTCGAGCGCGCGCAGCGCGGCGGCCCGCACGCCGCATGGGCCGGCCAGCACCGCGAGCGGCAGCGGTTCGCCCGCACGCGGTGCCCAGTCCGGCGCGGCGAGCCAGGCCAGCGGTTCGGAGAACAGCAGCGTGCCGTCTTCGCGCGGCGGGTCTTCGCCCGGCTCGTGCCGCACGATCACCGCATCGAACCGGCGTTCGTCGTATTGCGCGAGCAGGTTCGTCGACGTTCCGAGATGCATTTCGAGCGACAACCCCGGATCCTGCCGATGCAGGCTTGTGAGCACCGCCGGCAGGTCGGGCACCGCGACGTGCTCGCTGACGCCGAGCGACAGCCGGTGCGTGCCGGCCGAGATCGCGCCCAGCGCGTGATCATGCGCGTCGAGCAGCGCGCGGGCGGCCGGCAGGAAATTCTCGCCGTCGGCGGCCAGCTTGACGACGCGCGGCGTGCGCGCGAGCAGCGGCTTGCCGAGGTGGGCTTCCAGCCGCTTCAGCTTCAGGCTGACGGCCGATTGCGTGGTGCCGAGCGCATCGGCGGCGCGCGTGAAGCTGGCGAGATCGGCGACCAGCACGAACGCGCGCACGGCATCGAGGTCGAGGACTTTCATTTTCAATGTAAATGGATGAAATATTCATCGATGACTGTTCATTATAGTTCGGCGGGCCTAACCTGACGCTGTGTTTCCGTTCTTCAACGTCAACCTCACCGACAGGAGCAGGACCATGCCATTCACCCGTATCGCCGTCCGCGAAGGCAAGCTGGCCGCCTACCGCGCGGCGCTCGTCGACGGCGTGCATCGCGCGCTGATGCACACGTTCAACGTGCCCGAGGACGACATCTTCATGGTCGTCACCGAGCATGCGGCCGAGAACTTCGTGTTCGGGCGTCACTACCTCGATATCGAACGCAGCGACGATCTCGTGATGATCCAGATCACCGCGAACAACACGCGTACGCTCGAGCAGAAGCGGGCGCTGTACCGGGCGATCGCGGACAACCTCGCACAGCAGCCCGGCGTGCGGCAGCAGGACGTATTCATCAGTCTGGTCGAGGTGCTGAAGGAGGACTGGTCGTTCGGCAACGGCATCGCGCAATACGCCGTTTGACCTGCGACAGCGCGACAGGGCCGGATCGCTGCCTGCGAGTTTCGGCGACGTGTACTATGGAAGCAGCTTCACGGGCGACGCCGGCGCGAACGATGCGCCGGCGATTCTTCATGTGCAGGGGCCTCCATGTCGCGTGTGCTGGAAATCGTGTTGTCGCTGTCGCTGGAAGGCTGGCCGGTCAAGGCTGCAAGTCGCGCCCGCGGCGCGCAGCGTGATTTCGGCGCCGAACTCGTGCGTGCGTGGCGGATCTGCCCGCAGGTCCGGATGCGCCGCGGCCACGAGCGCGTGACGATCGAGCCGTGCCGGATCGAGGAGGCCGAGCCGAGCCCCGGCGCGAGCTGGTGGACGTGGGTCGAATCGAATGCGCAAGGCAGGCGGGTCGTCGCGTCGCGCACGAAGGCGTTTGCGCCGGGTGTCACGGCGCGCGAACTGTTCGACGCGGAGCATGCGGGCATCGTCGTCGCGATGCCGCCGCCCGTACCCGAGGCGACCGTCGCAGCCGAGGCCATCGTCGCGGCAGGCGAAGCCGACGGCGCCGCGCCGGATCCGACCGGGCGCCCGGAGGAGGCCGGTACCCAGCCGGAATCGCCGGCGCTGCGCCTCGTCAGCGAACGGCGGCGCGGGCGCTGGGCCGACGACAGCGGCGTCGTGGTCGAGATGACGCTCGACGACGTCACGCTGCATCATGGTAGCGAGCCGCCGCGCCGCTACGTCGAACTGCGCCTTGCCGCGCCCGACTGGGAAACGCTGCCCGCGCGCACGGCCGCGCTGCAAGCGCTGTTTGCCGCGGCGCGCGAATTGAGCGGTGCGTGGCCCGCATTCGCGCAACTGACGAGCGTGATCGATCGCGCATGCGCGGCCGAGCCGGCCGCCGACGGGCCGCCCGTCAAGGCGAAGCTCGTCGACCTGACCGGCGTGCGCACGCAGCGCGCCGCGCTGTTCGCGCTGTCCGGCGACATCACCGCGCAATGGCTCGGCAACGAGGGCGGGGTGCTCGAGCACGACGATCCCGAATTCGTGCACCAGATGCGCGTTGCGCTGCGCCGCCTGCGCACGCTGATGCGCTTCTTCCCGCTCTTTGTCGACCGCCAGTGGCGCGACACGCTCGGTGTCGACCTGCGCTGGCTTGCCTCGCTGCTCGGCACCGTGCGCGACTGGGACGTGTTCGCGACCGAAAGCCTGCCCGCACTGATCGCGGCCGACGGCGGCGACGGCGAGTGGAACGGCACGCTCGACGCCGCGCGCGCGCAGTGCGCGGCTGCACGGGTCGAGCTGCGGCAGGCGCTGCATTCGGCCCGCTATGCGCGGCTGACGCTCGGCTGGCTCGAATGGCTGAGCGCGCTTGCGCTGCCGCCCGCCGAAGACGGCGACGCGCCCTCGCTGCGGCGCCACGCGACGAAGCGTGTCCGGCGGCTGTTCGGTCATCTGTACGCATCGCCGTCGCTCACATCGCTCGACACGGCCGCGCGCCATCAGGTGCGGATCGACGCGAAGCGGCTGCGCTATGCGCTCGAATTCTTCGCGTCGCTGGCGTCGCGCCGCACGCGCACCGAAACGGTCAAGACGCTCACGCGCGTGCAGAGCGTGCTCGGCGAAGCGAACGACACGATGGTCGCGCTGCATCACCTCGAAAAATTGGCTGCGCCGCCTTACCAGCTCGGTTTCGTGCGCGGCTACGGCGCGGCGCTCGAGCAGCGCGCGGCGCGCGACGCCGAGACGCTGCTGGCCAGCCTGCGGCCGCCGAAGCTCGACGGCAAGCCGGGTTGACCGGCACGCGCTGACTATAATGGCCGCCCGATTCCCGCACGTATCCCGATGACCGACGCACCGCATTCTTCCCCGTCCGCCGAACCGCTCGAACTGGGCGGCGAGCTGTGGCTGCGCGCCGGCGAGCAGACGCTCGGCGGCGCCACGCGCATCGCGTTGCTCGCGGCGATCGGCGACACCGGTTCGATCACGCGCGCGGCGAAGGCCGTCGGCCTCAGCTACAAGGCGGCGTGGGATGCGGTCGACACGATGAACAATCTTGCCGGCGAACCGCTCGTCGCGCGTTCGACGGGCGGCAAGGGCGGCGGCGGCACGACGCTGACGGCGCGCGCGACGTCGCTGATCGCCGCGTTCCGCACGATCGAGCGCGAGCATCGCCGGTTCATCGAGGCCGCGAGCGCGGCCGTGGCCGGGTTCGACGTCGACTGGGCGCTGATCGGCCGCATCGGGATGAAGACCAGCGCGCGCAACCAGTTGTTCGGAAAGGTCGCATCGATCGTGCGCGGTACCGTCAACGACGAGGTCACGCTCACGCTGCCCGGCGGACAGCCGATCGTTGCCGTGCTGACGCACGAGAGCGCCGATGCGCTCGGCCTGCAGGTCGGCGCGCACGCCTGCGCGCTGGTGAAGGCGTCGTGGGTCGTGCTCGCGGTCGACGATGGCGAGCCCGAGATGAAGGTGTCCGCGCGGAATCAACTGCGCGGCAGCGTGGAAACCGTCGCGGCGGGCGCGGTGAACAGCGAGGTGACACTGGCGCTCGACGGCGGCGGGACGCTGACGGCCGTCGTGACCAACGACAGCGTCGATGCGTTGCAACTCGACGCCGGCCGGCGGGCGATCGCGCTGTTCAAGGCGTCGAGCGTGATTCTTGCGGTGACGGGCTGACGAGGCAGGCCGGGCGGCGCGCTTCGAGGATCGTGCGACGGGCGGGGCGAAGCCGGCATCGCACAGTGCCTGCACGGCGCCGGCTTCGTTTCCGCTTTCAGCACGTGCCGCTACGCGCGGCTTCTCTCAGGCTCCAACCTGCCTGCCACGACCACGGCCTCGCGCGCTCATGCGACGCGCGTCGGCCACTCGGCGTGCGGCGGAGCCGCCTGCACGCGTCCTTCGCTCAACTGCACGACCTGGTCGCCGAACGCGGCAACGTCGTCGGGATCGTGCGAGATCAGCACCATCGGGATATCGAGTCGCGCCTGCAGCTCGGCGAGCTCGTGACGCATGCGCTGGCGCATGGCGCCGTCGAGCGCCGCGAACGGTTCGTCGAGCAGCAGGATCCGCGGCTGCGCGACCAGTGCGCGCGCCAGCGCGACGCGCTGTTTCTGCCCGCCCGACAATTGCGACGGATACTGTCCCGCGAGCGCTTCGAGATCGAATGCTTGCAGCCAGTACGCGACTTCCCGCGGCACCGCCTTCGCGCGCGGATTGCGCAGCCCCGATGTCAGCCCGAACGCGATGTTCTGGCGCACGTTCAGATGCGGAAACAGTGCGTAATCCTGGAACAGGTACGCGACGCGGCGCTCGCGGGTCGGCACGTCGATGCGGCGAGCGGCGTCGAACAGCGGTTCGTCGTTCAGCACGATCGTGCCTTCGTCGGGCGACAGCAGGCCGGCGATCGCCTGCAGCGTCATGCTCTTGCCCGCGCCGGACGGCCCGAACAGCACGACGCGCTGCGTCGTCGCCGTGAACGACACGTCGAGCGTGAAGCGGCGCTCGGCGTTCGCGTAGGTCTTGCGGATGTCGACGACGAGGCTCATGCGAACCTCCGTCGACGCAACCCGGCGGCCTGGCGAAGCAGGCGATACGGACGAATTGCGCGCGTCATGTCAGCTGGCTCCGCCGGGCGCGCGACGGCACGAGCCAGCCGGTCGCGAGCAGCACCAGCACGCAGGTGATCGACGTCACCAGCACGAGGAAGTTGGCCGTGCTGTCGTCGCCGGCCTGCACGGCCGCGTAGATCGCGACCGACAGCGTCTGCGTGCGGCCGGGCAGGTTGCCCGCGATCATCAGCGTCGCGCCGAACTCGCCGAGCGCGCGTGCGAACGCGAGTAGCGCGCCCGCGAGAATTCCGCGCGTGGCGAGCGGCAGCGTCACACGGAAGAACACCGCGGCTTCGCCGAGCCCGAGCGTGCGCGCCGCGCGTTCGAGGTGCGGATCGACGCCTTCGAACGCAGCCCGGGCCGACTTCAGGATCAACGGGAACGCGACGACCATCGACGCGATCACCGCGCCTTGCCACGTGAAGACGAGCTCGATGCCGAGCTTGTCGAGCCACGCGCCGAACACGCCGCGCCGGCCGAGCAGCACGAGCAGGTAATACCCGAGCACCGTCGGCGGCAGCACGAGCGGCAGCGTCAGCACGGAATCGACGACGTCGCGCAGCGGCGAGCGCCAGCGCGCGAGCATGAACGCGGCCGCGACGCCGAGCACGATGTCGAGCGCGGTTGCCCAGCCGGCAACCTTCAGCGACAGCAGCAGCGGTATCCAGGCGTCTTGCATCGCGCTACGCTCACTTGCCCGCAGGCTTGAAGCCGAACGTCGACAGCACGGCCTGGCCCTGCGGCGACACGACGAAGTCGATGAACGACTGCGCGTGCGCGGCGTGGCGGCTGTCCTTGACTACGGCGATCGGATAGGTGATGGCCGTCTTCGTCGGCACGGTCAGCGCAACTTTCACGCGGCCCGGCATGATCGCAGCGTCGGTACCGAACACGAAGCCTGCGTCGACCTCACCGCGCGCGACGTAGTCGAGGCTCTGGCGCACGTTCGCGGCCAGCACGCCCTTCGCGCTGACGGCATCCCACACGCCGGCCGCGCGCAGTGCGCCTTCCGTGTAGCGGCCGACCGGCACCGATGCCGGGTCGCCGTACGCGATGCGCTTCACGCCGGGCGCCGTCAGGTCGTTCAGCGACGTCGGTGCGGCGGCCTTGTTGTCCGCCGGCACGATCAGCACGAGCGAGTTCGCCGCGAAATCGCGCCGCGTGCCGGGCACGATCACTTTTTCGTCGGCCGCACGGTCCATCGCCTTCTGGTCGGCCGACGCGAACACGTCAGCCGGTGCGCCCTTGACGATCTGCTGCATCAGCACGTCCGACGCGCCGAAGTTGAACAGCACCTTGGTATCCGGATGCTGCTTCTCGTACGCATCGCCGACGGCCTTGAACGCGTTCGTCAGGCTGGCGGCGGCCGACACGACCAGTTCATCCGCGGCGCAAGCGGGCGCGCTGAACGCGATACCGGCAGCGGCAAGCGTGGCGATCGGCAGCAGGCGGAGCAGGGTGCGGCGAAGCGGACGGACGGTTGGGCGCATGGCGGATTCGTTTTGGATGGGTGGAAACCGTAATCGTAATATAGGGCGGGTTATAACGCTCGACATACCGCTCATGCGGTGGCACGCATGTAATGGTCAGACGTGAAAGGGAGCGGGTGTGACGGCGGGGCGGCCGGTCACGTACGGAGCGTTTGCAGCGACGACTGGGTGCGCTGCAGCGACGACGGCTGCGATGCCGGACGGTAGTTCGGGTTGGCCTTCCAGCGCGCGCGGACGAACGGACGCTCGTGGCCCGACAGTTGCAGCGCCACCTTGGTGACCCAACGATGCGACGGCACCGTGATGCCGTGCAGCGCCACGGTGACGAGCGCGAGGCTCGCGACGACCGCAGGCACCGACCAGCGGTGCGGCACCGCGCGCCACGAGCCGGCGATGAACGCGAGCGCGGCGATCGCGCCGACGATACAGCCGGTGATCGATTCGGACGGCGAATGTGCGTCGAGCGCGACGCGCGATACGCCGACCGCGATGCCGGCCGCGAGCCCGAGCGCGATGCCGGCGATTCGCATTGGCGTGCGCGTGCGGATCAGCGCCAGGAAAATCGCGACCGGATAGACCGACGTCGACAGCATGGCATGGCCGCTGAACCCCGTGAAATCCCACTTGCGGATGCCGATTCCCCAGCCGAGGAACGCGATCTTCGTGAGCGCGACCACGCCGATCGCGGCCGCGAGCACGCCGAGCCACGCGGCCGCGCGCTGCCACGAGTAGCCGAGCGCGAGCCAGACGGCGATCGTGATCGCGAGCGGCAAGGTCAAGCCGGCGCCGCCGAACGCGGTGATCATGATCCACAGGTGAGACGGCAGGTCGAACATCGGGAAGGGGACGAACGAAGGCGGGGAAGATGCTTAAATCAACGCGCGAGCCGGAAAGAACGACTACAACGGATACAAGCGACGAAGCCCCAGTATAGCGCCGCGTGCGCCCGAGCCCCGTTTTTTGCGCGGCCGGGAACTATCCGCATGCAGGAAAAATCCCAGAAACAATGTTATGGTGCATTGCACAAAGACGAACGATGCATCCGCTGTGGTGCCCCTATTTTTCCTGACTGCGAGCCCGATCGATGACTAAAAGTCTGACCAAGGTGTGGCTGGGCGGCATGAAACGCATCCTGTCTCCGGCCGCCAAGCGCGCGGCGCGCGACGCGCAACGCATCACACGCGACGCACTCGAGGCCGTGGCCTCTCCTGCCGTATCCGATCCGTCCCCGCCGCGCGAATCGCGCGTGCGGCCGCGCGCGGCCGCATGGGCGGCCGGCGAGTGGACGCGCGGCGAACATCCGATGGCGCCCGCGCTCGGGCGCCTCGTCCAGAATCTCGCGTACGGCCTCTACGTGCCGCCTGGCCGCCGGCGTGGCGCGATGCCGCTCGTGGTGATGCTGCACGGCTGCCAGCAGTCCGTCGACGAATTCGTGCAAGGCACGCGGATGAATCTGCTGGCCGACAAGCATGGCTTCGCGGTGCTGTATCCGGAGCAGTCGCTGCGCGCGCACGCGCACGGCTGCTGGCATTGGTATGAAGACACCGACCGCGCGGGCCGCGGCGAGGCGAACGCCGTGGCGTCGCTCGTCGACGCGCTCGTCGACGAACACGGTTTCGACGCGTCGCGTGTCTATGTCGCGGGGCTGTCGGCCGGTGCGGGCCTCGCGTCGCTTCTTGCACTGCACCATCCGGACCGTTTTGCGGCGGTGGCGCTGCATTCGGGCCCGGCGCTCGGCGAGGCGAGTTCGGGCATTACCGCGATGGACGTGATGCGGCGCGGGGTACGCCAGAACCCGGCTGCGGCCGTCGATGCGGTGGTCGATGCCGCCGCGTATCCGGGCATGCCCGCGCTGATCGTCCAGGGCGACGGCGACCACGTGGTCGCGCCGAAGAATGCCGACCAGCTGACGGTGCAGTTCATGCGCCTGAACGGGCTCGCCGACAGCCGCGGCGCACTGCGCGGCGGCGAGCGGGTCGAGACGCGCGAAGCGGGCGCGCAGATCACCGATGTCTGCCGCGACGGCGAGCCGGTCGTGCGGCTCTGTCATGTGAAAGGGCTCGACCATGCGTGGGCCGGCGGCGACGAAGCCGTGCCGTTTCATGCAGCGGTCGGCCCCGATGCGAGCGCGATGATCTGGGCCTTTTTCGAAGCGCATCGCCGCACTGTGGCGACCGAACGACGCATCGTCTGATCGACGCTGGCCAAAGACTAGGGTTTTCCCTATAATTCGGGAAAACCCTAGTCAAAGAACCTTTGGATTGCGAGATCAACCATGTACCTGCTGAGCCACCTCTTCCTGATGCTGACCAAGAACGCTGAAAAGGCCTCGAAAGAGCGCGCCGAGGCGTACCTGGCCGAAGCCACCGACATCTACGACCTCGAATTCCGCATGCGCAAGATCGATCGCGAAGCGGCGATGAACCGCCCGTACTCGATCGGCGCGCGCTAAGCGGCGCAGGGCGGGCAGTCAGGTCCGCCGTTCCGGCGAGTTACGCAGCAAAAAAGGGCGCGTGCGGCATGTAGCCGCACGCGCCCTTTTTGCATGCCTGGCCCGGCCTTGTGTCGCGTCAGACGACCGTCAGGCGTACCGGCACGTTGTTGCGCGTCGCGTTCGAGTACGGGCACACGTGGTGCGCCTTTTCGACCAGCGCTTGCGCGTCGGCCTTGTCGAATCCCGGGAGCGACACGCGCAACTCGACGTCGAGCGCGAAACCGCCAGTGTCGTTCGGGCCGATGCCCACTTCCGCCGTGACCTGCGTGTCGGCCGGCAGTGCCTTCTTGTCCTGGCCGGCGACGAATTTCATCGCGCTCAGGAAACAGGCCGAGTAACCTGCGGCAAACAGCTGCTCCGGGTTCGTGCCTTCCGCGCCCGTGCCGCCGAGTTCGCGCGGCGCGGCCAGCTTCACTTCCAGCTTGTTGTCGGCGGATACCGCGCGGCCGTCGCGGCCGCCCGTGCTCGTGGCGCTCGTCTTGTACAGAATGTTCATCGTGCAGCTCCTGTCGGGAAAGGGGAGGAAAAGCGGTCCGGTCGAACGGGGTGTCGCCGGCCACGAGAAAAATATAGAACACAAATCATTTGTGTGCAAATGAATTTTTGAAGAAAAAGCCCGGGCGTGCCGGGCCGGTTCGCCGAGGCTCGCCTGTCAGCGTTCGTTGGCGGCCGACAGCGCGTCGCGCAACTGCTGGAGATCGGTGCGCAGTCTGACCAGGAACTCGGGGGATTGCTGCATCGCGCAAAAGAGATCGACGGGGACCGAGCGCGCGCGATCCTTCAGCGCACGGCCTTCCGGCGTCACAAGTACGTTCACGACGCGTTCGTCGGCCGCGCTGCGCACGCGCTCGACGTAGCCGAGCGCCTCCAGCCGCTTCAGCAGCGGCGTGACCGTGGCCGGGTCGAGGTCGAGCCGCGCGGCGATGTCCTTCACGGCGATGTCGTCGCGTTCCCACAGCACGAGCATCGCGAGATATTGGGGATAGGTCAGCGACAGCTTGTCGAGCAGCGGCTTGTACGCCTTCGTCATCGCGTGCGAAGTCGAGTAGAGCGCGAAGCAGAGTTGCTCGTCGAGCGTCTGGGGCAGCGGGGGCAGGCGGTCCATGATTCGGGAGGCGCGGTGAACGCGCGAACAATTTGCACGCAAATTATTTTGCGCGCAAAAGATCGGGATGAACAGGGGGCGGCCGGCGCGGGCCGGCGGCCGACCGAGGCGGGGAAAGGGATGGGGCGCCGGGAGCCAACCCGCCGCGGAGAACGGTGGCCGGCGCGGGGCGCCGGCCGGGGGTACTTCAGCGACCCGACGTGGTGGTCGTTGCGCCCGGCTCCTGTACGCCGAAGCAGCCGCGATAGGTCGCGTAGAACGAGCAGTACAGCATCGTGACGATGATGATCGTTACCGGCATCATGATCGTCAGCGCGTAGGCGCCGGCGCCGAGCGCCTGCAGCAGCAGCGACAGCGCGAGCGACGTGCCGAGCGCGACGCCGAACCACAGCATGCCGTACACGACGAACGCGCCGCGATTGCGCCAGCAACTGACGACGCTGAAGAACAGCGCCTTGACGGGCGGGACGTCATGCCACGCGACCAGCACCGGCGCGAACCAGAACAGCATCGCGACCGGCAGGTAGAGCAGCGTCGCGAAGAACAGCGCGCCGAGCGTGCCTTGCGCGGCGAGCCCTTCCGGCGTCGTGCTCGCTTCGTCCGCCGCGCCCATCATGACGTGGAACAGCGCGCCGCCGTCCACGAACGACGAAGCGGCGAACACGAGCACCATCGAGGCGACGTAGATCACGCCGAGCACGAGCAGCCGCTGGGTCGCGACGGGGCCGTACGAGCGGAAGCCGTCGACGAGGATCGTCGGCATCACGGGCTTGCCGGCCACCGTGTCGCGGCACGCGGCCATGAAGCCGACCGCGACGCCGGGAATGAATACCAGCGGCAGCGCGGAGCCGATCACGGGCACCATCGATATCAGCGTGATCGCCAGCAGGTACGTGAAGAACAGCGTGATGAACGCGAGCGGGTTCCGGCGGAACAGCCAGACGCCTTGACGGAACCAGACATAGCCCGTTTTGGCGGGCACTTCGATCAGTTGCATGCGGTTTGGATCTCGGGAAGCGCGGGCGTGTGCGCGATACGCTCGCGCAGGATGCGTTCGAAATGGCCGGGGTCGTGCGGCTTGAGCATCTCGGCCGCGCGCGGCAGATAGAAGTCGTACAGGCGCGACACCCAGAAGCGATACGCGCCCGCGCGCAGCATGTCGCTCCAGTGGCGACGCTCCTCGGCCGTGAACGGCCGAACGGTCTGGTATGCGCGCAGCAGCGCGTCGGCGCGCGCGACGTCGAGCACGCCGGTCGCGAGGTCGACGCACCAGTCGTTGACCGTGACCGCGACGTCGAACAGCCACTTGTCGCAGCCGGCGAAATAGAAGTCGAAGAAGCCGCCGAGCCGCACGTCGTGGCCGGTGCCGGGCGCCGCGTGCGCGAACAGCACGTTGTCGCGGAACAGGTCGCAATGGCACGGCCCGGCCGGCAGCGCCGCGTAGTCGTCCGATGCGAAGAAGCTGGCCTGGTGCGCGAGCTCGCCTTCCAGCAGCGCGCGCTGCGGCTCCGTGATGAACGGCACGATCGCCGGCACGTTCTCCTGCCACCACGGCAGGCTGCGCAGGTTCGGCTGGTTGCGCGGATAGTCGCGGCCGGCGAGGTGCAGGCGCGCGAGCATCTGCCCGACCTCGATGCAGTGTTCGACCCCCGGCGCGAGTTCAGCCGAGCCGTCGAGCTTCGTGACGATCGCGGCCGGCTTGCCGTGCAGCATGCCGAACAGCGCGCCGTCGTCACGCGGGATCGGATCGGGCACGGGCACGCCGTGGCCGGCCAGATGGCGCATCAGGTCGAGGTAGAACGGCAGTTGCTGCGCCGTGAGCTTTTCGAAGATCGTGAGGACGTACTCGCCGCGCGTCGTCGTCAGGAAGAAATTGCTGTTTTCGATACCGGACGGAATGCCGCGGAACGCAAGCACGTCGCCCAGTTCGTAGTGGCGCATCCATTGCGCGAGATCGGAGTCGGAAACAGCAGTGAAAACGGCCATGCGGGATGCGTCAGGTCAGGGTGTCGGCACGCGGGCGGCGTGCGTCGCGACAGCGGGTGAAGGGAGGCGGCGCGCGGCGTTCGGTGCCGCGCGCCACGGAATCAGTAGCGCAGGTTCAGCGACGGCAGGCGCGTGATCGGGATGCCCGCGTCGTGCGGCTTCGGCGACGTGTCGGGCGTCGAGCTCATCTGGTAGCGCGTGCCGAAGTTCGACTTCACGTCGATCTCGACCGGTTTGCCGCGATCGCGGTACTCGGTGACTTCGGTGCCGTTCTTGCTCTTTTCGTGGAAGCTCGGCGTGCGGCGGATGTCGGCGAAGTCGACTTTCGACGTGACTTCGGCGCCCGGCCGGTTGATCTTGCGGAGATCGGGCAGGCCGGCGGCCTCGTTGGCCTCGGCCCGGGCCTGCGCGTCGGCGTCAGGCGTGCCGCCGGCGGCGTAAGCGACGCTGGCGGCGGCAAACGCGGCGGCAGCGGCGACGAGAATGAGCGGCTTCATGATGAGTCTCCAGTGAACCCACCGATTTTAGCAAATACTGCGCCCCATCCGGCCCTCGCGTGCGTAGGGGCAGCCATAAGGGCGACCGGGTTCCGTGGTAATGTCGTCGGATCAGACGAGGTGATGAAAATGAAGAACGATTTGAGCCGCCGGCACCGAGTGCTGACGCCCGAGAGCCCGTCAGTCGAGGCTTTCGACGATCCGATCGCCGCCGTCGCGCGGCTGTCCGCCATTTACGACACGAACACGGGCTTCCTGCGCGACGCGTTCGCGCGCTATCGCCGCCACGAACCGATCACCGAGCACGTGCGCGCGTGCTACCCGTTCGTGCGGATCCGCACCGACGTCAACACGCATGTCGATTCGCGCCGCTCGTACGGTTTCGTCGCGGGCCCCGGCGTGTTCGAGACGACGGTCACGCGCCCCGATCTTTTCGCGAACTACTATCGCGAGCAGCTGCGCCTGCTGTCGAAGAACCACCATGTGAAGATCGAGATCGGCGTGTCGTCGCAGCCGATTCCGATCCATTTCGCGTTTCCGGAAGGCATCCATCTCGAGGGCGAGCTCGATCGCGACCGCCTGCTCGCGATGCGCGACATCTTCGATACGCCCGACCTGTCGTATCTCGACGACCGCATCGTCAACGGCACGTTCGAGCCGGCGCCGGGCGAGCCGCATCCGCTTGCGCTGTTCACGGCCGCGCGCGTCGATTTCTCGCTGCACCGGCTGCGCCACTACACGGCGACGTCGCCCACGCATTTCCAGAACTACGTGCTGTACACGAACTACCAGTTCTACATCGACGAGTTCGTGAAGCTGGGCCGCACGGTGATGACGGAGAGCGACGATCCCGA
The DNA here is from genome assembly GCF_902833075.1 of Burkholderia sp. BCC0405. Lineage (NCBI taxonomy): Bacteria > Pseudomonadati > Pseudomonadota > Betaproteobacteria > Burkholderiales > Burkholderiaceae > Burkholderia > Burkholderia sp. BCC0405. Next base: position 34,353 of record NZ_CADFEO010000014.1, read on the forward strand.
GGTGCGTGCATACCGGAGCCAGTACAGCGCGTTCGTCGAGCCGGGCGATGTCGTCACGTACAACGCGAACCTCGGCAGCGAACCGGCCGAGGGCGCCGCGCCGCCCCGCCTGCCGCAGATGCCCGCGTATCACCTGAAGCGCGCGGACGGCAGCGGCATCACGATGGTCAACATCGGCGTCGGCCCGTCGAACGCGAAGACGATCACCGATCACATCGCGGTGCTGCGTCCGCACGCGTGGGTGATGCTCGGTCACTGCGCGGGGCTGCGCAACACGCAGCGCCTCGGCGACTACGTGCTCGCACACGGCTACGTGCGCGAGGATCACGTGCTCGACGCCGACCTGCCGCTGTGGGTACCGATTCCGGCGCTGGCCGAAGTGCAGCTCGCACTCGAGCGCGGGGTGGCCGACGTGACCCGGCTGGAGGGCGCTGAACTGAAGCGCGTGATGCGCACGGGTACGGTCGCGAGCGTCGACAACCGTAACTGGGAGTTGCGCGATCATCGCGAGCCGGTGCAGCGGCTGTCGCAGAGCCGTGCGATCGCGCTCGACATGGAAAGCGCGACGATCGCCGCGAACGGCTTCCGCTTCCGGGTGCCGTACGGCACGCTGCTATGCGTGTCGGACAAGCCGCTGCATGGTGAACTGAAGCTGCCGGGCATGGCCGACACGTTCTATCGCGGGCAGGTCGACCAGCATCTGCAGATCGGCGTGAGGGCGATGGAGATCCTGCGGACGAACGGGCTCGACAAGCTGCATAGTCGCAAGCTGCGGAGCTTTGCGGAGGTGGCGTTCCAGTAAGTGCGATGACCGGCGGGCCCTGCGGGGCGTCGCCGGGGTTCACGTCTTCCGAGTTGCCACCCTCGCGGACGTGACGGTGCATGCGATCAACAGGGCTGGCAGCGTACGGTCGCGCGCCCGTAATGAGCGACGCGGCTTCGAAACGCAGGCTGGATCCGATCGCAGGCGCCTTGGTCACCATTGGACCGTTTCGACGGTCCGGTCGAATGCGGCCTCGAGCAACGCGGTCTCGCGATCGTCGAGTCTCAGGTCGAGCGCCGCGAGTGCGTCGGTCGGGTGATGCGGTTTGGACAACCCGACGATCGGCGCGGTGATGCCTGGCCGGCTCAGCACCCATGCCAGGGCGATCCGCGCGGGCGGCAGCCCGCGCGCCTGCGCCACCTGCCGGACGGCATCGACGGTCGCCGCGACCGCGTCACGTCCGTCGTACCAGGACACCATTTGCCGGTCGGTTGCGGCCCGCGTCGTCGACGCGTCGCGCGAGCCGGCCAGCAGCCCGCGGCCGAGCGGGGACCACGGCGTGTAGGCAATCCCTTCCCCCATGCAGAGCGGCAGCATGTCGCGCTCGTCGTCGCGGCAGATCAGACTGTACTGGCTCTGCATCGAGACGAATCGGGCAAGTCCGTGATGCCGCTGGAACGCGAGCATCTTCATGAATTGCCACGCATGCATCGACGACGCGCCGAGATAGCGGACCTTGCCGCTCTTCACGATGGTATCGAGCGCATCAAGCGTTTCTTCGATCGGCGTGTCCGGATCGAACCGGTGGATCACGTAGAGATCGACGTAATCCGTCCCGAGGCGCTGCAGCGACGCATCGATGCTGGCGAGCAGATGCTTGCGCGACAGCCCGCGTGCGTTCGGCCCGTCGCCGGTCGGAAAGAACGCCTTGGTTGCGATCACCACATCATCGCGCGTCGCGAAATCGCGCAGCGCCCGCCCGAGAATGCGCTCGCTCTCGCCGCCCGAGTAGATGTCGGCCGTGTCGAAAAAATTCACGCCCGCATCGAGTGCCGTGCGAATGAAAGGGCGGGCTTCCTCCTCGGTCGCGACCCACGGACGCCACGACGGGTCGCCGTAGGTCATGCAGCCCAGGCATAGCCTCGACACCTTCAGCCCGGACCTTCCCAGCCTCACGTATTCCATCGGTTCCTCCTCCGTCCCGGCGCGGGTCAGCGCATGCCGCCGATCGTGTAGCCGCCGTCGACGAGGAGCGACTCTCCCGTCACGAAGCGCGCTTCGTCGCTGCAGAGCCAGACGGCCGCGTCGGCCACGTCTTCCGGCGTGCCGATCCGCCGTGCGGGCGTGAATGCGGCAAAGGGGCGGAACATCTCGTCGTCGCCGAAGCGGCGCGCCATCGGCGTGTCGATGATGCCGGGGTTCACGTTGTTGATCCGGACGCCGTGCGGGCCGCCTTCGAGTGCGACCGCGCGCACCAGTGCATCGAGGGCGCCCTTGCTGGCCGAATAGGTCGACGAGCCGGCAAGCGCGCCTTTCGCGAGCCACGACGACGTATTGACGATCGCACCGCCGCCGTGCGCGAGCATTGCCTCCATTTCGTATTTGATCGACAGCCACGTACCCTTGAGATTGGTGGCGATCACATGGTCGAAGTCGGCCTCGGTCTGTTCCACGATCGGGGCGAACGTGCCTTCCGTACCCGCATTGTTGAACGCGGCATGCAATGCGCCGTAGCGTCGGATCGTTGCGTCGACGAGCGCGCGCACGCCATCGGCGGATCCGACGTCGATGGCCATCGCGAAGGCTTCGCCACCGCGCTCGGTAATCGCGCGTACGGTTTCGTCGAGCGGCGCCGCGCGCCGTCCGGCGACGACGACATGGGCGCCTTCCCGCGCGAAGGCGAGCGCGGCCGCTCGGCCGATGCCGGTGCCGCCGCCGGTAACGAGCGCGACGCGTCCGTCGAGTCGGGGTCGCGTGGTGGCGGGAGATGATGACGAGCTTCGTGAGTCGGGCATGACGAGAGTGGCTCCATGTAAAGGGAAGCGAGCTGGCCGGCGGGCCGGCGCATGGTCGAGGTGCTTAGTCACGGCGGTCGGGCACCGTCAGGGGCGTGCCGGGCGCGCCGGCGTAGAACACGATCAGTTCGGCGCGCTCGTCGCCGGTTTCGCCGCGATGGGCGCCGTCGACCATTTCCGGCACCACGTCGCCGGGGCCGAGCGCCAGCCGCTTGCCGTCGCTGCGGCGCACGGCGGTGAGGTGGCCCGACAGCACGTAGCCGATGTTGATCGACGGATGCGTATGCCACGGCAATACCGCGTGCGGCGGAATCGTGTAGCGTACGACCGTGATCTCCGGTTGTCCTGACGGGTACGTGCGATACCGCGAGCCGTCCCACGCCTGCGTGGTTCGCAGCAGTACCGTCTCGGTCACGCGGCTGCCCGCGTCGGCTTCCTGTGCGGTTGCTCGCGGCGAACCAGCGACGATCAATGCGGCTGCGACGACGGTTCGCGCAACGGCTGAAAATGAGCGTGTGTTCATGGCGGTGGGCTGTCTGGCATCGGGTATCGAAGACAGCGCCATTGTGCGAAGCCGGGTGCCGCGCGAATAGCACCCGACCGGTTGAAACCGATTCAACCGGTCGGACAGGCGTTGCGTGCAATGGACGATTGCCCGGGTGTTCCGGGTTTGACGGGAGCTGCGAATGGATCGGTTGAAAGCGCTGACGGTATTCGTCCGTATCGCGGCCGCGGGCGGCATCAGCGCGGGCGCCCGCGAGCTGGGCATGACGCCGCAAGCGGCCAGCAAGCAGGTCGCAGCGCTGGAAGCGTTGTTGAGCGTACGGCTGCTCCTGCGCTCGACGCGCGGAATCGCGCTGACGCTCGAGGGTGAGCGCCTGCTTGCACAATGCCGCGGCGCTGTCGGGGAACTGGAGAGCGCGCTGCGCATGCTCGACGACGATCGGGCGCTCGCGGCCGGCACGATCCGTGTTGCGGCGCCGTATTCGCTGGCCCGGCGCTTCCTCGCGCCGCTGCTCGGCGAATTCTGCGACCGGCAGCCGGGCGTCACGGCAGAGCTTATCGTCAGCGACGACATGGCCGACATCGTCGAACAGCGGATCGACATTGCCGTGCGGACCGGCAATCTGCCCGACAGCGGGCTCGTGGCACGGCGCGTCACCGATCTTCAGTTGATCGTCTGCGCGGCGCCTGCGTATCTGCGTCGACACGGCGAGCCGCAGACGATAGACGCGTTGCGCGATCATCGTTGCACCGCATTCCTGTATCCGCGCACGGGCAAGCCGTTTCCGTGGGAATTCCTGGTTGATGGTCGTGTCGACACACGACAGATCGACCCGTTCCTCGCGACCAACGACATCGATGCGGAACTCGACACGGTGCTGAGCGGCGCCGCGATCGGCCAGTTCTTCGGCTATTCGGTTCACGCGCACATTCGCGAGGGGCGTCTCGTGCCGCTGCTGACCCGGCACGTGACCTGCCGTTACGGCCTCCATCTGTGCATGCCGCAGCGCATGCATCTGCCGCGGAGGAGCCGTTTGCTGATGGATTTCCTTGCCGACCGGCTTGGCGCGCATCCGGATCTTGCGCCGATTTCATTTGCGGAAGCGTCGGCATGACACGCGCCTGATCGCGGGCGAGCCTCCGGGCGGCCTTGCCGGCCGGGAGATTGCGCGTGGTCGCTTCGCGCTCGCGGATGTTCAAGCGCCCCGGCGGGCCATGGCTGTCCTCATGGCCGCGATCGGCGCGTTCGTCGTGCCGTGCGACGTCGTCACGGCCAACGCGCGCCCTGATGGCGAGCCGGGCCACGGCGCCGCGCCGCTGCGCGCCGCACATACCCGTACTCCCTGAAGCCGGGTTCGGGTGCCGGGAGGCGGCACGCGCTCGTCGAGCATCAGTACGCGGGCTCGGCGTCGCGAACGAGCGACAGTCCTTGATGCGTCTCGCGCATTGCGGCGAGCACGGCTTCGAGCACCGTGATCGCATCCATGCGCCGCTTGATCGCCAGCCGCCGTTCCCCGAGCGCCCGCAGCGTTGCGCCACCGAAATAGTCCATGATGTCCGGCAGGCGACGCACCGCACCGCGGCTACCCCAGCAGCCGTCATCGATTTCCGTTGGAAAGACCCACACGCGCGTGGCGACGGCGTCGACCGGCACACCTTCCGCGCGAGCGACGGCAGCGGTCACGTCCGCGATCAGCCCGGCGCGCGCGGCGTCCGTGTACTGACCTTCGGGCACGGTCGGCACGATCCGGTAGATCGGCGCAAGGGCGACAGCCCCGGCGCGATACACGGCCGCAGGGCGATGGACGAAGATCCAGGTCACGTCCCGCACGCGCGGATTGTCGGGATCGAGCCCCTCGTGACGGATCAGCGTATCGGTCAGCTCTTCCATCAGTCGTGCTTCGGCCTGCGGTGCGAGCGCACCTTCGGGAATGATGACGTCGATCATCGGCATGGCGGTGTCCTGGTTCGGTTCAGAGGGCGTCGCTCCGGAGCGGGACGACGTGAACCCAGTGTATGAACCCGATGCCGATACGCGCAGTGGCGAAACTGCCATTCAACGATGCTATTTCCGACATCGTGTTCGACGCCTGTTGCGCGCGACTATTGCCTAAAGCGACGGCGATACTCGCCGGGGGAGATGCCGGTCTCGCGCTTGAACAGTTGCCGAAAGCCGCTGATGTCCGCGTAGCCGACGCGCTCGCATACGGCATCGATCGCGAGCTTCGTTTCCGCGAGCAGCCGCTTCGCGACTTCGATCCTGAGCGTCTGCAGATACCTGAGCGGCGGCGCGCCCACCGCGTCCCGGAACCGGCGATGGAGCGTGCGTTCGCTCATCGCGACGTGATCGCTCAGCCGGGCGAGGCTGAAGGGTTCCCGCAAGTGCTTTTCCATCCAGCGCTGCGCGCGCGCGATGGCTGCATCGTCGTGCTCGCGATGGCTTGTCCGGTCGAGGTCGATGAACGAATCCTGCGACACGCGGTTCATGTCGATCAGCATGAGCCTGGCGACCGACGCGGCAAGGCGCGCATTCGCCAGCTTGTCGACGACTCGCAGCGCGAGATTCTGATAAGAGGTGATGGCGCCGCCGCAGAGTATGCCGTCCTGCTCGGTCAGGATGTCCGACGCACGCAGCGCCACGTCCGGGTAGCGCGCGCGGAAGCTCGATGTCTTCGACCAGTGCGTCGTGGCAACGCGGCCGTCGAGCAAGCCGGCCTCGGCGAGCAGGAATGCGCCGGTACAGTACGTCGCGATCAGCGTGCCGCGCGCGTGTTGCCGGCGCAGCGCGTCGAACAGCGGCGCGAGCGCGGCGGGGCGGTCGAGCAGCCGCTCGAGATCCGCGACGAATGGGCTCGTCAGCCAGATCGCGTCGGCGGGACTGCTGCCGTCGATCGCGCCGTCGACCGGGATGACCTGGCCGGAGGCGGCGCGCACCGGCCGTCCGCCGATCGATTCGACGCGCCAGCGAAACGGTGTGCGCGTGCGGCCCTGCGATGTCGTTGCAGCGAGATGATTGGCCGCCGTGAGGATGTCGGTCGGCGCGGCGACGCCGGATGCAAGGGCATGTTCGACAGCCCAGATTCGGATGAGCGGCATGATTGGCGGGATTGGCCTCGGGCAAGGGCAATGCTACCACCGGGCGCGGAGCGATTTTTCCAGCCGATGCCGCCGCCGACTCATGCGGCCGGCGGTTGAAAATCAAAAGGCCGCCCGGCGCCGAAGCGCACGGGCGGCCTTGCGTACGGCGAGCGGTGTCGCTCAGCACTCACCCTTCTTCGCGTGTCCCGGCGGGCAGTGATAGCCGTGATCGTCGTGACCGCGATGACGCTGATGGTCTTCCCACTCGCGGCGTTCCCAGTAGCGGTGGCCGTCCCAGTAGCGGTCGCCATGCCAGCCGACGATCACCGCGGGCGCGGGCGCGACGACGACCGGTGCGGGCGTGCCGATGTTGACGTCGACGTTGACGGCGTGGGCGAGGCCGGACAGCGAAAGGCCGAGGCCGGCGAAGGCAAGGGCGATCAGCGAGCGTTGCATGTTCTTTTTCCGTGATGTCGTTGTAAAGGGCCGGCGCGACGCGATGGAAGCGAGGGGGGATCGTTCCACCGGGGGAAACGCCGCACCGACACATGCAGTGTGCTGGCGCACGACGGAAAACGCGAGGCGGGTTTGTTACGGCGGATTGGCGGCTGGCAGGCGCGGAGTGCGGGTGACGGGCCGCATCATTTGACAATGGCGACCTGCGTGCGCGGATGATTGCGCGCGAGTCGCAGGGCACCGGCTGCGCGGATTTGACATTCGGCGGCGCGAGGCCACGAAGCGCGATTAATCGCGCGTTACAAAGTGACACGCGGCAGGTGGCGGAACCGCCACGCCTGCCGCGCGCGAGGGGGACGCCGGCCGTCGGGCCGGCGGTCGTCACGGATGGATTACAGGTAGAACATCCGGTCTTCTTCGGGGCGCGGCGGATGGCCGTCATCGTCCGAGCCTTCTTCCTCGCCGCTGTCCTCGTAGAACGCGAGCACTGCGTCGAGCACCTGGTCGGGATCGTCGATCACCTGCATCAGGTCCATGTCTTCCGGATTGATGAGGCCCATCGGGATCAGCTGGTCGCGGAACCACTGCAGCAGCCCCTTCCAGAACTCGCTGCCGACGAGGATGATCGGCACGAGGCGCGACTTCTTCGTCTGGATCAGCGTGAGCACTTCCGACAGCTCGTCGAGTGTGCCGAAACCGCCCGGCATCACGATCACCGCATCGGAGTTCTTCACGAACGTGACCTTGCGCGTGAAGAAGTGGCGGAAGCGCAGCGAGATGTCCTGGTAGTGGTTGCCGGCCTGCTCGTGCGGCAGCTCGATGTTCAGGCCGACCGACGGCGCTTTACCTGCGTGCGCGCCCTTGTTCGCGGCTTCCATGATGCCGGGGCCGCCGCCGGAGATCACGGCGAAGCCGGCGTCCGACAGCTTGCGCGCGATCTGCGTGGCGAGCTTGTAGTGCGGCGTATCGGGTTTGAGGCGGGCAGAACCGTAGATGCTGACAGCCGGGCGGATCTCCGACAGGTACTCGGTCGCCTCGATAAACTCTGCCATAATCGTGAACATCTGCCACGATGCGCGCGCCTTCTTGGCCGTCGCGCGTTCTTGATCTGCGAGCGAACGCAGACTCGGAATCACTTTTCTCTTGTTCATAATGCCTGAAGAACGAAATCTGGAAGGTAAGACCCTGCTATTGGTTGACGGTTCGAGCTATCTGTATCGGGCTTACCATGCGATGCCTGATTTGCGTGGCCCTGGCGGGGAGCCGACCGGAGCGCTCTACGGAATCATCAACATGCTGCGCCGTATGCGCAAGGAAGTCAGTGCAGAGTATAGCGCGTGCGTGTTCGATGCAAAGGGCAAGACGTTCCGCGACGACCTTTATGCCGACTATAAGGCAAACCGTCCGTCGATGCCGCCCGACCTCGCGTTGCAGGTCGAACCGATCCACGGCGCGGTGCGCGCGCTCGGCTGGCCGCTGCTGATGGTCGAGGGCGTCGAGGCCGACGACGTGATCGGCACGCTCGCGCGCGAAGCCGAGCGGCACGGGATGAACGTGATCGTGTCGACGGGCGACAAGGATCTCGCGCAGCTCGTCACCGACCACGTCACGCTCGTCAACACGATGACCAACGAGACGCTCGACCGCGAAGGCGTGATCGCGAAGTTCGGCGTGCCGCCCGAGCGCATCATCGACTACCTCGCACTGATCGGCGATACCGTCGACAACGTGCCGGGCGTCGAGAAGTGCGGGCCGAAGACGGCCGTGAAATGGCTGGCGCAGTACGACAGTCTCGACGGCGTGATCGAGCATGCGGGCGACATCAAGGGCGTGGTCGGCGACAACCTGCGCCGCGCGCTCGACTTCCTGCCGCTTGGCCGCAAGCTCGTGACCGTCGAGACGGCCTGCGATCTCGCGCCGCATCTCGAATCGATCGAAGCGTCGTTGAAGACCGACGGCGAAGCGCGCGACCTGTTGCGCGACATCTTCGCGCGCTACGGCTTCAAGACCTGGCTGCGTGAAGTCGACAGCGCGCCGGCGGAAGGCAGCGGCGCCGATGCGCCGGAAGGCGAGCCGGCGCCGGTGGTGGCGGCCGACATCGGCCGCGAATACGACACGATTCAGACCTGGGAGCAATTCGATGCGTGGTTCGCGAAGATCGATGCGGCCGCGCTGACTGCATTCGACACCGAGACGACCTCGCTCGATCCGATGCTCGCGCGGCTCGTCGGTCTGTCGTTCTCGGTCGAGCCGGGCAAGGCTGCGTACCTGCCGGTTGCACACCGCGGCCCCGACATGCCCGAGCAGCTTCCGCTCGATGAAGTGCTCGCGCGCCTGAAGCCGTGGCTCGAATCGGCCGACCGCAAGAAGGTCGGCCAGCACCTGAAGTACGACGCGCAGGTGCTCGCGAACTACGACATCGCGCTGAACGGCATCGAGCACGACACGCTGCTCGAATCCTACGTGGTCGAATCGCACCGCACGCACGACATGGACAGCCTTGCGCTGCGTCATCTGGGCGTCAAGACGATCAAGTATGAAGACGTGGCCGGCAAGGGCGCGAAGCAGATCGGTTTCGACGAAGTGGCGCTCGCGCAGGCCGCCGAATACGCGGCCGAGGATGCGGACATCACGTTGCAGCTGCATCACGCGCTGTATCCGCAGGTTGCGCGCGAACCAGGCCTCTTGCGCGTGTATCGCGAGATCGAGATGCCCGTGTCGCTCGTGCTGCGCAAGATGGAGCGCACGGGCGTGCTGATCGACGATGCGCTCTTGCAGGCGCAGAGCACCGAAATTGCGACGCGCCTGATCGAGCTCGAAGCGCAGGCGTACGAGCTGGCGGGCGGCGAATTCAATCTCGGCTCGCCGAAGCAGATCGGGCAGATTTTCTTCGAAAAGCTGCAGTTGCCGGTCGTGAAAAAGACGCCGAGCGGCGCGCCGTCGACCGACGAGGAAGTGCTGCAGAAGCTGGCGGAGGACTACCCGCTGCCGAAGCTGCTGCTCGAGCATCGCGGGCTGTCGAAGCTGAAATCGACCTATACCGACAAGCTGCCGCGCATGGTGAACCCTGCGACGGGCCGCGTGCACACGAACTACGCGCAGGCGGTCGCGGTCACGGGCCGCCTTGCGTCGAACGATCCGAATCTTCAGAACATTCCGGTGCGCACGGCCGAGGGCCGGCGGATCCGCGAAGCGTTCATCGCCTCGCCGGGCCACCGGATCGTGTCGGCCGATTATTCGCAGATCGAACTGCGGATCATGGCGCACATCTCGGGCGACGCGTCGCTGTTGCGCGCGTTCTCGCAGGGCGAGGACATCCACCGCGCGACGGCCGCCGAGGTGTTCGGCGTGACGCCGCTGGAGGTCAATTCCGACCAGCGCCGCATTGCGAAGGTGATCAACTTCGGGCTCATCTACGGGATGAGCGCGTTCGGGCTCGCGTCGAACCTCGGCATCACGCGCGATGCGGCGAAGCTCTATATCGACCGCTATTTCGCCCGCTACCCGGGCGTCGCGCAGTACATGGAAGACACGCGCGCGGTGGCGAAGGAGAAGGGCTACGTCGAAACCGTCTTTGGTCGCCGCCTGTGGCTGCCCGAGATCAACGGCGGCAACGGCCCGCGCCGCCAGGCGGCCGAGCGCGCGGCAATCAATGCGCCGATGCAGGGCACGGCGGCCGACCTGATCAAGCTGTCGATGATCGCGGTGGACGACTGGCTCACACGCGACAAGCTTGCATCGCGGATGATCATGCAGGTGCACGATGAACTGGTGCTCGAGGTACCCGACGGCGAACTGTCGCTGGTGCGCGAGAAACTGCCGGAAATGATGTGTGGCGTGGCGAAGCTGAAGGTGCCGCTGGTTGCCGAAGTGGGCGCCGGCGCGAATTGGGAAGAGGCACACTGACGCCCCGCCGCGCGGTTCCCGATTCCTGCGGCATATTGTTGCAGGGATGCTGAATATCGAGGTGGTTTGCTTGTGGTCAACGCACAAGCTCCCGGACAATGCATGTCATTGACGCGGGAGCATGCGCACCCCGCGTTCCGGGGTTGGAAACATCGAAGTGCTTCGAACTGCACATCGATGGTGTCCGAACCGGTTAATCCACCGGGTGGCGCGAATGCATCGCGTTTGCACTGTCCGGCGGCAGCAGTTTCGAATCGCAAAGGGGGAACAGATGCATCGGATCATCATCGTAGGCGGAGGCGCGGGCGGCCTTGAACTGGCGACGCGGCTCGGCGACCGTTACGGCGCGCGCGGCAACCGTCCCGCGCGTGCGCTTGTCACGCTCGTCGACCGCAATCCGACCCACATCTGGAAACCGCTGCTGCACGAGGTTGCGGCCGGCAGCATGGACCCGTTCACGCAGGAGCTCGAATATGCGGCGCAGGCGCGCTGGCATGGCTTCGAGTTCCAGCAGGGCGGGCTGACCGGGCTCGACCGCGCGGCGAAACGCATCACGCTCTCGCCGGTCAACGACAGCGACGGCGAGGAGCTGCTGCCGGCGCGCGAGCTGGAATACGACACGCTCGTGATCGCGATCGGCAGCACGACTCACTTCTTCGGCGTGCAGGGCGCGGCGGAAAATGCGATCGCGCTCGATACCGTCGGCGAGGCCGAGCGCTTCCGCAAGCGGCTGATCGCCGCGTGCATGCGCGCCGAGCACCAGGCGCCGGCGCCAGCCACGCCGGGCGAGGCGGCCGAGCCGCGCATCCAGGTCGCGATCGTCGGCGGCGGTGCGACTGGCGTCGAGCTGTCCGCCGAACTGCGCAACACCGCGCAGGTGTTGTCGGCCTACGGGCTGCACAAGCTCGACCCGCGGCACGACGTCGGCATCGTGCTGATCGAATCGGGGCCGCGGATCCTCCCGGCGTTGCCGGAGCGCGTGTCGTCGGCGACGGCCGAACTGCTCGAAAAGATCGGCGTGCGGCTGATGCTCGCCGAGCGCGTGACCGAGGTGGCGCCCGGGGCCGTCCATACGGCGAGCGGCAAGACGGTGCGTGCCGACCTGACGGTCTGGGCCGCGGGCATCAAGGCGCCGTCCGTGCTCGCCAATCTCGATGGCCTCCAGGTCAACAAGCTCGGCCAGCTCGACGTGCGCCGCACGCTGCAGACCTTCACCGACGACAACGTGTTCGCACTCGGCGATTGTGCGGCCTGTGCATGGCCCGGCAACGAACGCAACGTGCCGCCACGCGCGCAGGCTGCGCACCAGCAGGCGAGCTTCCTGTTGAAGGCAATCGGTTGCCGGCTCGACGGGCGCCCGCTGCCCGAATTCACCTATCGCGACCTGGGCTCCCTCGTGTCGCTCGGCCATTTCAGCGCGGTCGGCAACCTGATGGGCGGGCTGATCGGCGGCAACATGCTGATCGAAGGGCTGTTCGCACGCTTCATGTACATGTCGCTGTACCGGATGCACATCGCCGCGCTGCACGGCTATCCGCGCATGATGCTCGATACGGTCGCGCACTGGCTGCGGCGCACGACGCTGCCGCGCGTCAAGCTGCACTGAATGCGCGGCAAGCGCGGGAATCGGGCGGGGAGTGCGCACGTCGCGCGTCTTTTCCGCCCGTTGTTTCTTGCGGGCAGTCGGGCTGCCCTGCCTGCGCGTGACGGGCGATATCGGCCGCGCGTTTCTCGTTTCAATCGACAGGCTCCGATCGCGCAACGACGATCGACAAGCGGCTTGCTGCATCGCGATTCGACGGGCCGCCTGCGCGTTTCTGCGCTGCCGAATCAAAGCGTCGTAATCGAGTCTTACATATCCGACAGTTGACGCGACAACGGATTATTGGGCATCTTGTCCTGGTTTCCGTTTGCGGCGGGGTGCCAACCGCCGCGACATCCGCGCCGTGCGCCGGCGCGATGCCCCGTCATGCCGTGTCCGCGATCGCGACGGCGGCCCCCAATCGAGGAGTGCATTCATGTTGAAACCCGAAGTCGACAGCCTGGTTCCCCACGTTCCGTTCTCGCGCCGCAAGTTCGTGCAGGCCGCGCTGGGCGGTGCCTTCGCGGCGGCCGTGCTGCCCGTGTCGGCGCAGACGGTCACGACCGACAGCGAAGGGCTGGACGTCGACACCGTCGAGATCCGCTCGGGCGACGCGAGCGTGCCCGCGTATCGCGCGCAGCCGAAGGACAAGACGAACCTCCCGGTCGTCATCGTGATCCACGAGATCTTCGGCGTGCACGCGCACATCGCGGATGTCTGCCGCCGCTTCGCGAAGCTCGGTTATCTCGCGATCGCGCCCGACCTGTTCGCGCGGCAGGGCAACGCGGAGAAGTATTCGACGATCAAGGATCTGGTCGAGCACATCGTCAGCAAGGCGCCCGACCGGCAGGTTACCGAGGATCTCGATGCGACCGTCGCGTGGGCCGGCAAGAACGGCGGCGACCTGTCGCGTCTCGGCGTGGTCGGGTTCTGCTGGGGTGGTCGCCAGAGCTGGCTGTATGCGGAGCACAACCCGCACGTGCGTGCGGCCGTAGCGTGGTACGGGTTCGTGGAAGGCAAGACCGACGAAATGACACCGTTCAACCCGGTCGATCATGCATCGTTGCTGAAGGTGCCGGTGCTCGGGCTGTATGGCGAGAAGGATGCGAACATCACGCAGGCTTCGCTCGCGGACATGCGCAAGGCGATCCAGGCGAGCGATTCGAAGCTCGCGCGCGAATCGGAGATCGTCGTGTATCCGGATGCCGGTCACGCGTTCTTTGCCGATTACCGGCCGAGTTACGTGAAGGCCGATGCGGAGGAGAGCTGGAAGCGCGCGATCGCGTGGCTTCGCAAGTACGGTGTGATGTAAACGGCAAGCGGCGGCAGATGCCGCCGCTTCGTTGCGACTGCGCCGCGCCGATGCTTACGGTGTCGGGCCGGTTGCGATCGGCCGCGACGGGTCGGCGCTCCATTCGCTCCACGAGCCCGGATACAGCGACGCGCCGTGCAGGCCAGCAACCTCCAGCGCAAGCGCGTTGTGGCATGCGGTGACGCCGGAGCCGCATTGCAGGATCACGCGGTTCGGTTCGGTGCCCGCCAGCACGGCGGAAAACGCCTCGCGCAGTTCATGGCCGGTCTTGAAGCGGCCGTCGGCGGCCAGGTTGTCCTTGAAGAAGCGGTTGCGGGCGCCGGGGATGTGGCCGCCCACGCGATCGATCGTTTCGTTTTCGCCCCGGTAGCGATCGGGTGCGCGCGCATCGATCACGACACGCGTGGGTGTGTTCACGTTGGCGAGCACGGCAGCCGCGTCGACCGTCGATTCGAGCGGCGCGGCCGAGCGGAAATCGCCGGCAGCCGGATGCGGCGCGTCGGTTGCCAGCGGCTGGCCGGCTGCTTCCCAGGCCTGCAGGCCGCCATCGAGCACGGCAACCGAATCGTGGCCGAGCCAGCGCAGCAGCCACCACAGGCGCGCCGCATACGCGCCGCCTTGTGCGTCGTACGCGACGACCTGCTGGCCCTGCTTGAGGCCGCGGCTCGCGAGCAGCGTGGCGAGCGCGTCGCGGGTCGGCAGCGGATGGCGGCCGTTGGTGCCCGTCTTGCGGCCCGACAGGTCGCGGTCGAGATGGAGGTACTGGGCGCCGGGGATGTGGCCGGCCGCATACGCGGCTTCGCCGGCAGCGGGATCGACGAGATCGAAGCGGCAGTCGAACAGCGCGACGCTGCCGGGCGCCGCCGCCAGGCGCTCGGCGAGATTGGCGGCGGAGATGAGCGTGGTGTAGTGAGTGTGTGGCATGACGGCTCCCTGGAGTGCGAATGGCCTGACATTCCAAGTCTAAACAAAAAAAGACGGGCCGAAGCCCGTCTTTTCGTCTGCCGGATGCCGTGCGGCGTCAAGGCGCCGCACCGGCCGTCAGAGGTCGCCGAGGTGGCGGCGCAGGAACTCGTGGAAGTGCTGCATGCCGTCTTCCATCGGGCTCTGGTACGGGCCGACCTGCGACTCGCCGCGCGCCATCAGCGCACGGCGGCCTGCGTCCATCCGCATCGCGATCTCGTCGTCCTCGACGGCCGTTTCCATATAGGCGGCGCGTTCGGCCTCGACGAATTCGCGTTCGAACAGCGCGATTTCCTCGGGGTAATAGAACTCGACGATGTTGGTCGTCTTCTGCGGGCCCTGCGGAATCAGCCACGATACGACGAGCACGTGCGGATACCACTCGATCATGAGGCCCGGGTAGTAGACCATCCAGATCGCGCCGAACTCCGGCGGCACCCCGTTGCGGAACTTCAGCACCTGCTCGTGCCATTTCTGGTAAGTCGCGCTGCCCGGTTTCGCGAGGGCATTGTGCACGCCGACCGTCTGCACGCTGTACCAGTCGCCGAACTCCCACTTGAGGTCGTCGCACGACACGAAGCTGCCGAGGCCCGGGTGGAACGGGACGACGTGGTAATCCTCGAGGTAGACCTCGATGAACGTCTTCCAGTTGTAATCGCATTCGTGCACTTCGACGTGATCGAAGTGGTACTCGGAGAAGTCGAAGTGATGCTTCGTGCCGAGGTTGGCGAGATCGCGCGCGACGTTCCGGCCTTCGGCCTCGAACAGCAGCCCTTGCCAGTTCTGCAGCGGGCTCTTGCCGAGGTTCAGGCAAGGCTTGTCGGGGAAGTGCGGCGCGCCGAGCAACTGGCCTTCCAGATCGTACGTCCAGCGGTGCAGCGGGCACACGATGTTGTGCGTGTGGCCGCGCCCGTTGAGCATGATCGCCTGCCGGTGGCGGCAGACGTTCGACAGCAGTTCGATCTGGTTCGCCTGGTTGCGAACCAGTACGCGGCCTTCCTTCTCGGACGGCAGCGCAAAATAATCCCCCGCCTCGGGCACCATCAACTCGTGCCCGACGTAACGAGGTCCTTTCTTGAAGAGGGTTTCGATCTCGCGCTCGAGTAGCGCCTCATCGAAGTATGCAGTGACTGGAAGCTGGCTGTGAGCCGACTTCAACTGAAGCGCGTCGCTCAGATTGGACATTCCCACTCCCGGTGTTAGCGTGAAAGCAGTGAACAACCCAACCATCGAAAAATCGATTTAGGGAAACGGGGAATTATACCCGGTTCGCCTCGTAAGGCTAGGATTAAGTGCCTGATTTGTGTCAATTTTTTGTCGGGTGACAGTCGGAAGGCGCACAATGGGTTTCGAAGGTGGGGCCGGAATATGTACCCGGGTGCCCACGACGGCAGGTCGGAAAATTCTCTTTTGCCGTAGAATGTCCGACTTGTTTTGAAATTTGACACCCTCGTCCATGGCGAAAACCGCATCCCCAGGCGCCACGCCGCCCGGTAATGGCACCGAACCGTTGCCGGACAATTACGAGACGGCGCTCGCGGAACTCGAGACGCTGGTTGCCCGGATGGAAGGCGGCGCGTTGAGCCTCGAGGATTCACTGACGGCGTATCGCCGCGGTGCGACCCTCGTTGCGTTTTGCCAACAGCAGCTCGAGAAAGTGGAGCAGCAGGTTCGCGTGCTCGACGGCGCGACGCTGAAGCCGCTTTCGTCCGGAACGGCCGCCACGGACGGCGAAGACGACGATCTATGACATTCGAACAATGGATGCGGTCCGTGCTTGACCGTGTCGAGGACGCACTCAGCCTCTATTTGCCCGCTGAAACCGCGGTGCCGGAGAAACTCCACGAGGCGATGCGCTATGCGGTCCTCGGCGGCGGCAAACGCGTTCGCCCGCTGCTGTGCCATGCAGCAGGCGAGCTGACCGGCGCGACGGAAGCGGCGCGCAATGCGGCGGCGGCAGCGCTGGAGATGATCCACGTCTATTCGCTCGTGCATGACGACATGCCGTGCATGGACGACGACGCGCTGCGTCGCGGCAAGCCGACCGTGCACGTGCAGTACGACGAGCCGACCGCACTGCTCGTCGGCGACGCGCTGCAGTCGCAGGCGTTCGTTGCGCTGACCGACGCCGCTGCGCTGTCGCCGGCGCAGCAGGCCGCGCTGGTGCGCGAGCTGGCGCTGGCGAGCGGTTCGATCGGCATGGCCGGCGGGCAGGCGATCGACCTGGCGAGCGTCGGCCTCAAGCTGACGCGCGAGCAGCTCGAGACGATGCACCGGATGAAGACGGGCGCACTGCTGCGCGCGGCCGTGCGGATGGGCGCGCTGGCCGGCGAGACGCCGTCCGCGGAAACGATGGCTGCGCTCGATGTGTACGCGGGGGCCGTAGGTCT
This sequence comes from Burkholderia sp. BCC0405, assembly GCF_902833075.1. Lineage (NCBI taxonomy): Bacteria > Pseudomonadati > Pseudomonadota > Betaproteobacteria > Burkholderiales > Burkholderiaceae > Burkholderia > Burkholderia sp. BCC0405. The sequence goes on from NZ_CADFEO010000014.1 coordinate 51,322, forward strand.
GGCCTTCCAGGTCGTCGACGACATTCTCGACGTTACGACCGACTCGGCGACGCTCGGCAAGACGGCCGGCAAGGATGCGGCGAACGACAAGCCGACCTATGTATCGATCCTCGGCCTCGAGGCGTCGCGCGAGCTCGCAGCGCAACTGCGCGCCGAAGCGCACGATGCGCTGAAACCGTTCGGCGCACGCGCACAGCGTCTCGCCGAACTTGCCGACCTGGTAGTGAACCGGGTCAGCTGACGCGAAAGCCCGCCGCCGCGCACATGCTACGGTGCGTGCAACAGAATGCGGGCGCGTTTGATTTCCTACAATGGAACGACGATGTACGACTTGCTGAAAACCATCGACGACCCGGCGGATTTGCGCCGCCTCGATCGTCGCCAACTTCAACCGCTCGCGGATGAACTGCGCGCGTTCGTGCTCGACAGCGTGTCGAAGACGGGCGGCCATTTGTCGTCCAACCTCGGGACGGTCGAGCTGACGATCGCGTTGCACTACGTGTTCAACACGCCGAACGATCGGATCGTCTGGGACGTGGGCCACCAGACCTACCCGCACAAGATCCTGACGGGCCGCCGCGACCAGATGCATTCGCTGCGCCAGCAGGACGGCATCTCGGGCTTCCCGCGTCGCAGCGAATCCGAATACGACACGTTCGGCACCGCGCACTCGAGCACGTCGATCTCGGCCGCGCTCGGCATGGCGATCGGCAGTCAGCTGAACGGCGACGACCGCTTCTCGATCGCCGTGATCGGCGACGGCGCGATGACGGCCGGCATGGCGTTCGAGGCGATGAACAACGCGGGCGTGTCGGAAGATGCGAAAGTGCTCGTGATCCTGAACGACAACGACATGTCGATCTCGCCGCCGGTCGGCGCGCTGAATCGCCATCTCGCACGCCTGATGTCGGGCCGCTTCTATGCAGCTGCGCGCGCGGGCGTCGAGCGCGTGCTGAGCGTTGCACCGCCGGTGCTGGAACTCGCGCGCAAGCTCGAGGAGCACGCGAAGGGCATGGTCGTGCCGGCCACGCTGTTCGAAGAGTTCGGCTTCAACTACATCGGCCCGATCGACGGTCACGATCTCGATTCGCTGATCCCGACGCTGCAGAACATCCGCGAACTGCGCGGTCCGCAGTTCCTGCATGTGGTGACGAAGAAAGGCCAGGGCTACAAGCTCGCCGAAGCCGATCCCGTGCTCTATCACGGCCCGGGCAAGTTCAACCCGGCCGAAGGCATCAAGCCGTCGGCCGCGCCCGCGAAGAAGACGTATACGCAGGTGTTCGGCGAGTGGCTGTGCGATGAAGCCGAGCGCGATACGCGCGTCGTCGGCATCACGCCCGCGATGCGCGAAGGCTCGGGCATGGTCGAGTTCGAAAAGCGCTTCAAGGAGCGCTACTACGACGTCGGCATCGCCGAGCAGCACGCGGTGACGTTCGCGGGCGGCCTCGCAACCGAAGGGCTGAAGCCGGTCGTCGCGATCTACTCGACGTTCCTGCAGCGTGCGTACGACCAGCTGATCCACGACGTCGCGCTGCAGAACCTGCCGGTCGTGTTCGCGATCGACCGCGCGGGCCTCGTCGGCGCGGACGGCGCGACGCACGCGGGCGCGTACGATCTCGCGTTCATGCGCTGCATCCCGAACATGACGATCATGGCTGCGTCCGACGAGAACGAATGCCGCCAGATGCTGCACACGGCGCTGCAGCAGCCGAACCCGACCGCGGTGCGCTATCCGCGCGGCGCGGGCACGGGCGTGGCGACGGTGAAGGAATTCACCGAGATCCCGCTCGGCAAGGGTGAAGTGCGTCGCCGCACGTCGCAGCCGGAAGGCAAGCGCGTCGCAATCCTCGCGTTCGGCACGATGGTCGCACCGTCGCTCGCCGCGGCCGAGGAGCTCGATGCAACTGTCGCGAACATGCGCTTCGTGAAGCCGCTCGATGGGGCGCTCGTGCGTGAGCTCGCCGAGACGCACGATTACCTCGTCACGGTCGAGGAAGGCTGCGTGATGGGCGGCGCGGGCTCGGCCTGCGTGGAAGCCCTGATGGAGAGTGGGGTTATCCGACCCGTACTACAATTGGGCCTCCCTGACCTGTTCATCGATCACGGCGACCCCGCGAAGCTGCTGTCGCAATGCGGCCTCGACGGCGCGGGTATCGCGAAATCGATTCGCGAACGCTTTCTGAACCCGGCGGCCGACGTCGCCGGGCAGGCGAAGCGCGTCGCATAAGCTGGCGCCGCCTGCGGGCGGCGCCGGTGCGACTGGCGCAACCGGTCTTCATTGATGCGGAAAACATGGGCCTGCGGGCCCATGTTGCTTTTCCGGCTGCCGCATGACGCGGCGTGCGCGTCGTCGAACGCGCGGCTTACAAGGATTGAACAAGATGAACCAGATGAATCCCGCCTTCGTGATGCCCGACGTGCAGAGCACGGTGGATACCCGCCAGATTCCGATTCAGCGCGTGGGCGTGAAGGCGGTCCGGCATCCGTTGACGGTGTGTGCCGAAAGCGGCGACGTGCAGCCGACCGTCGGTGTCTGGAACCTCGATGTCCGCCTGCCTGCCGACCAGAAGGGCACGCACATGTCGCGCTTCGTCGCGCTGCTCGAAGAGAATCGTGCGCCGCTCACGGTCGAGCGTTTCCGCGCGATGCTCGCGTCGATGCTCGAGAAGCTGGAAGCCGAGGCCGGCCGCATCGAAGTCACGTTTCCGTACTTCGTGAACAAGACGGCGCCGGTGTCGGGCGTGCAGAGCCTGCTCGATTATGAAGTGACGCTCGCGGGCGAAAGCCGCAACGGCGATACGCGCCTGTTCCTGAAGGTGCTCGTGCCCGTGACGAGCCTCTGCCCGTGCTCGAAGAAGATCTCGCAGTACGGCGCGCACAACCAGCGTTCGCACGTGACGATCGATGCGGAGCTCGCGGCCGACCTGCCGGTCGAGGCGCTGATCCGCATTGCGGAGGAAGAGGCGTCGTGCGAGCTGTGGGGCCTGCTGAAGCGTCCGGACGAGAAGTTCGTCACCGAGCGTGCCTACGAGAATCCGAAGTTCGTCGAGGATCTCGTGCGTGACGTCGCGCAGCGTCTCGACGCGGACGAGCGTGTGGCGGCATACGTGCTCGAAGCCGAGAACTTCGAGTCGATCCACAATCACAGCGCGTATGCGCTGATCGAACGCGACAAGCGGCAGGCTGCATAACGCCGCGGCGTTTTGTCGCGCTGATGGAGAAAGGCCGCTCGAATGAGCGGCCTTCTTGTTTGCCGGTGCGACGTTGCGTCGCGTCGCATGGCTCAGCGCGCGAGCGATGCGAGATCCCAGCGCGGCTTCACCGTGAATGCGTAGTCGGCATTCGCCTGCTCGGGCCAGCGGCCGAGCCGCAATGCGCCCGCAAGTGCGATCATCGCGCCGTTGTCGGTGCAGAGCGCGAGATCGGGGTAGTGTACGTCGAAGCCGCGCTTGGCCGCGGCGGCCGACAGCGCAGCGCGCAACTGACGGTTCGCGCCGACACCGCCCGCGACCACGAGGCGCTTGAGCTTCGTCTTCTTCAGTGCGGCGAGCGACTTGGCGACGAGCACGTCGACGGCCGCGTCGACGAAGCCGCGCGCAAGGTCGGCCTTCGCGCGCTCGAGTGCTTCGCCCTCGAGCTTCGCCGCTTCGAACTTCTTCATCTGCGTGAGCACGGCCGTCTTCAGGCCGCTGAAGCTGAAGTCGAGGTCGCCCGAGTGCAGCATCGGGCGCGGCAGCACGACCGCACCCGGCGTGCCGGTCTCGGCGAGCTTCGACACTTCCGGGCCGCCCGGGTAGCCGAGGCCGATCAGCTTGGCCGTCTTATCGAATGCTTCGCCGGCCGCGTCGTCGAGCGTTTCGCCGAGCGTTTCATACACGCCGACGTCGGTCACGCGCATCAATTGCGTATGGCCGCCGGACACCAGCAGCGCCACGAACGGGAAGGGCGGCGGCTCGGCGACGAGCAGCGGCGACAACAGGTGGCCTTCGAGGTGATGGATGCCGACGGTCGGCTTGTTCCAGGCGAGCGCGAGCGCATTCGCGATGCTCGCGCCGACCAGCAGCGCGCCGGCGAGGCCGGGGCCCTGCGTGAATGCGATCGCGTCGATGTCGTCTCGGCGCGTGCCGCTTTGCGCCATCACTTCCTCGAGCAACGGCAGCGCGCGGCGGATGTGGTCGCGCGACGCGAGCTCGGGCACGACGCCGCCGTATTCGCGGTGCATGGCGATCTGCGAGTGGAGCGCGTGCGCGAGCAGGCCGCGCTGCGTGTCGTAGAGCGCGAGGCCGGTTTCGTCACAGGAGCTTTCGATGCCGAGAACGAGCATGGGTACGGGCAGGGCGCGCCGTATCGGGCACGCCGCGGGAAGGTCGACGTAACCGGAAAGTATAGCAGGCGAAGGCCGGCCGCCGCTGGCCGCGGTCCGGGTCCGATGCCGGGCGGGTACAATTCGCGCCATGGAAACTTATGACATCGCCGTGATCGGCGCGGGCGCCGCCGGGATGATGAGCGCCGCGGTCGCCGGGCAGCTCGGCCGCCGCGTCGTGCTGATCGATCACGCGCCGCGGCTCGCCGAGAAGATCCGCATTTCGGGCGGCGGCCGCTGCAACTTCACGAACCTGTATGCCGGCCCCGACAACTACCTGTCGTCGAATCCCCATTTCGCGCGCTCGGCGCTGGCGCGCTATACGCCGCGCGACTTCCTCGGGCTGCTCAAGCGCCATCATGTGACCTGGCACGAAAAGCACAAGGGCCAGCTCTTTTGCGACCATGGCAGCGACGCGATCATCGACATGCTGAAGCACGAGTGCGATTCGGGCGGCGTCGCGTGGCGCCGGCCCGTCGTCGTCGACGCGGTGCGCCACGCGCCGGCCGACGGCTTCACGCTCGACACGCAGCAGGCGGGGACGATCGGTGCGCGCGCGCTGATCATCGCGACCGGCGGCCTGTCGATCCCGAAGATCGGCGCAACCGACTTCGGTTACCGGCTCGCCAAGCAGTTCGGTCACAAGCTCATCGATACGCGGCCCGCGCTCGTGCCGCTGACGTTCGCGCAGCAGGACTGGGAGCCGTTCGCGGCGTTGTCCGGCGTATCGCTCGAAGTGCGCGTATCGACCGGCGACAAGAAACGCGGCGGCGAATTCGTCGAGGATCTGCTGCTGACCCATCGCGGCCTGTCCGGGCCCGGGATCCTGCAGATCTCGAGTTACTGGCAGCCTGGCGACCCGATCCGCGTCGATCTGTTGCCGCAGCGCGACACGGTCGCCGACCTGCTCGACGCGAAGCGCACGTCAAGGCGCCAGATCGGTTCGCTGCTCGCGGACTGGGTGCCGTCGCGTCTCGCGCATGCGTGGCTCGACACGCATCGCGTCGCGGCCGACGCGCGGCTCGCGGACCTGCCCGACAAGACGCTGCGCCAGATCGGCGATGCGCTGTCCGGCTGGACGCTGACGCCGAACGGCACCGAGGGCTACAAGAAGGCCGAAGTGACGAAAGGTGGGGTTGATACGCGTGACCTGTCGTCGGCGACGATGATGAGCGCGCGCGTGCCGGGACTGTTCTTCGTCGGCGAGGCGGTGGACGTGACGGGCTGGCTCGGCGGCTACAACTTCCAGTGGGCGTGGGCGTCCGGCACGGCGGCCGGACGGGCCGCGGCAGAGTATTCGCGCGGCACCTGACGGGCCGGAGACGCCGTTTTGGCGGGACCAGGCCCCGTGCCTTTAGACAATCGCTCTGCTATACTCGGTAGTCTTTCCCTGCAAACCTTTATTCGTGTCGGATCATGACGATCATTCGCGTTAAAGAGAACGAGCCGTTCGAAGTTGCAATGCGTCGCTTCAAGCGCACGATCGAGAAGAATGGTCTGCTGACCGAACTTCGCGCGCGCGAGTTTTACGAGAAGCCGACCGCGGAGCGCAAGCGCAAGAAGGCTGCTGCGGTGAAGCGTCATTACAAGCGTATCCGCAGCCAGACACTGCCGAAGAAGTTGTACTGAACGATTGGGCGCCGCGCGGTTCGCTGAGCGGCGCACCGGCGACTCCGGGCGATCGGGCGATCGCGAAAGATCGCGCCTAATCGTGCGACCGATCAGGCGAGCCGCCGATGCCGGATTCGAGCAACCCGCTTGAGACACTGTCCCAAGCGGGTTTTTGTGTTGACGCCCTTTTGGCGGGCGTCGGATTCACGTTTCCTTCCCGGGTGAAAGATGAGTTTGAAAGAGCAGATCAGCGAAGACATGAAGGCCGCGATGCGCGCGAAGGAAAGCGAGCGCCTGGCAACGATTCGTTTGCTGATGGCCGCGATCAAGCAGCGCGAAGTCGACGATCAGATTACCCTCGACGACGCGGGCATCACGGCCGTGATCGACAAGATGATCAAGCAGCGCAAGGATTCGATCAGCCAGTTCCAGGCAGCCGGCCGTGACGACCTCGTCGCGAAGGAGCAGGCCGAACTGGTCGTGCTGAGCGGCTACATGCCCGAGCAGCTGTCGGAGGCCGAGGTGGCCGCCGAAGTCCAGGCAGCTGTCGCGCAGACGGGCGCGGCCGGCCCGCAGGACATGGGCAAGGTGATGGGCGTCCTGAAGGGCAAGCTCGCCGGCCGTGCCGACATGACGGCCATTTCCGCGCTGGTCAAGGCCGCGCTCACGAAGTAACACCTGCTTCCCCGGCGCGCAGTGCGTGCGCCGGGGTGTCGTATTGTCTTTTTTTCGCTCGAACCCACGGTGATTCCGCATTCGTTCCTGCAGGATTTGCTGAACCGCGTCGATATCGTCGACGTGGTGGGCCGGTACGTGCAGCTCAAGAAGGGCGGCGCCAACTTCATGGGGCTGTGCCCGTTCCATAACGAGAAAAGCCCGTCGTTTACGGTCAGTCCGACCAAGCAGTTCTATCACTGCTTCGGTTGCGGCGCGCACGGTACGGCGATCGGCTTCCTGATGGAACACGCGGGGCTCACGTTCCCGGAAGCCGTGCAGGAGCTCGCGCAGTCCGTTGGCCTGACCGTGCCGCACGAGCCTTCGATGCGTGGCGGCGGTGGTGGCGGAGGCGGGGGTGGCGACTATCCGGCGCCGGTGTCGAAATCGGTCGCGACCGCGCTGTCCGATGCGATGACCGCCGCGTGCGACTACTACCGCAAGCAGCTGCGCGGCGCGGCCGTCGCGATCCAGTACCTGAAGAACCGGGGCCTGACCGGCGAGATCGCCGCGCGCTTCGGGCTCGGCTATGCGCCGGACGGCTGGCAGAACCTCGAGGCCGCGTTCCCGGACTATCGCGACGAATCGCTCGTCGAGTCGGGGCTCGTGATCGTCAGCGAAAAGACCGATGCGCAGGGCGTTGCGCGCCGCTACGACCGGTTCCGCGAGCGGATCATGTTCCCGATCCGCAATGTGAAGGGGCAGGTGATCGGCTTCGGCGGGCGCGTGCTCGGCAGCGGCGAGCCGAAGTACCTGAATTCGCCCGAAACCCCGCTGTTCAACAAGGGCAGCGAGCTGTACGGCCTGTTCGAGGCGCGGCTCGCGATTCGCGAGCGCAAGTACGTGCTGGTCGTCGAAGGCTACATGGACGTCGTCGCGCTCGCGCAGCTCGGGTTCCCGAATGCGGTCGCGACGCTCGGCACCGCTTGCACGCCGATTCACGTGCAGAAGCTGCTGCGCCAGACCGATACGGTCATTTTCAGTTTCGACGGCGATTCGGCCGGGCGGCGGGCGGCGCGACGCGCGCTCGAGGCGTGCTTGCCGCATGCGGCGGACAACCGCACGATCCGGTTCCTTTTTCTGCCGGCCGAGCACGATCCGGACAGCTATGTGCGCGAGTTCGGCGCGGATGCGTTCTCCGAGCAGGTCGAGCGCGCCATGCCGCTGTCACAATTTCTGCTGAACGAAGCAATTGCCGGCAAGGCGCTCGACCAGCCGGAAGGCCGAGCGAAAGCGCTGTTCGATGCGAAGCCGCTGCTGCAGGCGCTGCCCGCGAACGCGTTGCGCGCGCAGATCATGCACATGTTCGCGGACCGCCTCGACATCCCGTTCGAAGAGGTCGCGGCGCTGTCCGACGTCGATACGCGGATCGCGCCGCCGCCGCGCCAGGCGCCCGCGCGCAGCGAGCGGCGCCGCGTGACGGACAGCGAAAAGCGTGCGCTGCGCACGCTGGTGATGCATCCGCGTATCGCGTCGCAGCTCGACGACGAACAGATTGCGACCCTGCGCGCGTTGCCGCGCATCGGCGAGCTGTTCGCGGAAGTCGTCGATCATGCGCGCGCGCTGGGCGACGGCGCGGAGTTCCGGCTGCTGTCGGATGTCCTGCGAACGTCCTCGAATGGAGCGACTTACGAGGAAATCTTCCGCGAAATTCTGGACTATGATGAAAACGTCCGCGACTTGCTGTTACAGAATCCGGAAGACGAGACGGTGCCCGAGCGGCAGCGTGAACAGGAACGGATCGCGGGGGAGGAGCTGCAGGCGGCGGTGCTCAAGATGCGTTACGACGCCTGCTGCGACCGGCTTGACAGGCTGGCGCGGCAGTCCACCTTCACACCCGAGGAATTGGCCGAATTGACGGAATTGAACCAGCAGCGAACCGACATGAAGCGTCGGCTCGGGCTGTAGGCGGCCGGGGAGCTTAGAGAGGGCTCCCCAGCGTGCTATAATATAAGGTTTCCAGCGGTTTGTTTTCCAAGCAGAGGCGAGAATCGCGATGGCAAAGACGACAGGCGGAAAGAAAGCAACAGGCAAGGGCTCGACGGAGCCGACCAGAAAGGTCACAGCGGCCAAGTCTGCTTCTTCCACCAGGACAACGTCTTTAGCCACGTCAGCCGCTGCAGGAAAGAAAACCGCGGCCGGCACTGCTCAGGCTGCGCCGGCACCGGCAGCCAGAACACGGGCTGCCGCCAGACCCGACTCCGGGCCGGCCAAGCCGGCGGCGAAGCGGGCAAGTGCGAAAAGCGCAAGGGACACGACTGCCGCCGCGGACGAAACGGCAGTACGTACTACTCATGCACCCACGGTTCAACCGGCTGTCGTCCAGCAGCCGCGAGTCGATATAGCCGGTACGGCGAACTCCATGACCAAAAAGCTGAACGAAGTATCCGTCGAAGACGACGCAAATCAGAGCGACGAGCAGCCCGCAGTGGCGGCTGCACCGGGCAAATCCAAGGTGCGCGATCGTCGCGCCAAGGAAAAGGCGCTGCTGAAGGAAGCGTTCGCGACGAGCACGCCGGGTACGGCCGAGGAGCTCGAAGAGCGCCGCGTGAAACTGCGCGCGCTGATCAAGCTCGGCAAGGAGCGCGGCTTCCTGACGTACGCCGAAATCAACGACCACCTGCCGGACAACTTCACCGAGACCGAAGCCCTCGAAGGCATCATCGGCACGTTCAACGACATGGGCGTGGCGGTCTACGAGCAGGCGCCGGACGCGGAAACGCTGCTCCTGAACGACAACGCGCCCGCCGCGTCGTCGGACGATGAAGTCGAAGAGGAAGCGGAAGTCGCGCTGTCCACCGTCGATTCGGAATTCGGCCGCACGACCGATCCGGTCCGGATGTACATGCGTGAAATGGGCACGGTCGAGCTGCTCACGCGCGAAGGCGAAATCGAGATCGCGAAGCGGATCGAGGACGGCCTGCGCCACATGGTGATGGCCATCTCCGCGTGCCCGACGACGATCGCCGACATCCTCGCGATGGCCGAACGCGTCGCGAACGAAGAGATCCGCGTCGACGAACTCGTCGACGGCCTGCTCGATCCGAATGCTTCGGACTCCGCTGACACCGACGGCTTCTCCGCGAAGGAAGCGGAAGCCATCGAGAACGAGGACGAGGAAGCCGAAGAGGAAGAGGAAGAAGAGGAAGAGGAGGAAGACGACGGTGCCGCTCAGGCATCGGCCAACGCCGCCCAGCTCGAAGCCCTCAAGCGTGCCTCGCTCGAGAAGTTCGCGCAGATCAGCGAGTGGTTCGACAAGATGCGCCGCGCGTTCGAAAAGGAAGGCTACAAGTCGAAGGCCTACCTGAAGGCGCAGGAAACGATCCAGAGCGAACTGATGACGATCCGCTTCACCGCGCGTACCGTCGAACGCCTGTGCGACACGCTGCGTGCGCAGGTGGACGAAGTGCGTCAGGTCGAGCGCCAGATCCTGCACATCGTCGTCGACAAGTGCGGCATGCCGCGTTCGGAATTCATCGCGCGCTTCCCGGGCAATGAAACCGACCTCGACTGGGCCGAGAAGATCATGGCCGAAGGCCATTCGTACAGCGCGGTGCTGTCGCGTAACGTTCCGGCGATCCGCGAACAGCAGCAGCGCCTGCTCGATCTGCAGGCGCGCGTCGTGCTGCCGCTGAAGGACCTGAAGGAAACCAACCGCCAGATGGCGGCCGGCGAACTGAAGGCACGCCAGGCGAAGCGCGAAATGACCGAGGCGAACCTGCGTCTCGTGATCTCGATCGCGAAGAAGTATACGAACCGCGGCCTGCAGTTCCTCGACCTGATCCAGGAAGGCAACATCGGCCTGATGAAGGCGGTGGACAAGTTCGAATACCGTCGCGGCTACAAGTTCTCGACCTATGCGACGTGGTGGATCCGTCAGGCCATCACGCGCTCGATCGCCGACCAGGCGCGCACGATCCGGATTCCGGTTCACATGATCGAGACGATCAACAAGATGAACCGCATCTCGCGGCAGATCCTGCAGGAAACCGGTCTCGAGCCGGATCCGGCCACGCTTGCCGAGAAGATGGAAATGCCGGAAGACAAGATCCGCAAGATCATGAAGATCGCGAAGGAGCCGATCTCGATGGAAACGCCGATCGGTGACGACGACGATTCCCATCTCGGCGACTTCATCGAGGACACCAACACGGTCGCGCCGGCGGATGCCGCGCTGCATGCCAGCATGCGCGACGTCGTGAAGGACGTGCTCGATTCGCTGACGCCGCGCGAGGCGAAGGTGCTGCGGATGCGTTTCGGCATCGAGATGAGCACGGACCACACGCTCGAGGAAGTCGGCAAGCAGTTCGACGTCACGCGCGAGCGGATCCGTCAGATCGAGGCCAAGGCGCTGCGCAAGCTGCGTCACCCGAGCCGTTCCGACAAGCTGAAGTCGTTCCTCGAAGGGAACTGATTTCCAGCGTCTCGCCTGCGAACGCCGCCGGTATCCGCGTGATGCCGGTGGCGTTTGTCTCCTTTGTTGTTACAATGCCGGCCCGGCTTCTTTGTCGGGGAGGCGTGTGACACGCTTTGCTTCTCATCAGGGCTTGTAGCTCAGCGGTTAGAGCAGTCGACTCATAATCGATTGGTCGCGGGTTCGAACCCCGCCGGGCCCACCAGATTTCATGCGCGCTTGCGCAGCATGCCGAAAACCCGCGATGGCTTCATGCGTCGCGGGTTTTTCTTTGCGTGGACGCGAGACGAGCGCCAGGGTCAGGAAAGTACCGAGAAGGTGCCGTGTCGCGGTCAATCGAAGTATGCTGTAGCGCGGCCGTTCCACACGCGACATCGGTTGCGGCCGAAGGAAAGCCAAACAGCCCCGCGATCCATCCGGCGGCGAGAATAAACAGACTTCGGCCGGGAGTGGGGCGGCAATCATGACCATGCTGCGTTCGTGGGGTGCGATTCTTTCGTTGCTGGCGCTCGTTGCCTGCGCGAGCCTGCCGCCGCAGGCCGATCGCGCGCCGACGCACGCGTACACCGATACGGACGACACGCGGCTGGGTATCGCGTTCCGGCAGCAGGCCAGTACGCATCCGGGGCAGGACGCGTTTCATCTGCTGACCGATCCGGTCGATGCGCTGGATGCGCGCGTGTTGCTGGCCGATCGCGCGGACCGCTCGCTCGACCTTCAGTACTACATCTGGCATGACGACCTGACCGGGCACGAACTGGCCGATGCGATCATTCGCGCGGCCGATCGCGGCGTGCGCGTCCGCGCGCTGCTCGACGACCTCGGCACGAACGCGGACGACCGCAAGCTGCTCGAGATCAGTTCGCATCCGAACATCGAGATCCGGCTGTTCAATCCGGTCGCCACGCGCCGGTTCAAGAAGATCGGCACCGTGTTCGAGTTCTCGCGCGTCAACCGGCGCATGCACAACAAGGCGATGATCGCGGACAACCAGGCGGCGATCGTCGGCGGCCGCAATATCGGCGACGAGTATTTCGGCGCATCGTCGATGCTGGAGTTCGGCGATCTCGACGTCGTCGTTCATGGTCCGGCCGTGAAGGACATCTCGACCGAATTCGATACGTTCTGGAATTCTCCGTACGCGTATCCGATCAGTGCGCTGGTCGGGCATGACGCGGCGCCGGGCGGCCTGGACCGCGAGCGCGAACGGTTACGCGATTACCTGAGGGCCATGGAGGACAATCCGTACGTGCTCGAGGCCAGGCAGCGGCTCGACCGGATCGTTCATGGGCAGGGCACGGAACTGTCGTGGGGCCACGCGACGGTGCTGTACGACGATCCGTCGAAGATCGCGCACGCGCCGAAGGACAGCGACGGGCATCTGATGCCGCAGTTGCGGGCACTCGCATTGCAGCCCGAACATGATCTGCTGATCGTGTCGCCGTATTTCGTGCCGGGCAAGGAGGGTGTCGAGCGGCTGCGCGCGCTCACGGCGCGCGGCGTGCGCGTGACGGTGCTGACCAACTCGCTCGCGTCGACCGACGTGGCGGCCGTGCATGCGGGCTACCGGCACTACCGAAGCGATCTCTTGGCCGCCGGCGTGCGGCTTTACGAACGCCGGCCGTCGGGCGACAAGAGCATTTCGAAGCAGGTCATCATCGGGTCGTCGCGTGCGTCGCTGCATGCGAAGACCTACGTGTTCGATCACAAGAGCATTTTCATCGGGTCGATGAATCTCGATCCGCGCTCGCTGAACCTCAATACGGAGATCGGCGTTTACTGCGAGAGTCCGGCGATTGCGTCGCAGGTGGCCAACGATCTGGAAGCGCGGCTCGATCGAATCGCGTGGCGCGTCGAGCCGAGGACCGATTCGGCGGGCAACGGGCAGCTCAAGTGGATTCAGACCGATTCGGACGGCAAGGTCACCGAGCTCGATCACGAACCGGAAGTGTCCGCCGGGCGGCGGATGGAGGTCTGGTTTCTCGGGCTGTTTCCGATCGAATCGCAACTGTGAGCGACGCTGCCGCGCGCGACATTCAGCAACGCGTGCGGCGGTGCTGGTCGATGACGGCCGCGAGCTGCATCGTTGCGGCTTCGATCGTCGCGTCGTTCAGCCCGGCGTATCCCAGCACGAAGCCGTTGTACGGCCGGCCGTCGCCGACCCGATAGCTGCTCAGCGGCTGAAGCAGCAGGCCATGTGCGGCTGCGTCGCGTGCGACGTCGGTATCGTGCAGCGGCATTGCGAGATCCGCCGACAGATGCATGCCGCCCGGGCTTTCGCGAACGCTCAGCACCGTGCCGAGGTGGCGGCCGAGTGCGGCTTCGAGGCTGCGCCGCCGCTCGGCGTATAGCGTCCTCATCCTGCGCAGGTGCCGCGCAAAGAGGCCGGTGTCGATGAATTCGGCCATCGCCAGTTGATCGGCCGAGTGGCCGCGATGGACGAGTTCGCGCAGCGTGCTGGCGAAGCGTTCGACCAGAATCGACGGAACCACCATGAAGCCGAGCCGAAGGGCGGGAAACATCGTCTTGCTGAAAGTGCCGAGATAGCAGACCGGTGCGTCGGCACTCAGGCCCTGGATCGCGGGCAGCGGCTGGCCGCCTTGGCGGAACTCGCTGTCGTAATCGTCCTCGATGATCCATGCGCCGCACGCACGAGCGTGCTCGACGAGCGTCGCGCGCCGCCTAGGGCTCATCAGCGCGCCGAGCGGGTATTGGTGCGACGGCGTCGTATAGATCAGCCGGGGCGGCCGGGTGCGCCACTGTTCGTCGGTTGGCGCCATCCCTTCGCGGTCGACTTCGATCGACACGAGTTCCAGGCCGGTCGACCGGAATGCGGTCCGGGCGCCGTTATAGCAGGGGTTCTCGAGCCAGCCATACTCACCGGGATCCGCCAGCATGCGCGCGCACAGTTCGAGGCTGCCTTGCGTGCCGTCGGTGATGAATACCTGGCCTGTTTCGCAGCGCACGCCTCGCGAGACCCGGATGTAGGCGGCCACGGCACGCCGCAATTCGGGCAGCCCCTCGACCGGGCCGTATGCGAGCTGGGAGGGCTTGATGACTCTCCACGCGCGCTCGATGCAGCGTCGCCATTGGGCAACGGGGAATTCATCGAGCGACGGGAGGCCGGGAACGAACGGCAGCATGCGTTCGGGTTCGGGGTCGGCGTTCTCCAGCCCGTGCACGCGCCCGGACAATCGAACCGGGGCCGGGCCGCTTTCGAGCGCTGCGCCAGAGCGGCCGCATCCGTCCCAGAGCGTGATCGTCCCGTTGCGCGTGGCTGCCACGAAACCTTCCTCGGCAAGGCGCTCGTACGCATAGACCGCCGAGTTGCGCGCGATACCCAGCTCGGCCGCGAGCACACGCGTCGACGCGAGCCGCGTGCCGGGCGGGATGCGTCCGTCCAGCAGCATGTCGCGCAGGCTCCGGTAGAGGGCTTCCTGCTGGCTGTGTCGTGCCGTGCCGTCCTGTCTGGAAAGCGATGAGATGAGCAGCGCGAGATCCATGGGCTGGTTCTAGAATTTTTCGTTGAGCTGGTTCTTTTGAAGATTCGACGCGCATCGTATCGTTCGCGTTCTCGTGGTGCCGGCCGGTGCGCGGGCATTTCCGGGGATCGTCACGGATAGTGGCACGCGCGTATTTTGATCGATCTGGCAAGCGGCTGTCGATGGGCCGATCGACCGGTCGCTCGCGCGTGGAAGCTGTAACGTTCGATTCGATTCACTTCGTAGTGCAAATATTATTTAGAGCGAGTGCCCGAGTCTTGCCGGAACGCGGGCCGCTCGATGCGCGCAAGGGCGCGCGAACAGGAAAACGAAACATGAAAGACCAGACCGTCATCTCCCCCGCATCCCGCACCACCATTCGCCGCCTGCCGGAACTGGCAAACCATGATCGCGAGATGCTTCATCGCATCGTGGACGAGGCCTACGTGTGCCACATCGCATTCGGTTCGGGCGAGGACACGCACTGCATCCCGACCGCGCACTGGAGGCGCGGCGACGATCTCTATATTCACGGGTCCAACGGCAGCCGGATGATCAAGGCGCTGGCGGCGGGTGCGCCGGCCTCCGTCGCGATTACGTTGCTGGACGGTCTCGTGTTGGCCAGGTCGGCCTTCAACCATTCGATGAATTACCGATCCGCGGTGATCTACGGGCGGTTCGAGATGGTGGAGGGTCGTGCGGAAAAGCTGGTGGCGCTGGATGCATTGATGGACAAGATCGCGCCCGGTCGCAAGCATGATGCGCGGCCCGGTAACGAGAAGGAGGTCAATGCGACCCGCGTGCTGCGGATTGCCCTTGCGGAAGCCGCTGTAAAAGTCAGCGATTCGATGCCGTCCGACAAGGAAGACGATCTCGCGCTTGCTGTCTGGACGGGAATCCTGCCGTTGAAGACGACGCGCAGCGCGCCGGTTCATGCCGACGGCAACATGCCGGTGCCGGACTACGTCCGGAACTGGGCCGAGTGAGTTGCGCGGCAAGGCCGCGCGGTATGGCCGAAAACGGCAGCGTGCGATGTTATGGCCGTGTTGCCTCGGCATGACAGCGAGACACGGGTTTCGCCGGACGGCAGCGCGAATGCCACGCTGCCGTGACGAGGTGGGCTTCAGTCGGCGCGATGCTCATGCGTCTCGTGCGGCGGATGCGGCTCGTCAGGGTGCGGACGCGGGACGGGTGCGTGCTCGGGGGCCGGTTGCCGCGGCTGCGGTGCCGCGTGTTCCTGCGGCTGCGCTTCGTTGCGCGGCGGCGTTTCCTTGTGCAATTGCTGCTGCGTCTCGTTGCGTGGCTGTATTGCTTCGCGCTGCCGTTGCTGCTCCGCATTGCGTTGCTGCATTTCCTCGCGCTGCTGTTGCTCTGCCGCGTTGTGTTGTTGCATTTCCGCGCGTTGTTGCTGCTGTGTTGCGTTGTGAGGTTGCATCGCCTCGCGCTGCTGCTCGGCTTCGTTGCGCTGCTGCTGCAATTGCTGTTGCTGCGCGATCGCGCGATTTTCCTGTACGGCGTGCTCCGGCTGTCGCTCCTCGCGCATCGCGCCAGGCGCATGTTGCGTCGACGCTTCTGCATGCGGCTCGTTCGAGCGGTTCTGCGCGAACGCGTCGGGCGACGGCCGCGCGCCGGGGTGCGTATCGTTCGCGCCGAAGTGCGGCATCGTCATCGGCACGGCGCCCGGCTGCAGCGTGTTGCGTTCGATCGCCGTGTTCGTCGTGTTGTTGGTGACGTTGCCGCCGTAGTTGTTCGTAATGCGCGTGTTGCGAATGTTGGTGATGTGGTTGATCACGGTGGTCGATTTCGACACGTACGTGGTGTGGTTGTACACCACGGCCGGACGCTGCCAGCCGCCATTCCAGCCGGGGCCTTCCCGACGCGGCGCGCCCCAGTTCATGCCCCATGCATGCCAGCCCCAGTCGTGGTGTCCGAAGATCGCGGCGCCGACGGCGATGCCGACGCCGAACGTGATCACGCCGGCGGCAACGACTTCACCCGTACTGTATGAAGGCGGCCGATACACGTAGCCGGGGTAGGCCGAAACCGGCTCGCCGTAGACGACCGTCGGGTTGTACGACGGGACGTAGACGACATCGGGCTGTGCGGATTCGATCTCGATGGCCTGCGCGGGCGGCGGTACGATCGCCGGTCCGGCGTAGACCACGGGCTCATCGGTGGCCGGCGTGTAGCCGGCCGGTGCTGCCTGCGCGACTTGCGTGACCCGCATCTGGCCGCTTGAGCGGAGATGGCCGGAGGCCTGCGCGCGCTGGCGCATCACCTGGATCGCGTTCATCACGTCGGTGGGGTCGTTGTAGTAAGCCTGGCCGAGCGACGTGGTCCAGGCCGGGTTCGACGCCATCTGCGACAGTACCGCGGGGAACGCGGTCAATGCCTTGACGGACGGATCCCACGGCTGCGTATCGGCGGTGGTCGCGAGTGCCTGCCCCTTCAACGACGGATTCTGCATCACCCAGTTGTTGGCTGCCGTGATCTGGTCCGGGTAGGTCGCACCCGCAAGCACCAGCGCAACGAGTTTGTCGGGGAAGAGTGCGATCGGCGCGACCATCTGGTAGAGCTGGTCGGCACTCGGAGGCGTGTAGGCGACGGGCGCCGATGCGGGCTGTGCCGCCGCGGCCGCACTCGCATCGCTGGCCGGAGCGGCGACGCTGTTGTCCCCGTTCTTGTTGCAGGCCGAGAGGCCGAGCAGCGACACGATGAGGGTCGACGCAATCAGCGTCCTGACGGGGCGGTGTGCACGTGCGTGGGTCATGTTGTGCGTTCGGTGTTGTGTCGGGGTTGGCAGATATGCGGGCCGCGCGATCGGCTCGAGCACTGTGCCGCGACCGTTTGCACATGCTCCGTGGGCATCGGCCGGAGCAGGCGGCAAGGTCGTGTTCGCATGGTGGTTGCCCCGCGACGAATCGATATATCCAGTTAAACGCACGACGCACGCGGAAGTTGTCCGGGTGTTGTGTAACAGTATGTGTACCTTGCAGTCCGTAAGCGGGTTGGCACGGCCATGGAAAGGATAATAAAAGTTGCGTGCGCAACGATTGAAAGGTTGGTGAGTGCGTCGCTGCGCCGGATGCTGCGCCGCGAGATTACGCGGAACGCAAAAAACCCGCGAAGGTTTTGCAGCCTTCGCGGGTTGTTCAAACCATTCCCTCCGATTCCGTGCGTGCGCGACGGTGCGCACGCGGAACCGGGGCGGTCACCGCTCCATCAGCGTGCGAAATCCGGCGTGCTCTGGATGAACGCGTTCAGCTTCGAGATGTTCACGCTGCCGAAGCCCGTCGTCGCATCCCAGCCGGCCTTCGCTTTGTAGCCGTAGGTGCCGCTGCCGTTGTTGCCGGATGTGACGTCGTGCAGCAGGGCCGCGTTGCTCGGGAAGTACTTGTAGATGCTCGACGCGGGGAACCCGAGCGCATTGTTGTTCGCGGACTGCAGGCGCGCCCAGATGCCCGTGAAGATCGGCGCGGCGAGGCTCGTGCCGCCTTCGTTGTTCAGGTAGCCCGAGCCCCACAGCGTGTCGGAGGTCTGGCCGTTCACGACGAGAATCGCGCCGGTGCGCAGGTCCGCGTCGAAGCCGACGTCAGGCAGTGCGCGCTTGGTCGACCCGGTGAGGCTCGACGATTGCCACGACGGCGCGGCTTCGTACTTGCTGTACCCGCCACCCGTCGACCACACGGTCCCCGGCTGCCAGCTCGGATCGTTCCAGACGATCTCGCTGTTGTACGCGTTGTTCGACGTATTCGTGAACAGTGTCGTGCCGCCCACCGCGATCACGTACGGCGACGTTGCCGGCTCGCTCACCGTGTAGGTCGAGCGCGACGGCGTACCGCTCGCGCATTCGTACGCGCCGTGATCGCCGGCGGATACCGAGAAGGTCTGCCCCTGCGCGATCGCCTGCTTGAAGATCGTGTCGTCGGTTGCCTGCGAGCCGGTGCTGTTCGCGGACGATTCGCACACGCCGAGCGACACGTTGATCACCTTCGCGACGTTGTCGGTCACGGCCTTGTTGTACGCGGTGGTGATCGCGGTGAGCGTCATCAACGGTGCGACGTAGAACACGACCTGCTTCACGCTGCCGCCGGCCGCGCCGACGATCGACTGGCTGTCGAGGTTCCATTCGACGGTGCCGTCGGTGTCGGTGTACGAACTGCCGGACGGGCCCGTCTTCACGATGCTGCTGCTGATCGAGCCGAGGCTGTTGTTTGCGGCGAACGTATTGAGGTCGCTCACCGTCTGAGACAGGTCGCCTTCGGAGATGATGCCGACGGTGGTCTGCGAGGCAGTCGGCGTACCGTCGCCGCCATAGAGCGACGAGAATTCGGTCGGGTTGTGCGGCACCGCCGATGCGCCGGCCGGAATCGTCAGGTTGCTGGTGTTGCCTCGCGGCTGGCTGCCCGCGCCCGTGTGCATCAACTCGACGTTCTGCAGGCCCAGCACGGCGCCCACGACACCGCCGATCGCGTTCGGCACTTGCGCGGCGTCGGTATTCGCATAGACGCTGCGGCCGTTGCGCGTGAAGCGCTTGAGCGTCGTGCGGAACGCTGACTTGATGGTTGCCGCGGTGCCGGATGCGGATACCAGCAGGCGGTTCGGCGCGACCACGATGTTCACGAAGCCTGCCTTGCGCAGATGCGCGACGACCGACGCGACCTGCTGGTCGGTCGGCGCATATTGCGATGCGAACTGCGCCGGCGTGAGGAACTGCCTGTAGTGCGGCGAACCAGGCGTATGCAGGTCGTGCAGGTATTGGTCGAGTTGTGCTTCGTTGCGCAGGTTCAGCCCGAGCACGATGTCCACCGATTCGCCCGGCGCCATCTCGATTGCCGCCGCTGCAGCGGCGGCCGTGCTCGCGGCAGGCGCGCCGGCCGTACCGGCTTCGCTCTGCTGCACGAGCGGAAGGAAGCCCTTGGTGCGCGTTTCCGTCCAGCCGGCCGCAGGCGCGGCGTGGACGGTTGCCATGCCGAACGACGCGGCGGCGGCTGCGGCGAATGCGAGCTTGACGAGGCGAATGTGCTTTTGTTTCTTGTCTGCAACCTGATTCATTTGAATTACC
Source organism: Burkholderia sp. BCC0405 (assembly GCF_902833075.1). NCBI lineage: Bacteria > Pseudomonadati > Pseudomonadota > Betaproteobacteria > Burkholderiales > Burkholderiaceae > Burkholderia > Burkholderia sp. BCC0405. The sequence continues at coordinate 70,971 of NZ_CADFEO010000014.1, forward strand.
CCTCCGGTTGAACATCGAACAGCACGAACAACAACGGTCGACAGCGATGCGGGTCATGCACCGCCGATTTCTGCCGCACGCGTGCGGATGGCACGGACGCGACAGGGCCTTTCACCCGATCCGGAAACGTGTTGTTGCTCCGGGGGCGAAATACGGAAAGCGCGGTAACGGGAAGGCTGCGCCGCGATACGACGCAACTACGCCGGACCTGGCGCGGGCGGGATTGCTAGAGCAACAGTTTCGGTGTCCTGCTCATTTGGTTCGATCCTTCGGCCCGCTGCCGGATGGCAGTCGTCCAATGAGATGCATCGGGATGTTGCATGCGCCGGCGCGCGAACGATACAGCCGGCGGCGAGCACTTCGGTGCGGCGGAAGCGAAAAAACGTCGAGCGGAAGCGAGTGCGTGGTGAACAATGCGTCAGATTGCTTGCATCGGACGTTATCAAGAACGAAAGCGCGATGTCAAACTTTTTTTGATTATATGAAACTAAATTAAATCGAATAAGTGAAATGTTTTTGAAAAGATTGGCAGTATTTTGTAATGTTTGGCGGTGACAAAAAAGGTAATACCCAATTCGATTTACCGATAGTGACTGGTTTGATGCGTAATGGGCGCAATTGGCCGATCGGGTTCGAGCCATGACTCGAATCGCCGGGGCGCACCATTCTTTGCCCGGTACGGAATCGAGCAGCCCGATGCAGGGCGGATCGCTTTCTACCGGCTGCTCGACGAGTTTTTTTATTCTGCGAGGTGTCGAGAGCGACGTAAGAGATCGCTTCCCTGCCTCCCTGCGTTATCTGAAACAAGCAGGAATCCTCCTTTTCTACTGCACCGCACCTGCATGCCGCAGCGCGTCCACAGCTTCCGTGTTGTCGTGCGACTGCGCGAGCTGCAGCAGCGACTGGCCGCGCCGATCGACATGATTCGGATTCGCGCCACGTGCGACGAGGAGCGGAATCAGGTCGAATCGATTGAACAACGTGGCAAATCCCAGCGCGGTTTCCCCGGCGCCGTTCGTCTGGTCGATCGGGCAATGCGTGTCGATCAGGCGCCGCACGATGTCGGGTTCGTTCTTGAAGAGGGCACCCATCAGCGCCGTATTGCCGTGACGGTCGCCGGCGCATGCGTTCGCGCCGGCCGACAGCAGATAGTCGAGTGCGGCTGGCTGGCCGTCGTAGGACGCGAGTATCACGGCCGTAAAGCCGTGGCTGTCGGTGGCGTCAAGTGGATAGCCGGCGTCGTGCAATGCACGCAGGATGTCGACGCGTCCGACGCGGGCGGCATCGAACCAGTCGCTGTTGTAGCGGCGCAGCGCGGCAGGATCGGCCGGCGAGTAGGCCGGCCGGTCGGGAAGGTGCGCGCAACCGGCGATCGCGGCCAGCATCAGGGCCGTTGTGGTCGAGCGGATCGCGCGGGTCAGCCGTTTGGATTGCATGGGGATGTCCTGATGTGTGGGGCAGGTCGACGTGCGCGGCGCAGCCCCGCACGTCGACGGCGACCGGAGCCGCGTGATCAGTTCTCGCTCAGCTTCGACGCGAGCGATTGCACTTGCCGGACATCGGCATGAACGGCCTGCGCGAGACGCGTGCCGTAGTCGGCATCGGCCTTGTAGAAGTACGACAGCATCGCGTACTGGTTGTGAGCGTTCGTCACCTTGCCGAGATCGCCGGACAGCGCGGTGATCAGGTCGTCCCTGTCCTGCTGCGACAGGCTGCGGTAGTACTCGCCCGCCTGGCGGAACCGCAGCTGCTTGTGGATCGCTTCCTGCTGAGTCGTTCCGCCGAGCGTCATGCGCACGGATTTGTACTGCGGGGCCGGCGCGAGTTCATGCAGCGTCGACGGTTCGTAGTTCACCTCGCCCTTGCGGTCGCCGGCGTTCATCTTCCCGTCCTGGTTGTTGTTGACCACCGGCACGACGGGCCGGTTGATCGGCAGGTCCATGTAGTTCGCGCCGAGACGGTACATCTGCGTGTCGGCGTACGCGAACAGGCGGTCCTGCAGCATCCGGTCTTCGGACGGCTCGATGCCCGGCACGAGTCGCGACGGCGCGAACGCCGATTCCTCGGTCGACTGGAAGTAGTTGTCGGGCACGCGATTCAGCGTCATCGTGCCGATCTTGCGCTCGGGGACGCCGGTCCAGACCTTCGTGTCGTCCAGCGCATCGAAGTCGAACCGGCTCAGGTCCTGCGGCGCGAGCACCTGCACGTACAGATCCCACTTCGGGAAGTCGCCTTGCTTCAGCGCGCCGTACAGATCGTTCGTCATCATGTTCCAGTCGCTCCCGATCGATGCGTCGATGTCTTGCGGACGCAGGCCGTGCACGCCTTGCTGGCTTTTCCAGTGGAACTTCACGTAGTGCACGTCGCCGTGCGCATTGACGAACTTGAACGCGTGCACCGCGAAGCCGTCCATGTGACGGTATGAATCGGGCATGCCCGCATTCGTGTACAGCATCGTCAGCATGTTCGTCGCTTCGGGGGTGTTCGCGAAGAAGTCGAATGCGAGGTTCGGATCCTGTACGCCGGTCACGGCGCTTGGCTTGTTCGCGTGAACGAAGTCGGGGAACTTGATGCCGTCGCGAATGAAGAACACGGGCCAGTTGATGCCGACCATGTCCCAGTTGCCCTGTTGCGTATAGAACTTCACCGCGAAGCCGCGCGGATCGCGCGCCTGTTCGGGCGAGCCGCGATAGCCCATCACGGTGGAGAAGCGGACGAACACGGGCGTGCGGGTGCCTGGCGTGAAGACCTTCGCTTGCGTCAGGTCCGAGATGTCGGCGCTCGGCACGAACTCGCCGAATGCGCCGGTGCCGCGTGCATGCACGACCCGTTCCGGAATGCGTTCGCGATCGAAGCGCTGCAGTTTCTCGATGAGTGCGGAGTCTTGCAGGAGCACGGGGCCGGCAGGGCCGGCCGTCTGCGAATTCTCGTTGTCGCCGACGGGGGCGCCGGTGTCTCGAGTGAGCTCGGCGGCATGGGGGGACGCGGAAAGTGCAACGCAGAGCGCGGCGACTGCGTGCCTCAGCACGCGATTGGAGGATGAGGGCATGACGAGGGAACTCCTTGAATCCGATCGGTGGTGGGGAAGCCGACTGAATTACAAGAGATCGTCAGACGATTGGCTAATTGATATTCGATATGTTCCCGATAGCGGCGTCGTCGATGCGGGGTGAGCGCGGCTGTTATCGGCGCAGATCGCGAATATTGTTGCGTGCGCAATGAGTTGTTGCATCGCGTACCATGAAGTGCTCCGCGAGCGTCGAGCTGCGTGGATGTTGCGATCCGCCTTTCAAGCATCGGCGCCGCGGCGGCCTCGACCAACCCGGCCGTGCGGCACCGATCAATTTGCCGTCAACTTGCGCCCGCCTGCCATCCGAGCCCGAGGTTCTTCTGCAGCGACACATAGTCCTTGATCAGTTCGGCCTGCCCGGCGATCACGTTCTGCTGTGCGGACAACGCCTCGCGTTGCGTATCGAGCAGGTCGATCAACGATGCGACACCCGCGCGATAGCGCTCGTCCATCAACGATCGGGAATGCACGGCCGACGTCTGCACCTTGGTGAGCGCAACGACGTGCTCGCGCTGGTGCCCGTAGCGCTGCAATGCCGTGTTGGCATCCTGCAAGGCGCCGAGCACTACCTTTTGATAATTCGCTTCCGCTTCGTCGCGCGATGCCTCGGCCGCGCGCACCGCACCGCGCGTGCGCCCGAAATCGAGAATATTCCATTGCAGATACGGCGCGCCGACCCAGGTGAAGTTCTGCTTGCGGAACAGGTGGCCCGGGTCGGTCGCGCTGAAGCCGAGATCGCCGAGCAGCGTCACCTTCGGGAAGTAATCGGCGACATGCTCGCCGATCTGCGCGTTGCTCGATGCGAGCCGGCGTTCGGCCGCGCGAATGTCGGGGCGCCGTTTCAGCAGCGTGGCCGGATCGCCGATCGCGACGCTGCCGGGTAGCGTCGGCAGCGGTGCATCCGGTGTCGACAGCGTTGCGTCGAGCGCACCGGGCGCGCGGCCCGTCAGGATCGCGAGCCGGTCGAGCGATTCCGTCACCTGCGCGTCGAGCGGGATCAGAGACGCGCGCGTGTTTTCGACCTGTGTCGTCAGGCGTTCAACGTCGACATCCGCGGCAACGCCGCGCGCGCGGCGCTGCTGCGTGAGGTCGAGCATCTTCTGCTGCAACTCGGCGGTGCGCCGCGACAGCGCGAGCCGCTGCTGCTGGTCGCGCAGGTCGACGTACGCGTTCGCGACTTCGGCCGCGATCGACACCTGCGTATCGGCGAGGTCGGCGTCGACCGCTTCCGCTTGTGCGGATGCGGCTTCGACCGCGCGACGGGTACCGCCGAACAGGTCGATTTCCCAGGTTGCGTCGAAGCCTGCCGAATAGAGCTGCAGCGGGCCCGAGCCGCCTGGCAACGGTGATGTTGCGCCCGACTGGCTCGAGTCGCTCGACGGCAGCAGCGAACCGAGTGCGCTGACGTCCGGCTCGCGCATGCGGATGGCGGCGACGGTGGCCGACGATTTCGGCAACTGCGCCGCGCGCTGTTGCGAGAGCTGCGCGCGCGACGCGCGCAAGCGTGCCTGCGCAGCGTGCAGATCGGGGTTGTACGCGAGCGCGGCGGTGATCAGGTCGTCGAGCTGGCGATCGTCGAGCGTGTGCCACCACGCGCTCGGCATGGGCGCAGTGGTGTCGATGCCGGAGGCCGGTGCGCGAACGAAAGTCGGCGCATCCGGCGCGGCGGGCGCGCCGCGGTAGTCGGGGCCGACCGTGCAGCCGGCAAGCAGGCACGCGGCCGCGCACAGCGTGAGCGCAGGGCGGCGGGGCAGGGAGAAGGGTTTCATCGCGTAAGACGGTTCAGTGGCCGGACGACATCGGCTGCGGCCCGCGCGGCGTTCTCAGCAGCAGCGCGAGCGGCACGCAGGCGAGCAGTGCGAGGCCCAGCAAGTAAAAGGTTTCGGAATAGGTCATCACGACGGCCTGGATCTGGATCTGCTGCGCCAGCTGTCCGAGCGCGCGCATGTTCGAATACGCGAGGTCGCCAGTGTGGGAAAACCAGTTGGCCGCGTAGGCCGACAGCCGGTCCTGCCCGATCGGCGAGTTCGCCGTCACCGATTCGCGGAGCACGGCCGTATGGAAGGTCGTGCGCCGGTCGATCACGGTGCCGATGATCGCGAGCCCGATCGAGCCGCCGAGATTGCGCGCCATGTTGTAGAGCCCGGCCGCATCGCCCGAGTCTTCGCGTGCGACGGCCGCCATCGATGCCTGGTTGAGCGGCATCATCGCGAGCATCTGCGCGACGCCGCGGATCAGTTGCGACCAGACGAAGTCGTGGCCGACGCTCTGCGCGGTCAGGCTGATGTCGAGCATGCAGCTCAGGCAGAACAGCAGCAGCCCCGAGATCACGAGGATGCGGAAATCGACCTTGCCGAGCAGGCGCGGCAGGATCGGCATCACGAGAAAGGCGGGCAGCCCCGACAGCAGCATGATCGCGCCTGCCTGTTCCGCGTTGTAGCCGGCGACGATCGCGAGGAACTGCGGCAGCAGGTAGGACACGCCGTACAGCCCGGCGCCGACCGCCGACACGATCACGATCACGCTCGCATAGCGCGGGTTGCGCATCAGCGACAGCCGCACGATCGGCCGCTTCGCAAAGATCTGCGACAACGCGATCAGGATCATCCCGGCGAACGACACGATGCTCAGCGTGACGATCATCTGCGATTCGAACCAGCGTTCGCGCTGGCCTTCCTCGAGCACGACGGTCAGCGAGCTCAGCCCGATCGCGAGGCCGAAGATTCCGAGCCAGTCCGCGTTCAGGAATGCGTGCCATTGCGGGCGGTCCGACGGCAGCCCGAATATCAACAGCGCCATCAGCAGCAGGCACACGGGCAGGTTCAGGAAGAAGCACCAGCTCCAGTTCACGTTTTCCGCGAGCCAGCCGCCGAGGACGGGGCCGAACAGCGGCCCGAGCAGCACGATCAGGCCGAACAGCGTCATGCCGACCGGTAGCTGCGACAGCGGCAGCCGCGTGCGGATGATGGTCTGCGCGGTCGGGATCAATGCGCCGCCGGTGAAGCCCTGGCCGATCCGGCCGGCGATCATCATCGGCAGCGAATGCGACCAGCCGCACATCATCGAGAACGCGATGAACAGCGCGGAGTTCGTCAGCAGGAAATTACGCAGCCCGAACACGCGCGTGAGCCATGCGGCGAGCGGAATCATCACGATCTCCGACATCAGGTAGCCGGTCGAGATCCACGTGCCCTCGGTGCCGGTCGCGCCGATTTCGCCCTGGATCTGCGGCAGCGCGGAGTTCGTGATCGAGATGTCGAGCGTCGCCATCAGCGCACCGAGCGCGCCGGCCGCGACCGCGATCCAGTCGGTCACGCTCGCGCGGCCTTCGTGCGGCGGCATGGGTATCGTGGCGGACGGTTCAGCCATGATGCGTCTCGTCGCGGGCCGAGCGTGTATCGACGTCGACCGTCACCGACAGCCCCGGCAGCAGCATGCGCTGCGCGCGGGCGTTCGCGGCGAGGCGGATGCGCACCGGCACGCGCTGGACGATCTTCGTGAAGTTGCCGGTCGCGTTCTCGGGCGGCAGCAGCGCGAACTGCGCGCCCGTGCCGGGTGCGAAGCTGTCGACGACGCCGGACAGCGCGCCGTCCGGCAGCGCGTCGACGTGCAGTTCGACGGGCTGGCCGATGCGCATGTTGCCGATCTGCGTTTCCTTGAAGTTCGCGACGAGGTAGATCGCGTCGACGGGCACGACGGTCAGCAGGCGCGTGCCGGGCTGCACGTATTGACCGACGCGCACCGTGCGATCGCCGACCCGGCCGTCGAGCGTGCTGCGCACGATCGTGTTGTCGAGGTCGAGCTGCGCCTGCGCGGCGCTGGCCTGCGCGGCCTCGAGTTGCGCGCGCGCCTGCTGGAGCTGCGCGGTGAACGACGCGATCTGCGTGCGGGCGGCGGCGATCGACGCGTTGTTCGCGGCGAGCGTCGCGGCCGCCTGATCGCGCGTGCTCTTCAGGTCGGCCACGCGTTCGTGCGTTTCCGCACCGGTCGCCGCGAGCGGCGCATAGCGCGAGTATTCGTCGCTGGCGTGCTGCGCATTGATGCGCGACACCTTCGCCTGTGCGTCGGCCTGTTCGAGATTCGCCTGCTGCTGGCTGATCTCGGCCTCGGCGCGTGCGATATCCGCGCGGCGCGCGTCGACGGTCGCAAGCGATTGCGCGAGCGCGACCTGGTACTGGCGGACGTCGAGCCGCACGAGCGGATCGCCGGCCTTCACGGCCTGGTTGTCGCGCACATACACGTCGGTCACGTAGCCGGCAACCTTCGGCGCGGCGGTCATGCTGTCCGCCTGCAAGTACGCGTCGTTGGTGCTTTCGATGAAGCGGCCGACGGTCCACCATCGGCCGAGCCAGACGGCGCCGCCGATGGCCGCCAGCACGGCGGCGACGAGCAGGACGCGCCGCTTCGTGCTGTTGCCGTTTCGCGGGGTTGTTCCGTTTTCCTGACGATTTGCTTTCTGTGGGGAGTCTTGCAGCGTCGACATGCGGGCGTCCAATTTATTCCAAGTGGAATAATTATTCCAGTTGATAAAATTGTGTCAAGTAGAATGTCGGGCGATCGAATGACGAGGAAGGCATGAACGAAGCGAAGAAGCTGCGCCGCACGTCGGCGGGCGGCTACGCCCGCGGCGACGAAACGCGCCAGCGGATCATCGAGGCGGCGATCGAACTGTTCGGCGAGCGCGGGTTCGCGGGGGCATCGACACGCGAGATCGCGGCGATGGCCGGCGTGAATGCGCCGGCGCTCCAGTACTACTTCGAGAACAAGGAAGGCGTGTACCGCGCGTGCGTGGAGACGATCGCCGAGCTCGGCTGGGAAGTGTTCGCGCCGGCAGTCGGCCATGCACGGGCGATGCTCGATGCGGACGCGGACGTCGACGTGCTGATCGACGCGTTCGTCGGGCTGCTGCGTGCGGTTGCGGACCGGATGTTCACGGCGCCGAAGACGATGAACCAGCGGATGTTCTTCGCGCGCGAGCAAGGCGGCCAGGAGCCGGCGAGCGCGAGCGAAATCCTGATGAAACGCATGCGCAAGCCGCTCAACGACGTGAGCGCCGAGCTGATCGGCCGTATCTCGGGGCGGCCGGCCAACGATCCGGTCACGCGATTGCGCGCGCTGAGCCTGTTCGGGCAGATCACGGTGTTCCACATCGCGCAGCGCTCGGCGCTGCAGTTGCTCGAATGGGAGGCATTCGAAGGCGAGCGTGCGGCGCTGCTGACCGACACGATCGCCGAGCAGACGCGCGTGCTGCTCCGGCAATGGCACGCGCAGCGCGACGGATTGGCGGCCGACCCTGAGGCCGGCTCGAAGCGGCGGCAGGGTGCGGCGGCGAAACGCACGGCGAAGGCGGGGGCGTCGAGGCCCGCCGCGAACAGCACTCGACGCGTGAACAAGTCCGCCGCGCGTTGAGCGCGGCGCGCCGTCAGCCCCGGCGGGTCAACCCGGCTTGCGCGCCGGTTCGGCGGGCGCCGGCGGCCGGGCCGGCGGTTCGGGCGCATGGCCGTTGTCACTGTTGTCACCGTTGCCGCCATTGACGACAGGCCGCGATCCGTCCGCGTACGCGACGACGCTGCGCTGCGGATTGGCGATCCGGATGCCGCGTTCGCGGAATGTCTCCGCGATCCGCCGGTTGAATTCACGCTGCACGCTCCAGCGCGTCGAGTCCGTGCATTGCATCTGTCCGGCCAGCGCGAGCGCCGCGCCGTCGACCTGGTCGATACCCCAGTAGCTGAAGTCCGACAGGATGCCGTCGCGGTACGTCGGATCGTCGCGCAACGCGGCGCCGATTTCCTTCAGTGTCGCGACCGCGCGATCGATATCCTCGCCGTAGGCAATGCTGATCTTGACGGACGCGTTGCCGAGCCCGCGATTCGTATTGTTGACCGTCGTCACCGAGCTGAACGGGATCGTGTACAGCGACCCGTCGCCGGCGCGCAGCCGCACGGTGCGGATCGACAGGTACTCGACCGTGCCCGACACGCCGGCGAGCGTGACCCAGTCACCGACCTGCATCGCGTTTTCCATCAGCAGGAAGATCCCGGTGATGAAATCCTGCACGAGCTTCTGCGAGCCGAAGCCGAGCGCGACGCCGAAGATGCTGGCGCCGGCAAGCAGCGGGCCGACGTTCACGCCGAGCTGGCTGAGGCCCGTCAGCACGACGACGAGTGCGATCATCACGAACAGCAGCGAGCGCAGCATCGGCAGCAGCGTGCGCAGCCGCGCCGCGCGCACGAGATTGCCTTCGCGGGACCATCGTTGCAGCCGGCGCTCGATCGCGATGTTCGCGGCCTCCCACACGATGAGCGCGACGACGGCCGCGATGGCGATCGTCACCAGCGCCGACGCGAGCCGGTGGCCGATCGTGCCGGTTTCGAACGCGCGGAAGATCGGCACACCCCAGATCTGCAGCAGCACCAAGACGGTCACGATGCCGATCGCGCCCGACACGATCTGGCGCAGCAGCGGGTAGTAGCGGTACGCGTGCGTGTGGACGAGCGTGCGGTCTTCGTCGCGGCCCTGGAACAGCCGCGCGAGCGCGCCGAACACGACGATCGACACCATCCGCATGCCGATCATCACGGCGATCGAGCGGCCGCCGAGCGTGATCAGCACGCGGTAGCCGTTGTGGACGTCGAGCGCCCACACGAACCACAGCGCCATCACGACGAATACCGACACGGGCGCCCATGCGTCCGCGAACGCGTTGGCGATCATCGTGAAGGACGGACGGTCCTCGCCGGCTGAGCGGATCCGCGCGGCGACCGGCTGGCGGCACCGCAGGATCAGTGCCGAAACCATCAGGTGCCCGACGAGCGCGACGGCTTTCAGCAGCGCGACGTGACCGGCTTCGCTGAGACCGAAGTTCGCGGCGATCTCGACAGCGGCCGTGCAGGCGCCGACCACGATCACGATCCGCGCGATCGAGCGTTGCGCGAAGTTGGCCCACGCGTCGCTGATATGCAGCAGCCGCAATTGCCGCGCATCGGGCTGGAAGAACAGCCGGCTGACGATCGTGACGAGCCGGCAGATCACGTAGATGTCGATCAGCGCTTCGAGCGCGGATTCGATCGGCGTGCCCGTATCGCCGATCGCCGACATCGTCAGGCTCGCGACGCCGACGAACACGAGCAGCGGCACCGCACGCAATGCGAGGCTGACGAGCACGCGCGGCATCCGGTGCAGCAGCGTGGTGTGGCGGCGCGCGTGGCCGCGGCCTTGCGACGCGGCGGGCGCGGCGCCGGGGGTGTCGGGAGCGTCTGGCGGGGCGGGGGTGCCCGGTGGTGCGTTGTCGTCGTCGGGCGCGGCGGAGCCGGATGTAACGGCGTCGGGGGCGGTGCGACGCGACGTGCCGGCGCGTCGAGCGGCCACTGCGCCCAGCGCACGTCGCAACAGCCGCTTCGCGAACCATTCGACGAGGAGCGCGGGCACGAGCACGGCGATGATGATCCAGAGCGCGTGTGCAAGATCCGCGCGCTCGTCGGCGCTCACCAGCCTGTCGTGCCACCAGCTTCCAACCGACCCGACATCGAGCAGCGAGCGCAGCGATTCCTTCAGCGCGCCGCCGATTTCGGTGGCCCAGCGCGATCCCTGCCGGACAAGCATCGACGCGAGCCCATTCGACTTGAGCGCGGCCGGGGCCGCGGCGGCCGACGCGGCGCTGGCCGCAGCCGCATCGCTTGCCGCGACCGCAGGTGCGCTCAGTGCGCCGACGGCCGCGATCGCGCGCAGCGTTGTTTCGACCTGCGCGCGGTCGCGTGGATTTTCGAGCACATTGAGTGCCTGCTGCGCCTGTTGCGGCGTCAGCGCGGGCGCGGTGCCGGAAGCGGCCGACGCGGCGGCCGGGGCGGGAGCGGCCGCGTGGGCGGCCGAGACGACGGCGGCAAGCAGCCAGCCGAGGAGGAAATGTCGCATGGAGTAGGCATGCGGGCGCGCATCGGCGCGCGGCCCGCCGGGCTGAACGATGGACGGAAGTTAACATGATTGCGATCGGAACCGAATAGTTCCATCGACGATCATTCGAATCGGGCATGCCCGACGCGGCGCGGGCGTTTGCGGCGCGTTTGCGCAGTCATGTGTCTGACGCGGGCTGTAGGCAGCCGGATAGGTCGGGGCATTTCAATTGCAGACGTGTAATGCATTTGTAACGACGGCTTGTCAGCAGCGGCGGGCGATGCACGCGTCGTGTCGAATTACTATGGAATCCTGCTGAATGGCGCGGGCTCGTCGTGAAAGACTGGCAGAACGTGTTCCGCGATTTCTTCGATGACTTCGCGCACGGGCTGGTCCGAGCCCGGATTCAGCGTGACGTGGTGCGTGCCCGCCGCGCGCATGTCGTGCAGGATGTCCACCAATGCGCGGCGTCCGGTTGCATAGCCGAGCGGCAACGCGGTGGCCGGCGCGTCGGGATTCGCGACAAGGTCGAGCCGCATCGACACGCCGAACGCGCGAAAGGCGGGCGACGCGAGCCGTTCGACCGCCGCACGCCACATCGAATGGCGGGCGCGCTGCGTGTCCGGATCGCGGTGATACGTCATCCAGCCGATCGAGTGCCGAGCAATCCAGTCGACGCTTTGCCCACCCGAGCCGACTGCCAGCATCGGCACCGCGTCGGCGCCGCGTGGCAGCAGCGTGAATTCGGGCGCATCGGGCGGCGCTTCGTCGGGCAGCACACGAGACGGCACGCCGAGCGCGGCCGCGACGACCTCCCAGTGCGCGCGGTAGCGGTCGCGCCGCGTTTCCGCATCGACGCCGAACGCCGCATACTCGGGCGGCCGGTCGCCGGAGCCGAGCCCGAGGATGAAGCGCCCGTCCGACAGCGTCGCGACCGACAGCGCACCCTTCGCGATATGCAGCGGATGACGCAGCGGTAGCACGATCGCGCCGCTGGCGAGCGCGATCCGGCGCGTGCGTGACGCCAGTGCGCCGAGCAGGACCCACGGGTCGAGGTGGCCGACCGGGTCGGGATAGTCGGCGCTGTTCAGCGGCACGTCGCGAATCCACAACGCGCGAAAGCCGAGCGTGTCGGCCAGCGCTGCGAATTCAAGCTGCTCGCCGAAGTCGGCGACGATATGGCCGCTGCGAAGCAGCGGCAGCGTGAGGCCGATCGACAGCCGTCCGTCCGAAAAGACGCGATGCGCAACGTCGGGGCGGGCGAGGGCGGGCGTCGTCATGTCGAATCCTGGGAGGCAGTGCGGGGCGTACGCAGGGCGATGCGTGTCCGAATGCTAGCGTGTTTGCGCGACGGTTGCGCGGCACGGCATGCGCAGTGACCGATCGAGCGTGACCGGTTGACGTCGGAACCGCGAGGGTCATGCAGGCAGCGGGCCGGGCATAATCGATACCTTCCGTCATTGAAACCAACGAATTCGGATGAATGCACTTCAACACAGGGTGATCGGTCTGGCGGCGGGCGCAATGCTCTTCGCGGTTGCGTCCGGTGCGCTCGCGGACGAGGCGGAGCGAGCCGCTATCTGCAAGACTGCCGAGGAGACGGGCTACACGGCCGACATCCGTAATTGCCTGCGGCTGAAATACGACGCGGTCGACAAACGGTTAAATGCCGTCTACAAGACGAAGATGGCGAGCCTGGATGAGCAAGGCAAGGTGAGGTTGCGCAACGACGAGCGCCGCTGGCTCAAGGCACGGGATGCCGCTTGCGCAGAATCGCGGCAGCCCGATGCGGGCGGCACGCTCGGGCTCGTGGAGGTCGACAGTTGCTTCGTCGACGAAACCGAGCGCCGTGCCAAGGTGATCGAAGCCTTTCGTTGACGCGTGTCGAGGCGTCGTATCGGCCGCGGTGTCAAGCTCCCGCAGCGTCATGCCTCGCAGTGTGCGGCCGAGGCGCGACGCCACGCCACGTGTTGTGACGCGCGGTTGTCGCCGTCGGTGCTGTAGAACAGCGTGCGCGTTTGAAGCGAAGGCAGTCGCGTCCACGCGGCGGTCACCGCCGCCGCGACGCCATGCCCCCGAAATGCAGCGGCCGTCGCGAGACCGGGTTCGGCACCGACTTCGGACAGCCGTTCGGCGAACGCGCGCGGATGCAACGCCGCACTACCCGCGCCGGGCGTGCCTGCACCGCGTGACGGCACGCCCGGCCGACGTTCGTCGATCCGGAAGGCGTTTCAGTTTCGAAACGTTCGCGTTCCTTGCCGGTGCGCGATTCGCGTCGATCGCACCCAATCCGCCCGCGCGGCCTTGCGGCGTGAAGCATGGTGCGCTCCTTGCATATCTGTGCAGGCCGTGAGCGCGGTCGCGGACGCAGTCGGTCCGGCGATCGCTTCAGTGGGTCGGACGTATCGGAGACGGGGACAAGAGAATGAAAACAGACCGAATCGCAACGTGTCGTGTTGCAAACATGAATCGCCGACCTGCCAGCGTATTCGCTTCGCCGTTGATCGAGGCGACGTGAGCGCGCGGCTTTCCGTTCCATCCGAGCAATCGGGTTTGATCTGAACGACGACGTGCAGATGTAACGCACGAGGCCGACTGGTGCCGGTCGGCCGTCGGGGATGAGCTTCGAATGCCTGCGGATGGCCCGGCCCGGATCCCGGATCGTCAATGTGCCGCGCGCAACGCGAGTCGTCGCGCGGCGTATGCGTGTGCGTGCCGTGCATTGCGTCGGTGCGACGGGACCGAACCGGATCGCACCGGAAAGCCGGCAGCGCAACGATGCGTTCGGCATCGCGGAACATATGCAGTCCAGGGGAAGCGTTCACCGGCCACGGCAGGGCGGACGCCGCGAAATCGTGCTGTCAGTTGATCCACTACCCCGATGGATCAATTGTTGAAGCGCCCGTCCGCCACGTGGCGGATGGGCGTCTTTTTTTGTGCGCCGGTTTGCGACGCGAGCCCTCGGCCCGATCGCGCGGCGTTCTGTATCATGTGCTGGCGTGCCTGGCCGCCCGTGCGGGCGCACGGTGCTTGCCGGCGCGCCCGATCACGCGTTGCCAACATGAACGACACAGCCCTGCACGACCCTTCAACCGCCGGCGTCGATCCGGCCGCACTTGATGCGCTGCACACGTTCGTCGAGCGCCATCCGCGCCTGCTGGTATTGACCGGCGCGGGCATCAGCACCGACTCCGGCATTCCCGGCTATCGCGACCGCAACGGCCAATGGATGCGCTCGCCGCCGATCCAGCTCCACGAATTCCTCGGCTCCGATGCCGCGCGGCGGCGCTATTGGGCGCGCAGCATGATCGGCTGGCCCGTCGTCGGCCGCGCGCAGCCGAACGGGTCGCACGTCGCGCTGGCGCGGCTCGGCAGTGCGGGACGGATCGAGCGGCTCGTCACGCAGAACGTCGACGGCCTGCACCAGCGCGCGGGCAGCGGCGACGTCATTGAACTGCACGGCGGAATCGACGGCGTCACGTGCCTCGGCTGCGGCGCGCATCATGCGCGCGCGACGATCCAGGTCATGCTCGAGGCCGACAATCCCGAATTGCTGGGCGCGCAGGCCGAGCCGGCCGCGGATGGCGACGCGCACCTCGAATGGGCCGCGCTCGACACGTTCCGCATCCCGGCTTGCCCCGCGTGCGGCGGGCTGCTGAAGCCGGCGGTCGTGTTCTTCGGCGAAAACGTGCCGCGCGAGCGCGTGACGCTCGCGTCGCAGGCGCTCGATGCGGCCGATGCGCTGCTGGTCGTCGGCTCGTCGCTGATGGTGTATTCCGGCTACCGCTTCTGCGTGTGGGCGCAGGCACGGCACAAGCCGGTCGCTGCGCTCAATCTCGGCCATACGCGCGCCGATCCGATGCTGACGTTGAAGGTGGAGGCACGCTGCGCACCCGCGCTCGACGCGCTGACCGCGCGGCTGGGCCTCACGGGCCGCGCACCGGAGCAGGCATCGTGAGCGGCCCGACATCTTCTCCCGATCCGTCCGCGCGGCTGTCGGCGCCGGCGGCCGAACGCAATCGCGGGCCGATCCTCGACGTCTTGCGCCGCGTGTTGCCGGCGAGCGGCCGCGTGCTCGAAATCGCGAGCGGCACGGGGCAGCATGCGGTCCACTTCGCGCAGGCGCTGCCGGGCCTGCACTGGCAGCCGAGCGATCCCGACGCGCAGGCGCGGCGCTCGATCGCCGCATGGGTTGCCCATGCGGGCCTCGCCAACGTTGCCGGGCCGCTTGCGTTCGACGTGCGTGACGCGTCGTGGCCGGTCGACGCGCTCGATGCAATCGTCTGCATCAACATGATTCACATCTCGCCGTGGGCCTGCACCGACGCGCTGTTCGCGGGTGCGTCGCGCCTGCTGCGGCCGGGCGGCGTGCTGTTCCTTTACGGGCCGTATCGCCGCGAGGGCCGGCATACGGCGCCGTCGAACGAAGCCTTCGACCTGCAACTGCGCAGCCGCGACCCGTCGTGGGGCGTGCGCGATCTCGAGACCGTCGTCGCGCTCGGCCTCGATCGCGGGCTCGACTGCATCGAGGTGGTGGAGATGCCGGCGAACAACCTGAGCGTCGTGTTCCGGCGGCTGCCGCACGCGGAGCAATGACACGCAAGCGCGCATCGCCGCCGGGTTTCCACTATCCTTTCGCCTGTGCGCGCGACCCGGCTCGGGTCGCGCCCCGTTTTTTCCGGAGAATTGACTAATGGGCAAACAAGCAATCGGTGTGATCGGGCTGGCGGTGATGGGCCGCAATCTCGCACTCAATATCGAGAGCCGCGGTTACGCGGTGTCGGTGTACAACCGCAGCCGCGAGAAAACCGACGAACTGATCGCCGAATTCCCCGGCCGCAATCTGGTGCCGACCTATACGCTCGAGGCATTCGTCGCGTCGCTCGAAACGCCGCGCCGGATCCTGATGATGGTGAAGGCCGGTGAAGCGACCGATGCGACGATTGCGGCGCTCAAGCCGCTGCTCGAGAAGGGCGACGTGCTGATCGACGGCGGCAATACGCACTTCACCGACACGATCCGCCGCAACCAGGAGCTCGCGCAATCGGGCCTGCATTTCATCGGCACCGGCGTGTCGGGTGGCGAAGAGGGCGCGCTGCGCGGCCCGTCGATCATGCCCGGCGGCCAGCGTGACGCATACGACCTCGTCGAGCCGATCCTCAAGCAGATCGCCGCCAAGGCGCCGTCGGACGGCGAGCCGTGCGTCGCGTACATGGGCCCGGACGGTGCAGGCCATTACGTGAAGATGGTCCACAACGGCATCGAGTACGGCGACATGCAGTTGATCGCCGAAAGCTATGCGGTGCTGAAGGACGTCGCGGGCCTGACCAACGACGAGCTCGGCGCGGTGTACACCGAGTGGAACCAGGGCGAACTCGACAGCTACCTGATCGAGATCACGTCGAAGATCTTCGGTAAGAAGGACGAGGAAACCGGCAAGCACCTCGTCGACGTGATCCTCGATCGCGCCGCGCAGAAGGGCACCGGCAAATGGACGAGCCAGAACGCGCTGGATCTCGGCGTGCCGCTGCCGCTCATCACCGAATCGGTGTTCGCGCGCGTGCTGTCGTCGCTGAAGACCGAGCGCGTCGCGGCCAGCAAGATCCTGTCGGGCCCGGTTGCCGCGCCGTTCGACGGTGATCGCGCCGCGTTCATCGAAGCGGTGCGTCGCGCGCTCTACCTGAGCAAGGTGATCTCGTACGCGCAGGGCTTCGCGCAACTGCGCACGGCGTCGGAAGAGTACGGCTGGAACCTCGATCTCGGGACGATCGCGAAGATCTTCCGCGCGGGCTGCATCATCCGCGCGCGCTTCCTGCAGAAGATCACGGACGCGTACGCGAAGGATCCGGCGCTCGCGAACCTGCTGCTCGATCCGTACTTCAAGGACATCGCCGCGAATTACCAGGCGTCGCTGCGCGATGTCGTGGTCGCCGCGGTGAAGGCCGGCGTGCCGGTGCCGGCGTTCGCGTCGGCGGTCGCGTACTTCGACAGCTACCGCTCCGAGCGGCTGCCGGCGAACCTCGTGCAGGCGCAGCGAGATTTCTTCGGCGCGCACACGTTCGAGCGTACCGACAAGCCGGGCAGCTTCCACGCGAACTGGTCGTAACCGGCTGGCGGGGACAGCATTGTTGCGAAAATCTATGCTTTGAATAGGGTTTTTCTATCCCGGATGCCGACATTGTTGGCTCCGGGGAAACAGTGTTTTCGTTCTTTCATGGTTTTCCCTAGGCGACGCCGGGACTAAACTCTGTTCCATCGCTGCAGACATGGTGTGTGCGGCGGAGCAAAAAAATCCCGGAGGTAATCATGAAATCGCTGATCGCAACGTTCGCCGCAGCTGCCGTCCTCGCCGTTCCCGCTGTCTCGTTCGCCCAACAGAACGCACCCGTCACCCGCGCACAGGTCAAGGCCGAACTGGCCGCCGTGCAACAGGCCGGCTATAAGCTGGGCAGCGACCGTACGAACTACCCGGAAAGCATCCAGGCTGCTGAAGCCCGCCTGAACCCGCAACAGAACGTCGCCGCTGCCGACACGACCGGCTACGGCGCGCAACCGGCTGCCGCGCAGGAATCCGGCGCGCCGGCCAAGGCCAAGACCGGCTGGCAAGTCAAGCGTATCGCTGACGACGCCCCGATCTACAAGGGTCGTTAATGGTGCGGTCGCATCGGCGGCCTGAT
The DNA here is from genome assembly GCF_902833075.1 of Burkholderia sp. BCC0405. NCBI lineage: Bacteria > Pseudomonadati > Pseudomonadota > Betaproteobacteria > Burkholderiales > Burkholderiaceae > Burkholderia > Burkholderia sp. BCC0405. Next base: position 88,608 of record NZ_CADFEO010000014.1, read on the forward strand.
CCGCCCCTGGAAGTACAAACAGCCCGCCGTTCCGTCATTCGGAACGGCGGGCTGTTTTCATTGGCCGCGCGTGTATCGCGCCTGCCGTCAGTTCAGTGCAGCGCGCGCCGGCCGCGCCCGATATCCCGGAACAGCGCTTCGGCCGGTTCCAGCACCTGCAGCCACGTTTCGTCGTAGCCGCTCAACGTGTCGAGCGCATCACGCAGCCGCTCGATCGCGAGGATCGGCAGCTCGACGCTGTGGCGCGTGGCGCCGGTCAAATGCGCGACGCTCGCCAGCTGGACGAGCGCATCGGCCGCCTCGGCGACGTCGGTCGCGAACAGCAGGTGCCGGTTGAGCAATTCGACCAGGCCGCTGGAACCGGAGAAGTCATCGGCGTTGAGCTGCACGGAAAGAAACGTCGCGTTGTTCATTGTCATGCTCCTCGTTGTCGTTGGGTCGCGCAGTGCATCACCGAGTATAGGTGGCGATCGAAGCGGAGAATGTGACGGGATCGATACTGCTCGCGAGGGCGGCACGGCAGGCGAAAGATCCGCCGCAGGCCCGCCCGGCGGCCCGCGCGGCGCGGCTTGCAGGCCGCTGCGATGATGGTGTGACGCAGCAAGATTGTTGCCGGATCGGGCAACTGACGCGGGCTTGACCGCCACAAATGGTATCTTTGCCGATCGGGACGACGCAAAAAAGGGGCCGGTGAGTCCATTCGCGCCAACGTCCCGCTGTGGAAACTGACGGCCGCGAGAGCGGTCGGATACTGATTGGTCCGGCCGTTCGGCCGGACATCGTGCGTCGCGCGCCGGGGGGCGGTGGGCGGCGCAACGACGCAAATCCGGGAGGACCCTTGAGAGAAACTATTCCCATCCACGATGCGCTGACGCGCTGGCTGCCGCAGGCGGCGCTCGTTGCCGCGGCCATCGCGCTGACGGGCTGCACGATGACGCCGTGGACCGACAGCTGGCAGCCGGCGCGCCAGCCGGCACCCACGTCGGCCGCGACGCCGGGCGTGATCGCCGGCTATTACCGCGTGAATCCGGGCGATACGCTCGCGAGCGTCGCGAACGCCTACGGGCAGCGCGTCCAGGACGTGGCCAGCTGGAACCACATGGCACCGACCGATGCCGTGTATCCCGGCCAGGTGCTGCGCGTCGCGCCGCCGCCTGCCGCGACGTCGTTTGGGCAGCCGCCCGCGGCGGCCGCACAGCCGGGCTCGCTCGCATGGCCGGCCACCGGTGTCGTGGCGACGCCGTTCTCGGCCGGCAAGACGCGCGGCGTCGTGATCGTCGCATCCGGGCCCGACCATTCGGTGCGGGCCGCGGCGGCCGGGCGCGTGGTTTACGCCGGGTCCGGCGTCAAGGCCTACGGCCCGCTCGTGATCCTGAAGCATGAGAACGGGCTCATCACGGCCTACGGACACAACGGCAAGCTGCTCGTCAACGAAGGCGATGCGGTGCGCCAGGGCCAGCCGGTCGCCGAAATGGGCACCGACGCGAACGGCCGCTCGGCGTTCGAGTTCGAAGTCCGCCAGAACGGCAAGGTCGTCGATCCGATGAATTTCCTGCCGCGCAACGGCGGCTGACGACCCGCTTCACCCCGTGTGCGCCGGGCGGCGCACACGTTCCCGCCCTCATCCCTTCCGGAGAGTCACAGCACCCGACTGTCTCGCGTGATTGCCGAGCCAGCGTATGCCGAGTGCGAGCGCCGTCGCCCCAATCGCGATCAGCGAGCACTGGATCGCAACCGGCAGGTAGCCGTGCGGCCGCGGATCGACGAACGGGTAGGGGTACCAGTTCTCCAGCGCGCCACGCACCAGCGTATAGCCGAGATAGACGATCGGGAAAGCGAGCCACGCGAACGCGCTGCGCCGGGGAATCGGCAGGCGCGGCTCCACGTACAGCCAGTCGCACAGCATGACGAGCGGCACGATCCGGTGCAGCACCCAGTTGTTGAACGCCGGCGTGATGTGGCGCAGTGCATCGAGCCGCGCGAGCAGGAGTTCGTAGACGATCGCGGTGATCAGGACGTACAGCACCGCGGCGCCGCGCATCGATTCGTAGCGGGCCGAGCCGGGGCGTGCGATGTGCCACAGCCCGGTGGCGAGCATCGCGGCCGCGTAGAGGCTGCTCAGTTGCGTGAAGTAGCTGAGGTAGTTGCCGAGATGAAAGCCCGGCAGGTGCCAGTAGTTGGCGATGCTGCGCAGCGTGGTGGATACCGCGAGCAACGCGGCGGTCAGCCGATAGGCCGCAACGAAGAACGCCTTGCTCATGATGCCCGCGCGCCGTCGCACCAAAGCTTCATCGTGCCACAGCCGTCCGGGCGCGCGATGCGGACTTTCCCATATGAAGCCCTGCGCGGCGCGCATGGACAATTCGTCGGATATTTGCGCGCGTCGTGCAAAACCGGGCGCCCGTGCGGCTACAATCGGGGCAGTTTTGCCGGGCGCAGGCCGGTGGCTGCATGCGTCCATCCCCGCATACGACACGAGACGAAGCATGAGAAACATCCTCGCGAAACAGACGCGCTACAGCTCGCCCGCGATCTTCTTCCACTGGGCCGTCTTCCTGCTGGTGGCGCTGGCCTACCTGGCCATCGAGATCCGTGGACCGAAAGGCAGCGACAGCCGGGTGTTCTGGATGAACGTGCATCTCACCGCGGGCACGCTCGTGCTCGTCCTGTCGGTGTTGCGCGTGCTGTGGCGGGCCGTCAGCCGTGTGCCGGATGCCATTCCGCAAGCGGCGCTGCTGCGCTGGCTCTCGAAGCTCGCGCATGTCGCGCTCTACGTGTTCATCATCGCGCAGCCGCTGCTCGGCATCATGATGATCAACCTGGGCGGCAAGCCGGTGTCGCTCGACTGGCTCGGCCTGTCGTTCACGCTGGTCGGCCCCGACAAGGCGCTGCGGCCGACGATCAAGGAAGCGCATGAACTGATCGGCAACGCGTTCTACTTCGTGATCGGCCTGCACGCGCTGGCCGCGCTCTACCATCATTTCATCCGGCGCGACGACGTGCTGCGGCGCATGGCGCCCTGAACGGCACGTTCCGGAAACAGGCAGCAGGCGGGGGCGCATGGTTGTGTTGACAACCATGCGCCCCCGGTTCGTTTACCGGCATCCGCACTGGCTATCGCGTTAAACATTCTGTAATATCTCGGCTGTTTTTACAATCCGCTTACTCGTTGCCGAGCATGCTGCACCGACATCGTCACCTGACCGCCTGGCTTGGCGTGCTCGCGATCTGGTTCGCGATCGCGGCGCCGCTGGTGTCGCAGTGGCGCGTCGCGCAGGCGGCCACGCCTGACGCAATCGTCTGCAGTACGGAGCATGGCGCGCATCCGTCGCCCGATGCGGGCCGCAGGCACGATCATGCGCTGCATCTCGATGCGTGCGGCTACTGCGGTTTCTTCGCGCACAGCCCCGCGATCGGCGGGCCTGCCGCCGCGGCACTCGCTTTCGTTCCCTTCGTTTCCGTTGCCGCCGTCGCGCCGCCCGCCGTCGCGGCGCGCGCCGACCGCTATCCGCGCGCGTACCCGCGCGCCCCGCCCGAGCGCGCCTGACGCGCTGTTTCCGTTCTTTTCACCGCCGATATCCGTGCGGCCCGTCGAGGCCGCGTGGAGGGCGTCACTCGGGCTTTCGATCATGACCATTTTCCAGTTGCGTGCGCCGCGGGCGTCACGCAATGCCTGCGTGCGGCGCATGCCGCGCGTGCTGAAACTTACCGTTCCCGCGCTCGCTGTCGGCGCATTGGCCGCGAGCGCCGCGGCCGCCGAAACGGCGCGCACACCCGGCGCGCCGGCCGAAGATACGGCCGCGCCGCTGCCGGCCATCGAAGTCGTCGCATCGCCGCTGTCGACGCCGCTCGTCGTCGTCACGGATCCGAAGACCCCGCGCCAGCCGCTGCCCGCCAGCGATGGCGCGGATTACCTGAAAACCATCCCCGGTTTCACGTCGATCCGCAGCGGCGGCACCAACGGCGACCTCGTGCTGCGCGGGATGTTCGGCTCGCGGCTCAACATCCTGGCGAACGGGATGTCGACGCTCGGCGCATGTCCGGGCCGGATGGATGCGCCGACGTCGTACATCGCACCGGAGAGCTATGACAAGGTCACCGTCGTGAAGGGGCCGCAGACCGTGCTGTACGGTCCCGGCGCGTCGGCCGGCACCGTGATGTTCGAGCGCGTGACGCCGCGCTTCGACAAGCCCGGCATGCGCTTCGCGGGCAGCCTGGTCGGCGGGTCGTTCGGCCGCAACGACCAGAACATCGACGTGACGGCCGGCACGCCGGACGTCTATGGCCGAGTGACCGCGAACCACGCACACTCGCAAGACTACAAGGACGGCAACGGCAACACCGTGCCGTCGCAGTGGGACAAGTGGAACGCCGATGCGGCGCTCGGCTGGACGCCGGACGACCACACACGCGTCGAGCTGACCGCCGGCACCGGCGACGGCTATGCGCGCTACGCGGGGCGCGGGATGGACGGCGCGCATTTCCGCCGGGAAACGTTCGGCCTGTCGTTCGACAAGAAGCACCTCGGCGACGTGCTCGACCGGATCGAGGCCCGTGTGTACTACAACGAAGCCGATCACGTGATGGACAACTACACGTTGCGGCAACCGGACCCGACCAGCAGCATGCCGATGCGGATGGCGTCGGAAGTGCGGCGTCGCACGTTCGGCGCGCGCGCGGCCGCGACGTTTCGTTTTGCCGACGACTTCAAGCTCGTGACGGGTGTCGACGCGCAATCGAACCGGCTCGACTCGCGTTCGGCGATGGGACGGCAGAACTACGGCGACAAGCCGTGGGACGCCCAGGCGACGATGTGGAACGCGGGCGCGTTCGGCGAACTGACGTGGTACGCGAGCGAGGTGTCGCGCGTGATCGGCGGCGCGCGCATCGACTATGCGAGCGCGCGCGACAAGCGCGCGACGACGAGCGGCATGATGATGAGCAAGCCGAATCCGACCTTCGACGACGATCGCACGCGCATGTTGCCGAGCGGCTTCGTCCGCTACGAGCGCGATCTCGCGTCGCTGCCCGTCACATGGTACGCGGGCGTCGGCCATACGGAGCGCTATCCCGACTACTGGGAGCTGTTTTCCGCGAAGCGCGGGCCGGCCGGCTCGGTCAACGCGTTCTCGGCGGTGCAGCCGGAGAAGACCACACAGCTCGATATCGGTGCGCAATACAAGAGCGACCGGCTCGATGCATGGGTGTCGGCGTACGCGGGCTACGTGCAGGACTTCATCCTGTTCAACTACGCGGCCGGCATGATGGGCCCGACCACGCAGGCAACCAACGTCAACGCGCAGATCATGGGCGGCGAAGCGGGCATGTCGTGGAAACCGGTTTCGCCGCTGCGCGTCGACACATCGCTCGCGTATGCGTGGGGGCGCAACGCGGCAACCGGCGATCCGTTGCCGCAGATGCCGCCGCTCGAGGCGCGTATCGGGCTCGAATACACGCGTGGTGCGTGGTCGGCCGGGGGGCTGTGGCGCATCGTTGCGCCGCAGCATCGCTATGCGCTGAACGAGGGCAACGTGGTCGGCAAGGACTTCGGCCCGAGCGCCGGATTCGGCGTGCTCTCGCTGCATACGCAATACAACGTCAGCAAGACCGTGCAGATCTCGGTCGGCGTCGACAACGTGCTGAACAAGGCCTACAGCGAGCACCTGAACCTCGCCGGCAACGCGGGCTTCGGCTATCCGGCGAACTCGCCGGTGATGGAACCGGGCCGGACCGCATGGGTGCGCGTGAGCGCGAAGCTGTAACGCATCGCACGTGTGCGTTGCAGCATGCGTGCCGATGAACGCGGCCCCGCCTGAACGGGCGGGCCGCGTCAACCGATTAGAGAACCGTATCTAGTCAGGGCGCAAACGTTGTCGACTCGTGATTCACTCCCGCATTCGACGCACACGGCGGTCGCGACGTTTGCGATGCATAGTGCGTGTCGATCCGGCTTCATTCGCACCGGCAGCACAATAATCAGGAGAACATGCATGGCCAGAACGATGCGTTCCAGGGTGGTGGCAGGGGCAGTGGCATGCGCGATGAGCATCGCGCCGTTCGCGGGGACGACCGCAGTGATGACGCTCGCGACGACGCACGCGGCGATGGCGGCGACCGCGCCCGCCGACGGCTACGCGGCGACGCGTTATCCGATCATCCTCGTGCACGGGCTCTCGGGTACCGACAAGTACGCCGGCGTGCTCGAGTATTGGTATGGCATCCAGGAAGACCTGCAACAGAACGGTGCGACCGTCTACGTCGCGAACCTGTCCGGGTTCCAGAGCGACGACGGCCCGAACGGGCGCGGCGAACAGCTGCTCGCTTACGTGAAGACGGTGCTCGCGGCGACAGGCGCAACCAAGGTCAATCTCATTGGCCACAGCCAGGGCGGCCTCACGTCGCGCTACGTCGCGGCCGTTGCACCCGATCTCGTCGCGTCGGTGACGACGATCGGCACGCCGCATCGCGGCTCCGAGTTCGCCGACTTCGTGCAGAGCGTGCTTGCATACGATCCGACCGGGCTTTCATCATCGGTGATCGCCGCGTTCGTCAATGTGTTCGGCATCCTGACGAGCAGCACCCACAACACGAACCAGGACGCGCTCGCCGCGCTGCAGACGCTGACCACCGCACGGGCCGCCGCGTACAACCAGAGCTACCCGAGTGCGGGCCTGGGTGCGCCGGGCAGTTGCCAGACCGGCGCACCGACGGAAACCGTCGGCGGCAACACGCATCTGCTGTACTCGTGGGCCGGCACGGCGATCCAGCCGACGCTGTCGCTGCTGGGTGTCACGGGTGCGACCGACACGAGCACCCTTCCTGTCGTCGATCCGGCGAATGCGCTCGACCCGTCGACGCTCGCGCTGTTCGGCACGGGCACGGTGATGATCAACCGCGGCTCCGGGCAAAACGACGGGCTCGTGTCGAAGTGCAGTGCGCTGTACGGCAAGGTGCTGAGCACGAGCTACAAGTGGAACCACCTCGACGAGATCAACCAGCTGCTCGGCGTGCGCGGCGCGTATGCGGAAGATCCGGTCGCGGTGATCCGCACGCATGCGAACCGGCTGAAGCTGGCGGGCGTGTAATCGATGACGGCACGTGAAGGACGCGCGCCGCTGGCGCGGCGCGCCATGATCTATGGTGTCGTGGGGCTGGCGGCGATTGCCGGCGTGGCGATGTGGAGCGGTGCGGGCTGGCATCGCGGGACGGGCGCTGCCGGCGATGCGCCGGATGCGCCGGCGGCAGGCGGACTGGTTGCCGCGCCGCCGCAGGCCGCCGTGCCGGCAAGCGCGGGTCTGCCGCCGTCACTCGCCGGCTCCAGCGCGCCGCGGTTGCCGCTCGATGCCGGCGGCCATCTCGCGAAGTCGCGCGCGGTGCGCGATTTCTTCGACTATTGCCTGACCGCGCAGAGCGACCTGAGCGCGGCCGCGCTCGATGCGTTCGTCGTGCGCGAGATCGCCGCGCAACTCGACGGCACGGTTGCGCAGGCCGAGGCGCTCGACGTATGGCACCGCTATCGCGCGTATCGCGACGCACTCGCGAAGCTGCGCGATGCCGGCGCGGTCGACAAGTCCGACCTGGGCGCGCTGCAGCTCGCGCTCGACCAGCGCGCGTCGATCGCCTACCGCACGCTCGGCGAGTGGGCCCAGCCGTTCTTCGGTGCGGAGCAGTGGCGGCAGCGCTACGACCTCGCGCGGCTGAAGATCACGCAGGATCCCACGCTGACGGCGGCGCAGAAGGCCGAGCGGCTCGCGGCGCTCGAACAGCAGATGCCGGCCGACGAACGCGCCGCGCAGCAGCGCATCGACCAGCAGCGGGCGGCGATCGACCAGATCGCGCAATTGCAGAAGAGCGGGGCGACGCCTGACGCGATGCGCGCGCAACTGACCCAGACGCTCGGCCCGGAAGCCGCCGCACGCGTCGCGCAGATGCAGCAGGACGACGCATCGTGGCAGAGCCGCTACGCGGACTATGCTGCGCAGCGTGCGCAGATCGAGTCGGCGGGCCTGTCGCCGCAGGATCGCGACGCGCAGATCGCCGCGCTGCGGCAGCGCGTGTTCACGAAGCCCGGCGAAGCCGTGCGCGCGGCATCGCTCGATCGCGGGGCGGGCAGCGCGCGGTAATGTGGCAGGCGCGGGCGGCGCGGCGAATGATCGCCGCTATGCCGCGCGCGTGAGGTCCCGAGGCAGGTGTTGCTCGATGGTATTCGCGAGCGTGTCGAACGCGGGCCCGATGCTTTCGTGCGCGACGCACGCATAGCCGAGCAGCAGGCCGCGCCGCGCGGTGTCGAGGCTGCTGTAGTAGCTGGTGAGCGGGCGCACGATCACGCCGGCATCGAACGCGCTCTGCGTGACCGCGCGATCGTCGCAGGCGTCGGGCAGGCCGAGCACGAGATGCAGGCCGGCCTCGTCGCCCATCACGGGCAGCGCATCGCCGAAGCGCGCGCGGATCGCGTCGATCATCAGTTGCCGGCGCTCGCCGTACAGGGTGCGCATCCGCCTGACGTGCGAGGTCAGGTGGCCGTCCATGATGAATTCGGCGAGCACGGCCTGCTGCATCAGCTGGCCCTCGCGGTACAGCTCCGATAAGCCGGTGCGGAACGTGTCGACCAGATGCTCGGGCACGACCATGTAGCCCATCCGCAGCCCCGGGAACAGCATCTTTCCGAGGCTGCCGACGTAGATCACGCGGCCGCCGTCGTCGAGCCCCTGCAGCGATGCGAGCGGGCGGCTGCCGTAGCGGAACTCGCTGTCGTAGTCGTCCTCGATGATCCAGCAGCGGTGCCGGCGTGCGTATTCGAGCAGCATCCGGCGTCGTGCGAGGCTCATCACCATGCCGAGCGGGTACTGATGCGACGGCGTGACGAGCACGAGCCGCGGCGGATGCTGCATGTCGCTGGCACGCGGGTCGAGCCCTTCCTGGTCGACCGGCACCGGCGTCAGCGTGAGACCGGCCGCCTGCAATACGCTGCGCACGCCCCAGTAGCACGGCTCCTCGACCCACGCGCGATCGCCGATGTCGGACAGCAGCCGCACCGCGAGGTCGATCGACTGGTGGATGCCCGTCGTGATGATGAGCTGGTCCGGCGAGCATTTGACCGAGCGCGCGACGCGCAGGTAATCGGCGAGCGCGCGCCGCAACGGCCGGTAGCCGCCGCCCGGCGCGTAGGTCAGCAGCTCGGGGTTCGCTTCCTTCCACAGCCGTGCCTGCAGGCGGCTCCACGTCCGGCTCGGGAATTCCGACACGTCCGGCACGCCCGGCATGAACGCGCCCCACTGGCGCCGCGACACGCCCGCGTGCTCGATCAGTTGCCGGCCGCGCATCGACAGGCCGCCCTGCGCGTCCGGCTGCGGCGGTTCATCGGCGCTCGACGGCGGCGGCGCGGCGCCCGGCACGTGGATCGCGGCGGCGTCCGGCCGTGTGTCGGCCACATAGGTGCCGCTGCCGGTGGTCGTCAGCACGTAGCCTTCGGCCGTCAGCTGGTCGTACACGTGCAGCACGGTATTGCGCGCGATCGACAGGTCGGCCGCGAGCGTGCGTGAACTCGGCAGCTTGGTGCCTGGCCCCAGTTCCCCGGTCAGGATGGCCTGCTGCATCAATTGCAGCAACTGCCGGTACATCGGCTCGGGCGAGCTACGGTCGAGGCGGGCGGAGAGCCAGTCGGCGACGATCACGGTGTCCAAAGTGGTCCCATGCGGAATATTGAAATGGTTCCCTATTGTAGAACCGTGTGCGCCGTATAGTGGCTCGCATCTCAAAATCAATTGTCGCGAAGCAAGGGGACAGCCACGATGAAGTCCGATGATGTGATCGTCAGCTTTCGCGGTGTGCGGAAGACCTACGACGGCGAGACGCTGGTCGTCAAATCGCTCGACCTCGATATCCGCCGGGGGGAATTCCTGACGCTGCTCGGGCCGTCGGGCTCCGGCAAGACCACCTGCCTGATGATGCTGGCCGGCTTCGAATTCCCGACCGGTGGCGAGATCCGCCTCGACGGCGAGCTGCTGAACCACGTGCCGCCGCACAAGCGCAACATCGGCATGGTGTTCCAGAACTACGCGTTGTTTCCGCACCTGACGGTCGAGCAGAACGTCGCGTATCCGCTGACCGTGCGCAAGCTTCCGGCGGCCGAGCGCGTGGAACGCGTCGCGCATGCGCTGAAGATGGTGCAGATGGAGCGCTTCGCGAAACGCTACCCGGCGCAGCTGTCGGGTGGTCAGCAGCAGCGCATCGCGCTGGCGCGCGCGCTCGTGTTCGAGCCGAAGCTGGTGCTGATGGACGAGCCGCTCGGCGCGCTCGACAAGCAACTGCGCGAACACATGCAGTACGAACTGAAGGCGCTGCACGAAAAGCTCGGCGTGACCTTCGTGTACGTGACGCACGACCAGGGCGAGGCGCTGACGATGTCCGATCGCGTCGCCGTGTTCGACAAGGGCATCGTGCAGCAGCTCGACACCGTCGACCGCCTGTACGAATCGCCATGCAATGAATTTGTCGCGAACTTCATCGGCGACAGCAACCGGCTGCGCGGCACCATCGCACGTGTCGACGGCGAATTCTGCGAATTCCGGCTCGACGACGGCACGAAGCTCGTCGGCCGCCGCATCGGCGATGCGGCCGAGGGTGCGCCGGCCGTCGCGTGCATCCGCCCCGAACGCATGAGCCTCGCCGTGCACGGCGCGAACGGGCACGCGAACGGCTCGGCCGCCAACCGGTTGAGCGGCGAGGCGCGCAGCCTCATCTATTTCGGCGACCACGTGCGCATGCGCTGCGCGCTGCCCGGCCAGGACGAATGCTTCGTGAAGGTGCCGCTCGGCACCGGCGCGCTCGATGCGTTCTCGCCCGGCGCCCCGGTCGCGCTCGCATTTGCGCCCGAACACCTGCGCGTGTTCGCGTGAGCAGGGTTTCCCCGATTTCCCGCAGCACGTCGTCAACAACAACTGCCCATTTCCACCACGAGAGGAGAGGAACCACCATGAACCGAGCACGCATTCCCGCACGGCGCACCGCGCTGGCACTGGCGCTCGCCGTCGTCGGCGCATCGGCATCGGCTGCCGAACTCACGGTCGTCAATTTCGGCGGCGCGAACGGCGACGCGCAGAAGGCCGCGTTCAACCAGCCGTTCGAGAAGGCGACCGGCAACAAGGTCACGGCCGTCGAATACAACGGCGAGCAGGCGAAAGTGAAGGCGATGGTCGAGGCGAAGCACGTCAACTGGGACGTGGTCGAAGTCGAGTCGGGCGACCTGAACCGCGGCTGTGACGAAGGGCTGTACGAGAAGCTCGACTGGTCGAAGATCGCCAAGAAGTCCGACCTGATTCCGGAATCGCCGCAGGTGTGCGGCGTCGGCTTCTTCGTGTGGTCGACGGCGCTGTCGTACAACGCGGACAAGCTGAAGTCGGCACCGACCGGCTGGGCCGATTTCTGGAACGTGAAGAAATTCCCCGGCAAGCGCGGCATGCGCAAGGGCGCGCGCTATAACCTCGAATTCGCGCTGATGGCCGACGGTGTCGCACCGAAGGACGTCTACAAGGTGCTCGGCACGAAGGCCGGCCAGGACCGCGCGTTCAAGAAGCTCGACGAGCTGAAGCCGAACATCCAGTGGTGGGAAGCGGGCGCGCAGCCGCCGCAGTTCCTTGTCGCCGGCGACGTCGTGATGTCGACCGCGTACAACGGCCGCATCGACGCCGCGCAGAAGGAAGGCAAGAACCTGAAGGTCGTGTGGAACGGCAGCATCTACGACCTCGACTACTGGGCGATTCCGAAGGGCTCGCCGAACAAGGCGCTGGCCGAGCAGTACATCGCGTACTCGCTCTCGCCGAAGCCGCAGCAGGCGTATGCGCAGCACATCGCGTACGGCCCCACGAACATCGCGGCGATCAAGTCGCTCGACGCGAAGACGCTCGCGAACCTGCCGAACTCGCCGGCCAACGGCAAGAACGCGGTGCTGGAAGATATCGGCTTCTGGACCGACCACAGCGACGAGCTCGAGCAGCGCTTTGCCGCGTGGGCGACGAAGTAACCGATCAGGCTTCCTGAACGGTGTCCTGATGCAACCGGCCGCGCGGCACGTCGATCGTGTCGCGCGGCATTCCGCCGGAACGTGCCCGGCCGGAGAGAACCGTTGAATACGATGACGATCGCGCCTTCCTCGCCGTCGAACGCCGCGCTCAAGCGCGAGCTGAAGGCCGCCGAGGCCCGCAAGCGCACGATGGCACTGCTGCTGGTCGCGCCGCTCGCAATTTTTCTGCTGCTGATTTTCGTCGTGCCGATCGGCACGCTGCTTACTCGCGCGGTGCAAAACCCGGAGATCGCGACCGCGCTGCCCAAGACGGTTGCCGCGCTGTCCAGTTGGGACCGCAAGGCGCCGCCGGCCGACGCCGCGTATGTCGCGCTTGCGGCCGACATGACGAAGGTGGCGGACAGCGAGGCGATGGGGGCGCTCGCGCGGCGCCTGAACACCGAAATTCCCGGCTACCGCTCGCTCGTCGCGAAGACGGCGCGCGCGATGCCGCTGAAGGGCGACAATGACGCGGCGCTGACACCCGCGCAGACGCGCGAAAAAATCGTCGAACTCGATGCGCGCTGGGGCGACGTCGCGTACTGGCAGTCGATCGCGAAGAACGGCAGCCAGGTGTCGCCGTTCTACCTGCTCGCCGCGCTCGACCACAAGCAGGACGGCTTCGGCCACATCGTGCAGGCCGATCCCGACCAGTCGATCTATCTCGCGATCTTCGGCCGCACGTTCGTGATCGGCGTCGCCGTCACGCTGTTCGCGCTGCTGCTCGGCTATCCGCTCGCGTACTGGATCTCGACGCTGTCGGAGCGTCGCTCGAACCTCGTGATGATCCTCGTGCTGATCCCGTTCTGGACGTCGGTGCTCGTGCGCGTCGCCGCGTGGATCGTGCTGCTGCAGAGCGAAGGGCTCATCAACACGGCGCTGATCGGCAGCGGGCTGATCTCGCATCCGCTGGCGCTGCTGTTCAATCGCGTCGGCGTGTACATCTCGATGACGCACATCCTGCTGCCGTTCATGATCCTGCCGCTCTACAGCGTGATGAAGTCGATCCCGCCGACCTACCAGCGCGCGGCCGTGTCGCTCGGCAGCCATCCGTTCGCCGCGTTCTGGCGCGTATACGTGCCGCAGACCTATCCGGGCGTCGGCGCGGGCGCGCTGCTCGTGTTCATCCTCGCGATCGGCTACTACATCACGCCCGCGCTGCTCGGCGGGCCGAACGACCAGATGGTCAGCTACTACGTCGCGTACTTCACGAACGTGACGATCAACTGGGGCATGGCGTGCGCGCTCGGCGGGTTGCTGCTCGCGGCGACGCTCGTGCTGTACGCGGTGTACGGGCGCTTCACGCGCACCAACGTGAGCCTCGGTTGAGCGCCGCGCACTACGAAACGGGAAGGGGATTCCGACCATGAAACTCGCCAGGCCGCTGTTCGCGCCGCACATGTCGTTCGTCGAGCGCGCGTGGTACGTCGCGCTGCGCGTGCTCGTCGTGCTGACACTGCTGTACCTGATCCTGCCGGTGCTCGCGATCGTGCCACTGTCGTTTTCGTCGAGCACGTTCCTCGTCTATCCGATTCCGGGCTTCTCGATGCGCTGGTACGAGAACCTGATTGCATCGGACGAGTGGCGGATGGCCGCGAAGAACAGCTTCATCGTCGCACCGTCGGCGACCGTCGTCGCGACGGTGCTCGGCACGCTCGCCGCGATCGGTCTCACCAAGGCCGACTTCCGCGGCAAGGGGCTGCTGATGGCCGTGCTGCTGTCGCCGATGATCGTGCCGGTCGTCGTGGTCGGCGTCGGCATGTACCTGTTTTTCGCGCCGCTCGGACTCGCGAACACCTACACGGGGCTGATCGCCGCGCACGCGGCGCTCGGCGTGCCGTTCGTCGTGACGACGGTTGCCGCGACACTGCAGGGCTTCAACCAGAACCTCGTGCGCGCGAGCCTGTCGCTCGGTGCGAATCCGGTGTCGACGTTCTTCCGCGTGACGCTGCCGGTGATCGCACCGGGCGTGATGTCGGGCGCGCTGTTCGCGTTCGCGACGTCGTTCGACGAAGTCGTCGTCACGCTGTTCCTCGCGGGCGCGGACCAGACGACGCTGCCGCGCCAGATGTTCACGGGGATCCGCGAGAACATCAGCCCGACGATCGCTGCGCTCGCAACGATCCTGATCATCTTCTCGACGAGCCTGCTGCTTGCGCTCGAATGGCTGCGCGGTCGCAATGCGCGGCGCGCGGTGACCTGACGCGGCGAGCCTGCCTGCCGCGCACCGTGCGCGGCAACGCATTCGCTTTCATTTGCCTGACTGACGAGGCGCTCGCCTGCACGTTCGATGCGGCTCTGCAACAATACGGGGCGCGGCGGCGCGCGTTCCGTGCGGTGCGACCGGAACGCCGCCGCGAGTCCAATCCGCGACGCGGCGCAACGCGTCGCTCGTCAGTCGAGCCTTATCTTGTCCGAATTCGCTTCCCCCGCCGGCGCGCATGAGCCGGCCGTCAACTGGCGCGCGATGTCCGCCGTGCTCCTGGCCGTCGCGCTCGCGACGCTCGACACCGCGATCGCGAACACCGCGCTGCCTGCGATCGCCGCCGACCTGCATGCATCGCCGGCCGCGTCCGTGTGGATCATCAACGCGTACCAGCTCGCGATGGTCGCGACGCTGCTGCCGTTCGCATCGCTCGGCGACATCGTCGGCCACAAGCGCGTGTATATCGCCGGGCTCGCGGTGTTCACGCTCGCGTCGCTCGGCTGTTCGCTCGCGTCGACGTTGCCGATGCTGACGGCCGCGCGGATCGTGCAGGGCTTCGGTGCGAGCGCGATCATGAGCGTCAACGTCGCGCTGATCCGCGGCCTGTTCCCCGCGCACCGGCTCGGGCGCGGGGTCGGCTTCAACGCGCTCGTGGTCGGCGTGTCGTTCGCGGTGGGGCCGACCATCGCGTCGCTGATCCTGTCGGTCGCCGCATGGCCGTGGCTGTTCGCCGTGAACGTGCCGCTCGGCGTGTTCGCGCTGGCCGTGGCGATTCCGTCGCTACCGCAGACGGCGCGCGGCAAGCATCCGTTCGATCCGGTCGCCGCATTGTTCAACGTGATCACGTTCGCATCGCTGATCTTCGCGCTCGGCGAATTCGCGCAGCGCGGGCCGCTTTCCGTCGTGTTCGCGGCGGCCGCGGTTGCGCTCACCTTCGGCTGGCTGCTGATCCGCCGCCAGGCCGGGCACCCGGCGCCGATGCTGCCGGTCGACCTGTTTCGCCGGCCGGTGTTCACGCTGTCCGCGCTGACCGCCGTGTGCGCGTTCGCCGCGCAGGGGCTCGCGTTCGTGTCGCTGCCGTTCTATTTCGAAACCGTCCTGCATCGCAACGCGGTCGAGACGGGATTCCTGATGACCCCGTGGTCGGCGATCGTCGCGCTCGCCGCGCCGATCGCGGGGCGCTTGTCGGATCGCTATCCGCCCGGCCTGCTCGGCGCGATCGGTCTTGCATTGCTGAGCGCGGGCATGGTGTCGCTCGCCGCGTTGCCGGCGGCGCCGGGCGTCATCGACATCGGCTGGCGGATGATGTTGTGCGGCGCGGGCTTCGGCTTCTTCCAGTCGCCGAACC
Source organism: Burkholderia sp. BCC0405 (assembly GCF_902833075.1). NCBI lineage: Bacteria > Pseudomonadati > Pseudomonadota > Betaproteobacteria > Burkholderiales > Burkholderiaceae > Burkholderia > Burkholderia sp. BCC0405. The sequence continues at coordinate 104,223 of NZ_CADFEO010000014.1, forward strand.
TGAAGGCGCTGATGTCGAGTGCGCCGCCCGAGCGCAGCGGCGGCGCGAGCGGGATCATCGCGACCGCGCGGCTGATCGGGCAGGCGACGGGCGCGGCGCTCGTCGCACTGTCGTTCGGGATCGCGGGGCGCCACGGGCCGACGCTCGCGTTGATGCTCGGCGCGGGCTTCGCCGGGGCCGCGAGCGTCGCGAGCGGGTTGCGGCTGTTTGCGCCGTCGCATCGGGCCGGCGTGCCGGCCGCATCGGAGCGGGTGAGCGAGCGGGCGACGGAGTAGGGTTGTGCGCGGTTGCGGCGCAGGCTGACGACCGGGCAACGATCGCGGGGAAGTCACGAACCGGCGCGCAACGAACCACCGCCGCGCGCCGGCCTTCACGCTTCGCTTAGAACCCGCCCGACTTGATCAGCTGGTTGAGGTTCGCGATGTTCAGGCTCCCGAAGCCGGTCGTGTAATCCCAGCCGGTGCCTGCGTTGTAGCCATACCCCTGATAGCCGTTGTTCCCCGACACCACGTCGTAGCGCACCAGCGACGGGTTCGACGGAATGTCGGCGTAGAAGTTGCCGGCCGGGAAGCCGAGGCCCGTGCCGTTCGCTGCGAGCAGACGCGCCCAGAAGCCCGTGAAGATCGGCGCGGCGAGGCTCGTGCCGCCGATCTGCTGCAACTGGCCGTAGTTGTAGATGTACGCGCCGGTGCTTTGCGCGGCGTCGAACGCGACGTCCGGCAACTGGCGGTTGCTGCCCGTCTGCCACGACGGGGCCGGCAGGATCGTGCTGACGCCGCCGCCCGTCGCCCACAGCTTGCCGTTGCCGTCGAGCCCTTCGTTCCACACCGTTTCATTCGAGAACGCGCCCGACGACGTCGTGTAGAGCGTCGTGCCGCCGATCGCGAGCACGTGCGGCGACGAAGCCGGCCACGACACCGTGTAGTTCGAGCCGTCCGGATAGCCGCGGTTGTTGCACTCGTACACGCCTTCGTCGCCCGACGAAACCGAGAACGTCTGGCCTTGTGCCGCGGCGGTCGTGAAGATCTGTTCCTCGGCGTCGAGCGTGCCGTCCGCGCTCGCGTCGGTCTCGCACCAGCCGAGCGACACGTTGATCACTTTCGCGGTGTTGTCCGACACCGCGCGGTTGAACGCCTGCGTGAGGCCCGTGTTGCCGCTTGCGTTGAGATCCGCCATGTAGAACACGAGCTTGCCGACCTGGCCGCCGGCCGAGCCGACGATCGACTGGCTGTCGAGATCCCACTCGCCCTGGCCGTCCTGGTCGTCGGTGTAGTTGCCGCCCGAGCCGTTGGTCTTGATGGTTTGCGTCGAGACCGTGCCGTAGCCGTTGCTCGACGTGAACTGCTTCAGGTCCGTCAGCGTCTGCGACACGCCGCCGATCGTGATGATGCCGACGGTGACGCCGGCCGCGGTCGGCACGCCGGTCGCGTTGTAGAGGCCCGGGAATTCCTTCGGATAGTGGCCGGTCGCCGTGCCGGCCGCGAGCGCCTGCGGCTTCGACACGTTGCCGATGTGCAGCAGCGGCCGAGCGTGTGCGACGCTCTGCAGCCCGAGCACCGAGCCGACGACGTCGCCGAGCGCGCGCGGCACCTGCGCGGTCGACGTGTTCGCGAAGCCCGAGTGGCCTGCGTATTCGAAGTGCACGAGCGACGTGTTGAATGCGGTCTTCACGGTGCCGGCCGTGCCGCGTGCGGATACCAGCAGCCGGTTCGGCGCGACCTCGATGTTGACGAAGCCGCTCTTGCGCAGATAGTCGACGACCGACTTCACCTGTGCTTCGGTCGGCGCGTAGTTGGCGAGGAACTGCTCGTGCGTGAGGTACTGGCGGTAATGCGGGCTGCCCGGCCGGTTCACGTCGCGCGACAGTTGCTTGAGCTGCGCGGCATTGCGCAGTTTCAGGCTGACGACGACGTCAGTCGTTTCGCCGGCCGCGAGTTCGAGTGACGGCGTCGCGCTGCGCGCCATCAACTGCGGGCCGGTCAGAAAGGCCTTCGTATGGGTGTCGACCCAGTCCGTCGCCGCATGCGCCGCAGCGGCGGCGAACACGAGCGGTGCCACGCACGCAAGGCGGCGGGGCGACGGCAGGGGCAGGGCAAACCAGGCGTTCCTTTTCATCGGGAGTCCTTTTTAGGAGAGACGACGTTGCTGGAGCCCTCGATCCTTGTGGGATCGCGAGCGGTGACGAGCGTAGGGCGTCGCTGCCGTTCAGGTAGCTGCCAGTTTCCATAGCTGTCAGTTCTGACATCGGCGCGCGACCGGGTGTGTATCGCGCGGTGCAGACGGCAACTGCTCCGTATCGGCGACGGAACCGGTTCGCGACACGATGGCACGACGACGCGCCGCGCTCGTGCGCACGAGTTGTTCGCCGGAGCGCCGAAACGTGCGCGATGGCGGCGTGGACGATCTCGTATGCGCATGATTCTCGATCGTCCATCGCCGCACGCGGTGTCGCACTATGTGATCAAACGAGGCGAGGCGGCCGGGACGGCATCGCTGATGCACGACATTGGGGCTGGCCGACCGCCGGCGTTTCCCGAAGTGTGGAACAGCTTGCCGCGCAGTCTTGCAGACCGCTTTCGATTGCGAGAACGCCGACGTGAATTAGAGCAAACGCTCGAGTCCGGAAACATGAAGCCGGCGCTGTTTGGAGCGCTTCGCGAAGCGAAAGCGACCTTGAATGGTCGATCTTGTCCGGTGCGATGCCGCAATGACTTGCGGCGGCGATCGTCGACGCCTGAACGCCGCTGTCGCCGAAACTGGATTGGATAGTCCTCATAGGCATTTCGCGGCGTGCAGAACGGTAGGTTTCCGTATCGAATGTTCGGTCATAAGCCGGCATTCCGGATTTTCGGGAGATGTTTTCGATTCCGGGCGTTTCGATGGCGCTGTTCCGCCGCACGCGGAATGCGCTATCGGGTTCCGGCCTGCGACAGTTTTCGGTACACGCGCCGATGGTCTCCGGACGCACCGCACATGTCGCGCGGTGAGAGCCCATGCATCGGCCGCGTGGTGCCAATCGAGCGAAGCGGCATTCGGGAAACACGGAGTCTGTTTCCGCTCGAGCAGGATTCGTCAATGGATCCGGCTTTAAATCCCGCTCCTTGCTAATTTCAGATTCGTCCTATAGCAGATTTGTCTTTCATCCAGTTAAAGTCGCGCCGAATATTCCGCAAACGTTTTCGGAGAATTAATTGATCGCGAACTTGGCTATGTCCGACGCGACTGCGCGCGCGGGCGTCGACATCCATCGGTTCTATAGTCTGGATGTGCGCCCGCTGCCGCGCTTGCGGACATCTACGAGTTCGATGGCGAGCGCGGGATCGGCGAGCCGACTAAGTACACGATCCGGTTCACCCATCCCCGCCATGATTTGTCACGCAGCGAATTTCTGAACCGAATCGGCGCGTTCGTGATCCAGCCGCCGCCGCGCGACCGATGGAGCCAACCGGAAGGCGCGCGTCGCGTGCAAGGCGTGGTGACCGGCTTCGCGCTCAAGGCCACGAACCGCGATCAGTCACTGTACGAGATCGTGCTGGAATCGCGTCTGGCGCTGTTGCGCAATGCGCCGAAGTGCCGGTTCTTTCTGGACATGAGCATTCCCGAGATCATCGAGCAGATCCTGCGGGAACACGAGTTCAACAAGATTTTCGCCCGCTTCGAATTCAAGCTGTATCGATCCTATCGAAAGCGCAGCTTCGTGATGCAGTGGGGCGAGGACGATCTGGCGTTCATCACGCGACTGTGCCGTCGCTCGGGCATCTGGTTCGTCTGCGAGGAAGGGGAACGCTGCGAGCGGGTGTGCTTCGGCGACGACTATGCGCACTACCGCCGCGATCCCGAGCGCCTGACGGTTGCATACCGGCCGCACGGTGGTCTGGAAACCGGGGGCATCGAGTCGGTCAGCGCACTGGAAATGTGCGCAAAGACCATGTCCGCGGTTTACGCGGTGCGCACATTCAACAGCGAAGCGGCGGAATCGGTGCCGATCGAGGCGGTCAGCCCGATCCGCGATGATCGCGGCACGTATGGTGAAGCGTATACATGGGGAACGCCGGGCCGGAGCGAGGACGACGCGAAGGAAGAGGTGCAGTTGCGCCGCGAGGCTGCGCTGGCCGGGCAAGTCGAGTATCGCGGCGAGTGCGACATGCTGGACCTCACGCCCGGCTCTGTGCTGAAACTGTCGAACCGGCAATTGCCCGATGCGAAGCACGGTCTGGTCGTGGTGCGGGTGACGTGCGGCGCGAGTCGGAAGAAGGCCTATCACGTCAAGTTCGACGCGATTCCATCCGATCGCCAGTATCGAATGCCGTTGATGGAAGCGACGTGGCCCAGGATCGACGGGGTCATCACCGGGACGATCGCGTCGTCCGGCGGCTGGAAAGCCCCATATCTGGATAGCGAGGGCGAATACATCGTCGATCTCCATCTGGATCGCGACAAGCGAGTACCGGGTCTGCAGAGCTGCCCGATGAGGCTGGCGAAGCCGTTCGCGGGGCCGAACCAAACAGGCTTTCACTTCGGGCTCGTCGAGGGCACGGTGGTCGGCGTGAGCTTTTTGTGGGGCTGCGTGGATTTGCCGTTCATCAGCCACGTGCTGCATACCGCGCAGCACACGGACCCGATCGTCGCGGGCGTGCCCTGGGGCACGCGCAACACGATCCGCACGCGCTCGAACAACACGTTGGAGATGGACGACCGGCAGGGTCGCGAACACATCAAAGTCGCGACCGAGCATGGCAAGTCGCAGCTCAATCTCGGCTATACGGTGGACCGCGATCAACAACTGCGCGGCGAGGGTTTCGAACTGCGCACCGACGATCGGGGGCATGTGCGCGCGGGGGGCGGTCTGTTGGTGTCGTCCGACAGGCAGGAGAAGGCGATCGGGCAGACGACCGACATGCGGCCGGCGACGAACCAGTTTGCGCTGACACAGGCGCAGGCCCAGGGGTTGACCGACGCCGCAGCGGTGGCGCACGCGGAGATCGCGGACCTGAGGGCGGAAAACGCGTGGCTGAAGGACGAACTGGCGAGCTTGAAGACGGCAGTGATCGCACTGTCCGCGCCGAACGGCATTGGCCTGGCGACACCGGATCGGGTGATGGTGTCGGCAGGCAAGGACGTGAGTGTCGGCACGTCGTCGCGGTTCAACGTGAATGCGCTCCGGAACGTCGCGATCGCGGCGGGTGAGGTGCTGTCGCTGTTTGCGCACAAGTTCGGCATCAAACTCTACGCCGCGCGCGGCAAGGTTCGGATCCAGGCGCAGTCCGACGCGATGGAGCTGGTGGCGCAGAAGGACATGCGGATCACCAGTGCCGACGGCACCACGACCGTCAATGCCGCGAACGGGGTTGTGCTCGGCGGCGGCGGTACGGCCTACGTCAAGGTGCAGGGCGATAACGTCGAGATTGGCGGGGCCGGCTGCCTGATCCTCAAGATCATCGAAATCCAGAAGGAAGGACCGGGTGCGCTGTCGTTGCCGTTGCCGAAGTTCAACCAGATCGATATCGCGAACGACGAGCGGTTCATTCTCAGCGACGACATCACCGGCCGACCGGTTGCAAACCGACCGTACAAGATTCAGCTCGCCGGCGGGCAGATTATCGAGGGCATAACCAACGACAAGGGGGAGACCTCGTTGAGCCGGCAGGATGTTGCACGGGGGCTCAAGTTGCTGCTTCAGAACAATAAGGAAGGCTAATTCATGACGGATCACTCCAACCAGCCGGATGACACGGACGATGATGCTGGTTCGCCGACACCCTATCGGCACGACACCGCAACGCGCATCGTGCCGATGCATCGCGATCATCTGGGGCAGCCGTATTGGGAGTCCTATCACACGCCGAGCAGTTTTCAGGTGCGCGCAGAATGCCGCATTCCGCCGCATATGCCAGGCATCATCATCTTTGTGCATGGCGTTAATTCCACGGGGGAGTGGTATGACGCGGCGGAAAAGGCGTTGTGCCAAGGGCTCAACGAACGGCTGAAACGGAGCGATCTGAAGGCGAATACCTACAGCACGGTAGACGGTGACCGTCCCGTGCCTAGGTATATCAAGAAGGGGGATGAAGGTAACTCTCCCGTGATCCGCTTCTACTGGGGCTACCGTGCGAAGGACGGAGAGGAGCGCAACTGGCGCATTCAGATGCGCAGTCCGCGCGGTTTCGATTTATCTGCATGGGGGGCGCCCGAGTGCACAAACGAGAAAGGTCCATGGTATTGGGGAGGCGGTCCTTTCCAGAACGGTACCAATAACCTGTCGCAATTGTGGAGCCGGGAAGGATTCAAACGTCATGTGCTCGGGTTCGATATGGAGAAGCTCAATACCGAGGCCGATCGGCAACTCCAGGATGCGCCACCACGCGACTACTATGCACACGCGGCGCAACGATTGGCGGACCTGATCGACAAGATTCGTTCCGAGTGTCCGCGCGATACCGTGACTGTGATGTCGCACAGCCAGGGCACCATGATCGCGATGGCAGCGACCGCCTTGTGCAAGACGCGCGCGCCTGATGCCCTGTTTGTGATGAACTCGCCGTACGCACTCGATGACAAGATCACGGACGCGCTGGCCTGCGGTGTGGCGCGCCCTACTCCCGAGGCACGCGTCAATACCTTCCGGAATATCGCAAATCGGCTCAAGGAGGACAAGCGCATCTTCACCGAGGCGCAATTGCAGCAGTTGCAGTGCGGTGCCTCCGAGGACATAGATTTCTGGCGCCCTGACAACCAGCGCAACTCCGGTGTCCACGAGCGCGACAATCACGGTCGACTGTACGTGTACTTCACGCCGCATGATCGCGTGATGGGTGCGGTGCCTCTGCAAAGTATCGGCTGGCAGGGCGTGGACGACAAACTGCTCGCCGAGTTAGGCGATACCGTCAAGCAGCGCATGCTGGCGCGGGGTACTCCGGTGGGCGACGCGCCGGGCGTGAAGAAGTTTGGTACTTTGCCGCCAATTCTCGAAAACAAGCTCGTGCCCGGTGCGAAGCCGACCGATTTCTGGAATGGAAACAGGGATATTTTCACACCTCTCGTGAAGCTGTGGACAGTGCCGCATCCCGACAAAACCGTGACGATCAATGCTGAAGAGGTACCGCATCCGGTCACGGCGGACGAGATGCGTCAGTTCGAAGACTCACGTAGAGGAGCCGAGGAAATGGGTAAGTGGGTTCCCGATCAGAATGATCCGAATACAGGGAGCTACGCTGATCCCGACTACCGTTATATGCGGTCGATTTATCAGCCGGAGCACACCGTTACTACCGAGGACATTTACAGCTCTAGGCGCACGACTCGACCTGAGACCCAAGACGAAATGCTGCAACGACTCGACACCTATCGCGCTGAGCCGACCAACCACAGCACGTTGCCGCAGCACCAAGCGTTCATGCGTCGGGTGGTGGCCTACGATCTCCCAGTCGGCTTTTGTGATGCATACGAGAGGGCGGCGTTCTGGACCCGCCTGATGAAATTGGCCGACTGGATGCAAGGCTACGACAGTTACTTTGAGCTTGGCGCCTCCCAATCCGTTACCAAGCCACCCTGTATCGATTGGACCACGATCTCCGAGGAACAAAGCAACGCCGAAGCAGAACAACTTCGGCAACAGCAATGGAAAGGAGGAGCGTGATGAGATACACGATTTGTGCATTCACGCTATTCGCCCTGCTGCAAGGATGCACCGTACAGACTTCGCGGCGCCCGACTTTCGGGCTTGGAGATTTCATGAGCTCAGCGCTCAAGGAATTGCCGTATGACTCACCAACCCAAGTCATCTACCGAATCGACGATCACCGCTCTGTAACGCTGGAACATTACCGGGACTGTCAACACGGGGAATCGTACTACAACGACTCCCGCGCTGGAATTCGAAAGTATTTAGGGCGAGGCCTGTTTGAAAACTTCCAGGGACGTATTATTAATGCTGACCCGACTGGGGAGAATATTGTTTTGCCGCTGGCGTATCCGGATGGACTGATTTGTGGCAATGGTGAAAAGGGTTGTGCGGTGCCATTTTGGTACTCGACAGATGGTGGGAAAACTTTCGCCACGAAGATTTACATGGATCACAGTTTCAATGCATTCGAGGACTCGAAAGACTATACGGTGGCAGTAACAAGAGACAAGTTGTTTGTTGCCAAGAAATATCAATACAGAATGGATCGGCCGGAATACGATTTGAGCGTTCGCCAATACCTGCTTCATCATTCTGTCGATCCCGGTAACCCTCAGCCATCAATCTTTGAATCGGACGGTGCGTGGGAATCTAAGAAAAAGTTAATGCCGGATGGCCTTCGCACGCCGTCCGGACAGGATCGCATCACCTGCGATGCGTCGATTAAGCCGACTAATTTCGACGCGCCACTAGTTCCGCAGTGAGGTGCAGACATTCGGCCGTGCCGTCATCGTGTGGCTTGTGGGATCGATCTTCGCGCGTTGATCGAATCGCTGGCCCGGGACCGGTTGCTTTGCTGTCGCGAGTCGGTTAGTTGAGGAAAAAGTAAGGCCGAAGTATAACAACTTCGGCAACAACAATGGAAAGGGGGGGCGTGATGAGGTACTCGATTGTTGTCATTGTACTGGCCGCCCTGATACAGGGATGCGTGACACAGCAGAGGCAGATATTTTCATTGGGTAATTTTCTGCGTGCAAGCGTGCTGCCCTATGATTCACCACCCCAGATCATCTACCGAATCGATGCCCACCGGTTTGTGACAATCGAGAACTATCGAGACTGCAATTATGGCCAAGCCTATTACAATGATACAAACGCTGGTATAAAAAAAGGTTTGGGTAGGGCGAGTGTCGAAGATTACCAAGGTCGGCTAGTTAATGCTGATCTGACTGGGCGAAATTTGGCCTTTCCATCCGGTGCTCCACCGCATCTTGGAACATCAGATCACGGTGTTGATGTTGGATTGTTGTATTCGACGGACGGCGGCAGAAATTTTTCTGCAATGGTTTATATGAAGCACAGTTTTGATCCATTCGAGGACTCGAAGGACTATTCGGTTTTTGTAACAAAAGATCGACTCTATGTCGCAAATAGGTCGGCGGACGGTGACGCTTACGTTATCGAATATCCGATGATTCCGGGCATTGACTTAAGCGGCCCCTACCCGCCTGGCGTCCAGGGCGGGAGCTTTGCAGCATCAAAGCGACCAGGTGTTTTTTCAAAGCTTCGCACGCCCTCCGGTCAGGACCGCATTACCTGTGACGCATCGATCAAGCCAACGAACCCGGACGCGCCGCTGGTGCCATGAGGCGCGCGAAACTTACAACAAAGACCCATGATGAAAACCCTCGGTTGCCTGAATAAGTTATATAGAATTTTGCTACCTGTAGCCTTGATGTTGTCAGGAAGCGCATTTGCGCAATTCGACAATCCGTTATTTGAAACGGCGCTGGATCAGGAGGTTTGGAAATATGTAGGTCGAAGTTTCGGTGGTGACGATGTCTACGTTGATGCAAAGCGAGCCAGGCGCGGAGGGCGTAATGCGAATATCGTTTTTTCTCCGGTTATGGTAAATAGAATGAATTGCTCTGATCGTGCGGTGGCGCAGACTCGTGAGGAGGCGAGAGGTCGATGTATAAAAGCGCTCGGCTATGCATCGCTTATTGAGGGCAAGGCGTATTGGTGTGGAGATGATTATAGAAAGAATGAGGTTGCTACGTTCTTTACTCTCCGGTTTGATGAATACGACGGGAAAGGGAAAGTGGTGAGCGACTCGGGAGAACGCAAAGACATGAAACCGCTCTCTATTAATTTGATCGAGCCGGATACCCCATCCGTGCAGGCGAGAGCATGGCTTTGTCGGAACATAGATGGCTCTCAACTTGGGTCGACAGTTTCAGGCAAGGGCCAGCCATGATCCAGCTTCGATGTGGCGCGTCACCCGCAATTACAAGGACCTTCCTCATGAAAACACCCGTATGCCTAGGCGATGCCACCACACACGGAGGTGTTGTCAAAACCGCATCATCGACATTCGACCTCGACGGCCGCAAGGTAGCGCTGCTTCATGACGTCGTCTCATGCCCGGAGCACGGCGACAACCCGATCATCGAATGCGCCGAGGGTTACAGCGAAGGCGGCCGAAAATGGGCGGTGCACCTGTGCCGAACACAGTGTGGCAGCCAGGTGATCGCCAGCAGCGCAGGGATGAAAATCGCATGAAGCGAACGTGGACGGTCCCGAACGTCGGGGAATATCAGTACGGCAAGCCCCCCTCGATCTGGTGGTGCGTACTTGCGATCGTCGTCATCCAGATCGCGGGCATGCTCATTGCGGTACTCACGTGGGAGCAGGGCAAGCCGGTGATATCCGAACACTTCTTCGTGCGCGCGTTGCTGTTGCCGTTGCTGGTGTCGGGTGCCGTGTGCGGCGTGATCTATTGCAGCTATGAGGAGTGGATCGAGCGGGTCGACTGGTGGAATTTCCTGTGCCGCAGCGAGCGGGCGACGTGGCGGCAATGGGCGCAAGCTCACATGGTGATTGTCGATAGCATTGCGTTGACGCCTGAGCCCGAGTTGGCCGAACGCCTGCTGGGCCTGGAAGGCAGTGCGCCGATGAATCCCGGCAAGATCCTGGCGTTGCCGGAGGCGAAAGGTTCGGCAGGCGTATCGCGGCTCGAACGGGTACTGGAGCAACTGCTGATGCCGTTCGCTGCCAGCCTTGCGCGTCATGCGCGGAGCCGTGTCGTCGATGTGATCCTGCAATCGGCCGGCAAGGAGGATCTGACCGAACTCCGGGCCGTCTGGAAGAGGCTTAACCTGCCCGACCTCGTGCAGTTCGGATGGGTGCCGTTCGGTGCGAAGCAGACGAACATCCAGACGTGGTTCGACGAAGGCTGCAAATCCGATTTCCGGTTGTTGCTGGCTTGTCAAATGCATGCGGAGGGCGCGGAGCCGGCATGGTCGGAGGCCGCCGTGGCGATGTTGCTCACCTCGCCGCGCGTGATCGAGGACTTCAACGGAAAACTCCGGCCTCAGGCGCGTTTATTCCGCCCGATTGCGATGCCTTCCGATTCCATGGTGGACGCCCTGGAAACGCTGCTGGCATCGGAGCAGACGCCGCGCGTGCGCATCAGGCACGCGTGGCTGAGTGATCTGCCGCCCCCGGGTCGGCATGCGACGCTCGGCGCCATCAAGGATGCAGGACTGGAACTGCCGGTGCACGATGTCGACCGCGCGATCGGCAAGCCGGGGCCGGTGAATGGGCTCTTGCTTCAGGCGCTCGCGGCGCAGATGGTGGCGCATGGCCAAGGCGCACAGCTGGTTGCTTTGCCGAGCGCTCAACAGGTGCGGCTGAATTTGGTCGGAGCGCAGAGCGCACCGGTGCCTCGCGTCGAGGCGGGCTATATGCGTCGGCTTAGCTTGTCGGTAAGCCTGGGTGGGAGTTGTTGCCTGATCCTGATCGTGGTCGCGCTTGATGCTCTCAATGCATCCAGAGGATGGTTCTGGTCCTGCCTGGCCGGATTCGTATTGCTGTTCCTGATCCAGCTTGGCGGTTCGTTTCTGAGGCGTCGCTTGCTGGAAGACGATTTTTACCGGCAACTGCGGCGCATGGGCGCTTGGATTTGAGGCCGGGTCATGTGTGGCACGGCATCAGCGCGCGACGATCGAATAAAAATTAGAGCAAACACTCGAACCCGGATGGGCGAAGCCGGCGTGATCTGACGGTCCGCGAGACCTTCGGCCAGCCCGCTTCCGGCGCGACTGCTTCCGACGCGAAGCGCGTCGCATGCAACAGCGGAGCACCTCGGCATCCGCGAAATACCTCCTTGACTCTTGCCGTTCAGCAGATATCCTTCAACCCATAACCAACGGGTTATGAATCAGGACATGCAGAACGCTCACGACATGCTTTTCAGAACGCTTGCCGACCCCACGCGCCGCGCGCTCTTCGAGCGGCTGTGCGCGGACGGCGAGCTGACAGTTGCCGCGCTGACGGCCCATGCGGGCGTCTCGCAGCCGGCCGTCTCCAAGCATCTCGGCGTCCTGAAGCAGGCCGGGCTCGTGAGCGACCGCCACGAAGGCCGGCAGACGCACTACAGCGCGCAGCCGCAAGCGCTGGCCCCGCTGATCGACTGGACGAGCCAGATGGCAGGCTTCTGGCAGAACCGGTTCGACGCCCTCGAAGATCTGCTCAAAAGGATGGATCAGTAATGAACCAGGCCACTACCGAAACGCGCTCCGTCGTCGTCGAACGGGAGCTGCCGCATCCGCCGGAGAAGATCTGGCGCGCGCTCACGCAACCGCACCTGATCGAGGCGTGGCTGATGAAGAGCGACTTCGAGCCTGTCGCGGGCCGCGCATTCAGCTTCCGTGCGGACTGGGGCTCGGTCGACTGCACGGTCCTGACGATCGAGCCGCCGCGCGCTTTGTCTTATACGTGGGCCGCATACGGCCTCGAAAGCGTCGTCACGTGGACGCTCACGCCGACGCCGGTCGGCACGCACCTGCGGATGGAGCAGGTCGGCTTCCGCACTGGCCAGGAGCACGCGTACCGCGGTGCGCAGCACGGCTGGGTCCGGTTCTTCGATTCGCTCGAACAGGTACTGGCGCGCCCCGACGAAGGCACGGAGGCCCGCGCATGAGCACAACGGACCTCACGCCGTCGGAACATATCGACGCGCTGATCGCCGGCATTGCCGACTGGCGCGGCAAGACCTTCGCCGACCTGCGCCAGACGATCCTCGATGCGCAAGCGGGCATCGTCGAGGAATGGAAATGGATGGGCAGCCCCGTGTGGTCGTGCGACGGGATGATCGCCGTGGCGAACGCACACAAGGGCAAGGTGAAGCTGACCTTCATGCACGGCGCGCAGCTGCCGGATCCCGCCAGGTTGTTCAACGACGGCCTCGACGGCAATGCGCGGCGTGCGATCGACCTGTTCGAAGGCGACCGGATCGACAAGCGGGCGCTGAAGACCCTCGTGCGCGCGGCGATCGAATACAACCGCACGCATCTGAAGAAGAACACGCGGCGAGCGGGCCCAGGCGCGAAGGCGCGCGCCGACAACGCGGCGTGACGCGCCGGACGCACGGCGATATCGCGTAACGTACGCACGAAAAAAAGCCCGACACGAGGTCGGGCTTCCAAATCGGCCGCAACCGCCCGCGAGGCGGCTGCGGCACCTGCAAAAGCAGGGCGCTTACGCTGCGAGCAGCGAGCGCAGCACGAACGGCAGGATACCGCCGTGCTTGTAGTAGTCGACTTCGATCGGCGTATCGATGCGCAGCAGCACCGGCACACGCTGCGTGTCGCCGTTCTTGCGGTGGATCACGAGCGTGACGTCCTGCTGCGGCTTGAAGTCGTCGCCGAGGCCTTCGATGTCGTACGTCTCCTCGCCGGTGATGCCGAGCGACTGGACGCTGTCCGAGCCCTTGAACTGCAGCGGCAGCACGCCCATGCCGACCAGGTTCGAGCGGTGGATACGCTCGAAGCTGCGTGCGATTACGGCCTTCACGCCGAGCAGTTGCGTGCCCTTCGCCGCCCAGTCGCGCGACGAGCCCGTGCCGTACTCTTCGCCCGCGAACACGACGGTCGGCGTGCCGGCGTCGACGTACTTCATCGCCGCATCGTAGATCGACAGCTGTTCGCCGCTCGGCTGATGAATCGTCAGGCCGCCTTCGACGCGCGAGCCGTCGGCCTTCGCCGGGATCATCAGGTTCTTGATCCGGACGTTCGCGAACGTGCCGCGCATCATCACGTCGTGATTGCCGCGGCGCGAGCCGTAGCTGTTGAAGTCGGCCTTCTGCACGCCGTTTTCCTTCAGCCACTTGCCTGCGGGCGAATCTTCCTTGATCGAGCCTGCCGGGCTGATGTGGTCGGTCGTGACCGAGTCACCGAAGATGCCCAGTGCGCGCGCACCGTTGACCGTCGGGATCGAAGCAGCCGGTTCCATCGAGAAGTCGTTGCCGAAGAACGGCGGTTCGGCGATGTACGTCGACTTCGGCCAGTCATAGACCTGGCCCGATTCGCCCTCGATCTTGCTCCAGAGGTCGCCCTTCTTGGTCAGCTTCGAGTAGTTGTCCTCGAACTTCTTCGGATCGAGCGCGAACTTGAGCAGCGCGTGGATTTCTTCGCTCGTCGGCCAGATGTCGCCGAGGTAGATGTCGCGGCCGCCCTTGCCCTTGCCGACCGGCTCGGTCATCAGGTCGCGCGTGATGTTGCCGGCGATCGCGTACGCGACGACCAGCGGCGGCGACGCGAGGAAGTTCGCGCGGATGTTCGGATGGATACGCGCTTCGAAGTTACGGTTGCCCGACAGCACGGCTGCCGCGACGATGTCGTTCTTCGTGATCGCTTCGTTCAGTTCCGGCGTCAGGTCGCCCGCGTTGCCGATACAGGTCGTGCAGCCGTAGGCCGCGACTTCGAAGCCGAGCTTCGACAGGTAGGGCAGCAGGCCCGTCTTCGTCAGGTACTCGGTGACGATGCGCGATCCCGGCGCGAGCGAGGTCTTGATCTTCGGATCGACCGTGAGGCCGGCCTCGACCGCCTTCTTCGCGAGCAGGCCGGCAGCGAGCAGCACGCTCGGGTTCGACGTGTTCGTGCACGACGTGATCGCGGCGATCAGCACGTCGCCGTTCTTCACGTCGACGCCGTTGCTCGTCGTGTATTGCGTGGCCAGATCGTCCGCCTTCTTCGCGAAGCCGTTTTCCGCGACCGGCTTCGAGAACAGGTCGGTGAACGTCGACTTGACGTTGCCGATCTCGATGCGGTCCTGCGGACGCTTCGGGCCGGCCAGCGACGGTGCGACCGTTGCGAGGTCGAGCGTCACCGTCTTCGTGTAGTCGATGTCGCCGGCCTTCGGGATGCCGAACAGCTTCTGCGCCTTGAAGTAGTTTTCGAACGCGGCGATTTCGGCCTTCGTGCGGCCCGTGCCTTCGAAGTAGTCGATCGTCTTTTCGTCGACCGGGAAGAAGCCCATCGTCGCGCCGTATTCCGGCGCCATGTTGCCGATCGTGGCGCGGTCCGGCAGCGACAGCGACTTCGTGCCTTCGCCGAAGAATTCGACGAACTTGCCGACGACCTTCTCCTTGCGCAGCATTTCGGTGATCGTCAGCACGAGGTCGGTAGCCGTCACGCCTTCGCGCAGCTTGCCCTTCAGCTCGACACCGACCACGTCCGGCGTCAGGAAGTACACCGGCTGGCCGAGCATGCCGGCTTCAGCCTCGATGCCGCCCACGCCCCAGCCGACCACGCCGATGCCGTTGATCATCGTCGTGTGGCTGTCGGTGCCGACGAGCGTATCCGGGTAGTACACGGTGTCGCCGCCGTCCGCCTTCTTGTGGACGCCGCGCGCGAGGTATTCGAGGTTCACCTGGTGGACGATGCCGACGCCCGGCGGCACGACCTTGAACGTGTCGAATGCCTGCATGCCCCACTTCATGAACTGGTAGCGCTCGTTGTTGCGCTGGAATTCCAGTTTCATGTTCAGGTCGAGCGCGTCCTTCTGGCGGAAGTAGTCGATCTGCACCGAGTGATCGACGACGAGATCGACCGGGACCAGCGGTTCGATCTTCTTCGGATTCTTGCCCGTACGCTCGGCGACGCCGCGCATGGCCGCGATGTCGGCGAGCAGCGGCACGCCCGTGAAGTCCTGCAGCACGACGCGCGACACCACGAACGGAATCTCGTCGACGCGCTTCGCGGTCGGCTTCCAGTTCGCGAGCTGCTCGATGTGCTCTTCGGTGATTTTCTTGCCGTCGTAGTTGCGCAGCACGGACTCGAGCACGATACGGATCGACACCGGCAGGCGTTCGATCTTCGTCTTCAGTTCCTTGCCGAGCTGCGGCAGCGAGTAGAACTTGCCTTTGCCGGAACCGCTGTCGAATTCCTTGAGGGTCTTGTGGAGATTGTGGGCCATGGTGATTTTCCTGGGTTTAAGGCTAGGAAACAAAGAGTCCTGTATCTGACGGCTATATCACATACAGATCGACGTACTCATCGACCGGCATCGCTTCGAGCTTTGCCTGATCCAGCGACACGTCGAGAATCGCTTGTTGCTGCTTTGCCGGGAAGCGGCGGGCAAGGTTGGTCCTGAACTTCTCGACCAGGAGCGGGATGCCTTCGGCCCGGCGCCGCCGGTGGCCGAGCGGATATTCGACCGCCACTTCGGCAAGCTTCGACCCGTCCGTGAACTCGATCGTCAGCGCATTCGCGATCGAGCGCTTGTCCGGGTCGTGGTAATCCTTCGTGAACTGCGGATCCTCGACGCACACGGTCTTCGCGCGCAGCGCGTCGATGCGGGGATCGGCGGCGGCCGAATCTTCGTAGTCGGCCGCGGTCAGCCGGCCGTACAGCAGCGGCACGGCGACCATGTACTGGATGCAGTGGTCGCGGTCGGCCGGATTGGCCAGCGGGCCCTGCTTGTCGATGATGCGGATCGCGGCCGCGTGCGTGCGGATCGTGATCCGGCCGATGTCGTCGGTCATGCGGCCCGCGGCGGCGAGCTGCGCGTGCAGCTGCAGCGCGGCCTCGGCGGCCGTTTGCGCGTGGAATTCGGCGGGGAACGCGATCTTGAACAGCACGTTTTCCATCACGTACGTGCCGTACGGGCGCTGGAAGCGGAACGGCTGGCCGCGGAACAGCACGTCGTAGAAGCCCCAGGTCTTCGCGGTGAGCGCCGACGGGTAGCCCATTTCACCCGTTTTCGCGATCAGCGCGAGGCGCACCGCGCGGGAGGTGGCATCGCCGGCCGCCCATGATTTGCGCGAGCCCGTGTTCGGCGCGTGGCGGTAGGTGCGCAGCGCGTGGCCGTCGACGAACGCGTTGGACACCGCGTTGATCAGCTCGTCGCGCGTGAGCCCGAGCAGCCGCCCGACGACGGCCGTCGATGCGACCTTCACGAGCAGCACGTGGTCGAGCCCGACCGCGTTGAACGAATTCTCGAGCGCGAGGCAGCCCTGGATCTCGTGGGCCTGGATCATCGCGACCAGCACGTCGCGCATCGTGAGCGGCTTCCGGCCGGCCGCGACGGCCGTGCGGGAAAGCCAGTCGGCCGTCGCCAGGATCCCGCCGAGATTGTCGGACGGATGACCCCATTCGGCGGCGAGCCAGGTGTCGTTGAAGTCCAGCCAGCGGATCATCGCGCCGATGCCGAAGGCGGCCTGGACGGGATCGAGCTGGAAGGACGTGCCGGGCACCTTCGCGCCGTTCGGCACGATCGTGCCGGGCACGACGGGGCCGAGCAGCTTGGTGCAGGCAGGGTAGGACAGCGCCTCGAGTCCGCATCCGAGCGTGTCGATCAGGCAATGACGCGCCGTCTCCAGCGCGAGCGCGCTGTCGATGCCGGCATTCAGCACGTAGTCGACGATATCGACGAGTACCGTATCCGGAGCAGGGCGGACGTTGGAGACCGGGGCGGACATCGAGGGGCCGATGGGAACGCGCTTAGTTCGTTGCCGGCTTCAGTTCGTTCGACTGCGTCGGTGCCGGCGTGCCTTGCGCCATTTCCGGCGTCACGCATTCGTCCGCGAGGCGTTCGCCGCCGTTTGCGTCGGAGAACAGCATCGCCTTGGTCGGGATCACGATCAGCTTGAAGCCTGCTGCCGGATCGTAGAACGTGTCGGCGCCCGTCGTCGTGGCCTGACGCGGCAGCTTGTAGTTCTTCTTCGCCCAGTGAACCGTGACGACCTGGTCGCGCTTCATGTCGCCGGCGAGGTCGAACGACAGACCTTCCTTGCACGACCACTTGACCGCGCCGTCCGGTACCGGATCGACCTTCGCCGCGGCACGTGCCTGTGCCTTCTTGCTGCGCGGGATGATGCGCTTGGCCGGCGCCGGGCGCTTGGCCGTTGCCTTCTTCGCGGTCGTGGTGGTCGTACCCTGGGCAAACGCGCTCGGAGCCGACACCAGCATCGTGGCGGACAAGGCGCCGATGGCGGTAGCGATCAGGAGTTTCTTCATGGAGTCAGAACCTTTCGATAATCAGTTGACAAGGGCCGGCAATCGAAACTGCCGGCCGGTTTGAAACTGCACGCGCCCCGAAAGCGCGCAGCGGCCGCTATTTTCACCTATTTGGCCGCGTATATATCAGGTTTTCGGGCTCCGTTACGTTTTTTGTCGTTTCGCAAACCTCTATCCGGTTCGCGCCTCGTCGAATGCATGAAACTCGTGTATCGGCCGGCGGCGCGCGCTCAGGGGGCGCCGCCCGCGGCGGCCGGGCCGAACAGCGGCGCGGCCTCTGCCGGCACGGGCTGGCCGGTAGCCCGCGCGCGGCGCAGCACCGACCAGTAATACCGGTAACTCGCGCGATCGTGCAGCGTATCACCGTGGCGTGTCGGCCCCCAGTCGGCGGCCTGCGCGGCCAGCAGGATCTCGGCGGCCAGTGCGACCTCGTCGGTGCGCGGCGCGAATGCGTCGACGATCGGGCGGATCTGCGCGGGGTGGATGCTCCACATCCGCGTGAATGCGAATTCGTCGCGCGCGCGGCGCGCATCGGCGGCGACGATGCTCATGTCGCGCACTTCCGTCGTCACGTTGTGCGACGGCGTCTTGCCGTGCGCGTGGCAGGCTGCGGCGATTTCCAGCTTCGCGCGGCGCACGAGCGGGTGCTCGAACTGGCCGGGCGAGCGCATCGCCGAATCGGGAATCGCGCCATGGTGCGCGGAGACGAAATCCATCAGCCCGAAGCTCAGCGTGCCGACTGTCGGCAGCGCGGCGAGGGCGGCCGCCTGCGCGAGCGCGCCGTGCGTCTCGACCAGCACGTCGACCGGAATCGGCTGCGCGATGCCGAGCTCGCGGCGCGTACCCTCGATGAACGCGGTCATTTCGGCTGCGTCGGCGGCGCTCGCGATCTTCGGGAGCGTGATGTGGGCGGGGACGCGCGGCGCACGCAGCACGATGCGCACGTCGTCGCGCCAGTGCGGGTGGGAAAAGTCGTGGATGCGCACGCCAACGCGGCCGAAGCGGTTCTCGTCGCTGCCGAGTATGTCGGCGACAAGTGCCGCGTGCGCGGCTTCCTGGCCGACGGCCGCGCCGTCTTCGCAGTCGAGCGTGATGTCGAACACGGGGCCCAGCTCGGCCTGCAGCGCGAGCGACTTGCGCATCAGCTTTTCGCTGCCCGCGTAGTGATCGCAGCAGGGCAGGATCGCGGGCGGGGACGCCCCGTCGTACAGCACTTGTGCGGGAGTGAGCGCGGCCATCTCGTCTACGCCAGGGAAGCGGGTCAACGTGGAGAAAATCGGATTCGGGCGCGTTCTGGGCCGGTGCGCGGCGGGCGCGGAGCGGCAAAACGGGCGCGGATCGGATCGGTCGGCCGGGCCGGCGGCATGCCGGCCCGGGCCGAAACCGGGCTGCCCGAGGGCCGCCCGGCGATACGCGTGATGCTTAGTTCTTCAGCAGGTGGGCGACGCCATCGCGCTCTTCGAGCAGCTCGGCCAGCGTGCCGTCCATCTTCTCGCGCGAGAACGCGTCGATTTCCAGGCCTTCGACGCGCTTGTACTCGCCGTTTTCGCACACGACCGGCACGCCGTAGATGATGTCTTCGGGGATGCCGTACGAGCCGTCCGACGGGATGCCCATCGTGACCCACTTGCCGTTCGTGCCGAGGACCCAGTCACGCACGTGGTCGATCGCCGCGTTGGCTGCCGACGCTGCCGACGACAGGCCGCGCGCTTCGATGATCGCCGCGCCGCGCTTGCCGACGGTCGGGATGAACGTGTCGCGGTTCCACACGTCGTCGTTGATCAGCTTCAGCAGCGATTCGCCTTCGGCGGTCGCGAAGCGGAAGTCGGGGTACATCGTCGGCGAGTGGTTGCCCCACACGGCGAGCTTCTCGATCGATGCGACCGGCTTGCCCGACTTCGCCGCGAGCTGCGACAGCGCGCGGTTGTGGTCGAGGCGCAGCATGGCCGTGAAGTTCTTCTTCGGCAGATCCGGTGCCGACTTCATCGCGATGTATGCGTTCGTGTTCGCCGGGTTGCCGACGACCAGCACCTTCACGTCGCGGCTCGCGACTTCGTTCAGCGCAGCGCCCTGAACCGTGAAGATTTCGGCGTTTGCCGACAGCAGGTCCTTGCGCTCCATGCCCTTCGAGCGCGGACGTGCGCCGACCAGCAGTGCGACGTCGGCATCCTTGAATGCGACCTTCGGATCGTCGGTGATCACGACGCCCGCGAGCAGCGGGAACGCGCAATCGTCGAGTTCCATCACGACGCCTTTGACGGCGGCTTGAGCTTGCGGGAGGTCGAGCAGTTGCAGGATGACCGGCTGGTCCTTGCCGAGCAGGTCGCCGTTCGCGATGCGGAACAGCAGGGAGTAAGCGATTTGACCTGCGGCGCCGGTGACGGCAACGCGCTTTGCGGGCTTAGCCATTGAAAATCTCCAGGACGGGTGAAGCGTTGGACACTCGCGAAAACGCCATTCTATGCGCGTTGTGCGTAGCGTTGCATTGAAGCAGGGCGGAGGACTCGCGATGGCAGACGCGGTGAACCTGGAGACGGCCGTGGCACGTAGCCGGGGACGCGCTTTTGCACCCGCGAACCCTTGCTCGACCGGGAGTGTAGGAGCCGTCTCGCTCAAAGTCAAACGGTATCATATGTCTTATATAAGACAGATGTTTTGCGGAAATTGAGTGGACTTAAAAGTGCGGTTTGTGATGAAATGCGCGCCATGACATCGAACCAGGCGAATACCGCGAATCAGACCGGCGCAGGCGGCCCAGGGCAGCCGGGCGGGGGCGATCCCGCATCTTCGCCTGCGGCGGCTCCGTCGCCGACGTTCAGCCCGTTATACCAGCAGATTAAGTCATTGATCACGCAAAGTCTCGAAACCGGTGAATGGAAGCCGGGCGAGATCATCCCGAGCGAGGTGGAGCTCGCGGCCCGTTACAAGGTCAGCCAGGGCACCGTCCGCAAGGCGATCGACGAGCTGGCCGCCGAAAACCTCGTGGTCCGGCGGCAGGGCAAGGGCACTTTTGTTGCAACGCACAATGAAGATCGCGCGCAGTTCCGCTTCCTGCGGCTGCTGGCCGACGACGGTGCCGAGCATCCGCACGTGAGCCGCCTGCTCGAATGCCGGCGCCTGCGCGCGCCGGCCGAGATCGCGCGGCAGCTCGACCTGAAGCCGGCCGACCCCGTCGTGCAGGTGCGCCGCCTGCTGGAATTCGACAGCGAGGTGACGGTGCTCGACGAGATCTGGCTGCCGGGCGCGATGTTCCGCGGGCTCACGTTCGAGCGGCTGAGCGAGTACAAGGGGCCGCTCTACGCGATGTTCGAGACGGAGTTCGGCACGCGGATGATCCGCGCGACGGAGAAGATCCGTGCGGTGGCGGCGGAGCCGGCGGTGGCCGACCTGCTGCACGTGCCGGCAGGTTTCCCTTTGCTGTCGGTCGAGCGGGTGTCCTATACATACGGAGACCGGCCGGTGGAAGTGCGTCGCGGCTGGTATGTCACAACCGGGTACTACTATCAGAATGACTTGAGTTGACGGTGTATCGGCTCAAGCCGAGTGCGTTCGCGTTCCCCACGTTCGCGAAGCACGTTTCGGGCCGCCTTTGTTCTTGTTCGCGCAACTATCCAGAGCAGACTTTCGCTGCAGCGCGATATAAAAAGGCGCTAAAATCGCGGATTAGTGTGACAACATAGTAGGGGTCTAGCATGACTGATGCAGTAAGAAAGCCGAGGCCGGAATACCGGAACATCGGATTCGGCGATATCACGATGAAATATCGCATGCCGCTGGCAGCGATATTGTCGATTCTCCATCGAGTCAGCGGCGCGCTGCTGTTCTTGTTCCTGCCGTTCCTGCTGTTCCTTTTCGACCAGAGCCTCACGTCCGAGCTCAGCTTCGAAGGCTTCAAGGCTTTCCTCTCCAACATCATCGTCAAGCTGATCGTCCTCGCGTTGTCGTGGGCCTTCTTCCACCATTTCTGCGCCGGCATTCGCCACCTGCTGATGGACGTCAACCACGACGCCGTCACGAAGGAAGGCGGCAAGCGGACGGCAGTCGTCGTCTTTGTCGTCTCGATCGCCCTGACGATCGCCATGGCACTCAAACTGTTCGGAGCATTCTAAGAAAATGGCAGCCAATAACCGAATCGGCTCGAAGCGCCTCGTCGTCGGCGCTCACTACGGCCTGCGCGACTGGCTTGCGCAGCGCATCACCGCCACGATCATGGCGGTCTACACGGTCATTCTGCTCGTCCTGTTCTTCGGCGCGCATGATTTCTCGTACGAAGGCTGGGCATCGATCTTCGCCGCGCAATGGATGAAGCTCGCCACCTTCGTGATGCTGCTTTCCCTCTTCTACCACGCATGGGTCGGCGTGCGCGACATCTGGATGGACTACGTGAAGCCCGTCGGTGTGCGCCTGCTGCTGCAATCGCTGACCATCGTCTGGCTGCTCGCATGTGCGGGCTACGCCGCGCAGATTCTCTGGAGAGTGTAAAGAATGGCTGCAATCAAAACTTCCCTCCCGCGCCGCAAGTTTGACGTAGTGATCGTCGGCGCAGGCGGCTCCGGCTTGCGCGCGGCGCTGCAACTGTCGCGCGCGGGCCTGTCGGTCGGCGTGCTGTCGAAGGTGTTCCCGACCCGTTCGCACACGGTGGCCGCGCAGGGCGGCATCGGCGCGTCGCTCGGCAACATGAGCGAAGACAACTGGCACTTCCACTTCTACGACACGATCAAGGGCTCCGACTGGCTCGGCGACCAGGACGCGATCGAGTTCATGTGCCGTGAAGCGCCGAACGTCGTGTACGAACTCGAGCACTTCGGCATGCCGTTCGACCGTAACGCGGACGGCACGATCTACCAGCGCCCGTTCGGCGGCCACACCGCGAACTACGGCGAGAAGCCGGTTCAGCGCGCTTGCGCGGCCGCCGACCGTACCGGTCACGCGCTGCTGCACACGCTGTACCAGCAGAACGTCGAAGCGAAGACGCAGTTCTTCGTCGAATGGATGGCGCTCGACCTGATCCGCGACGCGGAAGGCGACGTGCTCGGCGTGACGGCCCTCGAGATGGAGACGGGCGACGTCTACATCATGGAAGGCAAGACCACGCTGTTCGCGACGGGCGGCGCAGGCCGGATCTTCGCGGCATCGACCAACGCGTTCATCAACACCGGCGACGGCCTCGGCATGGCCGCGCGTTCGGGCATCGCGCTGCAGGACATGGAGTTCTGGCAGTTCCACCCGACCGGCGTGGCCGGCGCGGGCGTGCTGATCACCGAAGGCGTGCGCGGCGAAGGCGGTATCCTGCGCAACGCGAACGGCGAGCGTTTCATGGAGCGCTACGCGCCGACGCTGAAGGATCTGGCGCCGCGTGACTTCGTGTCGCGTTCGATGGACCAGGAAATCAAGGAAGGCCGCGGCGTGGGTCCGAACAAGGATCACGTGCTGCTCGACCTGTCGCACATCGGCGCCGAGACGATCATGAAGCGTCTGCCGTCGATCCGCGAAATCGCGCTGAAGTTCGCGAACGTCGACGCGATCAAGGAACCGATCCCGGTCGTCCCGACGATCCACTACCAGATGGGCGGCATCCCGACCAACATCCACGGTCAGGTCGTCGGCACGTCGCGCGGCCACAAGGATCCGGTCAACGGCTTCTACGCAGTGGGCGAATGCTCGTGCGTGTCCGTGCACGGCGCGAACCGCCTCGGCACGAACTCGCTGCTGGATCTCGTGGTGTTCGGCCGTGCGGCCGGCAACCACATCGTCGAGCACGTGAAGAACCAGAAGGAACACAAGCCGCTGCCGGCCGATGCAGGCGAATTCTCGCTGGCGCGCCTGGCGAAGCTCGACAAGTCGACTTCGGGTGAATACACGCAGGACGTCGCGAACGACATCCGCTCGACGATGCAGAAGCACGCAGGCGTGTTCCGCACGTCGGAACTGCTGAAGGAAGGCGTCGACCAGATGGCCGGCCTGAAGGCGCGCGTGGAAAGCATCCACCTGAAGGACAAGTCGAAGGTGTTCAACACCGCGCGCGTCGAAGCGCTCGAGCTGGAGAACCTGATCGAAGTTGCTCGCGCAACGATGGTGTCGGCGGAAGCACGTAAGGAAAGCCGTGGCGCACACGCCCACAGCGACTACGAACACCGCGACGACGAGAACTGGCTGCGCCACACGCTGTGGTACAGCG
This sequence comes from Burkholderia sp. BCC0405, assembly GCF_902833075.1. NCBI lineage: Bacteria > Pseudomonadati > Pseudomonadota > Betaproteobacteria > Burkholderiales > Burkholderiaceae > Burkholderia > Burkholderia sp. BCC0405. Next base: position 128,323 of record NZ_CADFEO010000014.1, read on the forward strand.
AAGGCGATCGCCTCGACTACAAGCCGGTTCAAATGAAGCCGCTGACGGTCGAATCCGTGCCGCCGAAGCCGCGCACGTTCTAAGCCGAGTCAAAGGAATCCGAAATGGCAAAACGCATTTTTGAAGTCTACCGCTACGATCCGGACAAGGACGCAGCGCCGCGCATGCAGACGTACGAGCTCGAGATCCAGCACGAGCGCATGCTGCTCGACGCACTGGTGAAGCTGAAGGCAGTGGACGAGACGCTGTCGTTCCGCCGTTCGTGCCGTGAAGGCGTGTGCGGTTCGGACGCGATGAACATCAACGGCAAGAACGGTCTCGCGTGCCTGACGAACCTGAACGACCTGCCGCAGAAGATCGTGCTGCGTCCGCTGCCGGGCCTGCCCGTCGTGCGCGACCTGATCGTCGACATGACGCACTTCTTCAACCAGTACCACTCGATCAAGCCGTACCTGATCAACGACGCGCCGCCGCCGGAGAAGGAACGCCTCCAGTCGCCGGAAGAGCGCGACGAGCTCGACGGCGTGTACGAGTGCATTCTGTGCGCGAGCTGCTCGACGTCGTGCCCGAGCTTCTGGTGGAACCCGGACAAGTTCGTCGGCCCGGCCGGCCTGCTGCAGGCTTACCGCTTCATCGCGGACAGCCGTGACACGGCCACCGGCGAGCGTCTCGACAACCTGGAAGACCCGTACCGTCTGTTCCGTTGCCACACGATCATGAACTGCGTCGACGTCTGCCCGAAGGGCCTGAACCCGACGAAGGCGATCGGCAAGATCAAGGAACTGATGGTTCGCCGCGCGGTTTGATATGACGACCCCCAAGCTCACTGCGTTCGCTGCCCCCCGAGGGGGTGTCGACACCCTTGGGGTGGCCCTGCGGGAGTCTGCGAGATGAGCGACGATTCGCATCAATCCGACCCGCACCGTCGCGCACGCCTTCGCTGGCGTGCGCGGCGGGGTCTGCTGGAGAACGACATCATTTTCGAGCGTTTCTTCAGCAGATACGAGCATGACCTCACCGATGCAGACGTAGGCGCGTTGTCGCGCCTGCTCGATCTGAGCGACAACGACCTGATGGACTTGCTCCTCGCGCGCAAGGAACCAGAGGGCGACCTTGACAGCCCGGACATTCACCGGCTGTTGGAGATGCTGCGCAACGTGTAACGCCAAGGTGTAACGCGCTGTGCCCGTTATCGAATCCCGTTTCTTTATTTCGATTGAGGATGTGCCATGACTCCGTCTGATGTTAAAGCCACGCTATCGTTCAGCGACAACTCGCCGAGCGTCGAACTGCCGATCTACAAGGGCACGATGGGCCCGGACGTGATCGACATCCGCAAGCTGTACGGCCAGACCGGCAAGTTCACGTATGACCCGGGCTTCATGTCGACGGCAGCTTGTAATTCGGCGATCACGTACATCGACGGCGACAAGGGCGAACTGCTGTACCGCGGTTACCCGATCGACAACCTCGCGCAGAACGCGGACTTCCTCGAAAGCTGCTACCTGCTGCTGAAGGGTGAACTGCCGAACGCAGCGCAGAAGAAGGAATTCGTCGATACCGTCACGAAGCACACGATGGTGCACGAGCAGATGCACTTCTTCTTCCGTGGCTTCCGTCGCGACGCACACCCGATGGCGATCCTGGTCGCTGCGGTCGGCGCGCTGTCGGCGTTCTACCACGACTCGCTCGACATCAACGATCCGCGTCACCGTGAAGTGTCGGCGATCCGCATGATCGCGAAGTTGCCGACGCTCGTCGCGATGGCATACAAGTACAGCATCGGTCAGCCGTTCGTGTATCCGAAGAACTCGCTGTCGTACAGCGCGAACTTCATGCACATGATGTTCTCGAACCCGTGCGAAGAGTACAAGGTCAACGACGTGCTCGTCCGCGCACTCGACCGTATCCTGATCCTGCACGCCGACCACGAGCAGAACGCATCGACGTCGACCGTGCGCCTCGCCGGCTCGTCGGGCGCGAACCCGTTCGCATGTATCGCGGCCGGTATCGCGTGTCTGTGGGGCCCGGCGCACGGTGGTGCGAACGAAGCCGCGCTGAACATGCTCGAGCAGATCGGTTCGCCGGACAACATCCCCGAATTCATCAAGCAGGTGAAGGACAAGAATTCGGGCGTGAAGCTGATGGGCTTCGGTCACCGCGTGTACAAGAACTACGACCCGCGTGCGAAGCTGATGCGCGAAACGTGCTACGAAGTGCTGAACGAACTGGGCCTGCACGACGACCCGCTGTTCAAGCTCGCGATGCAGCTCGAGAAGATCGCGCTGGAAGACGAATACTTCGTGTCGCGCAAGCTGTACCCGAACGTCGACTTCTACTCGGGCATCGTCCAGCGCGCGCTGGGCATCCCGACGTCGATGTTCACGTGTATCTTCGCGATGGCACGTACGGTCGGCTGGATCGCACAGTGGAACGAAATGATCGGCGATCCGGAGCAGAAGATCGGCCGTCCGCGCCAGCTGTTCATCGGCGATACGCCGCGCGAAGCGAAGCCGCTCAACGCACGTTAAGTCGTGCGCGGCGCGAACGGCCGGCAGGCCGCTCGCGTCGGGCGAAACGCAACGCCACGACACCCCGACGGGTCATCCCGTCGGGGTGTTTTCATTTGTGCGGCCGAGGTTCGCCCGGGCCGGCGCGGCGCTCAAGCGACGGCGGGCGCGTGTCGAGTGCAGGCGCGTCGTCATCGGGCGCATGGCCGTGCTGCACGAAGAACTGCCGGTATGCGCCGGGCGTCATCCCGCGCGCGGTGAGGAATTGTCGGTTGAAGTTCGCGGCATTCGGAATGCCGCAGCGCACGGCCACGGTCGCGATCGGCCAGTCGGTGCCGACGAGATGGCGGCACGCATGCGCGAGCCGCAGCCGCTGCACGTAGCGGCCGACGCTTTCGCCGAGATGCCGGACGAACAGGCGTTGCAAAGTGCGTTCGGACATGTGCGCAGTGGCGGCGAGCGCGCCGATGCGCAGCGGTTCGTGGAAATGCCGGTCGATTGCGTCGAGCACGCGGTCGAGGCGTTCGGCTTCGGGGGCGGCCACGCTGGCGGGCGGTGTCGCGCCGTCGGTCAGGTCATGCGTGTGCGCGGTGGCGAGCGGCTCGCCGCCGGCCTCCGCGAGATCGGCGAGCGTGTCGAGCGCGGCCGCGAGCCGTATGCGGGGAGATGGATCGAGCAACTGCGGCAGTCGTGCGCGCATTGCCCGGGCCGCGTCCGCGTCGAAACGCAGGCCCGGTGCGGCACGCCGCAGCAGCGAGCGCAGCGACGCGTATTCGGGGCAACAGTCGGCCAGACGCCGCGCCCAGTCGCCGTCGAACCAGATGACGAGCGTGACTTCGGGTGCATCGCGATCGATGCGTGCATTCGACGACCAGGTATGTGGCAGGTTGGGCGGCACGAGCACCAGGTCGTCGTCCGCGTAATGCGCGACGTGATCGCCGATGAAGCGCCGGCCGCGGCTGTTGAGCGTCAGCGTCAGTTCGTATTCGGGATGGCGATGCCATTCGAACGGAATGCGCGCGAGCTGACGGTGATAGACGCGGATCGAACAGCCGGGTGCGAACGTCACGTGCTCGTACTGCGGTTTCATCGCGGCCTCCGGGAGAGGGCCGGCATCGCGCCGTGGCATGATCGTGAGCAATCGTCACAACGGAGCGATGCCATGTTTTCACATGTTTGCGTGGGGGTGACCGACACCGCGCGCGCCTACGATTTCTACGCGCCGCTATTCGCGGAACTCGGGCTGCGCGTCAAATTTCGCGAACCGGACGGCTGGTCGGGCTGGATGCCGGCCGACACCGACCGGCCGCTGTTCTTCTTTGGCCAGCCGCTCGACGGCCGCGCGCCCGAACCGGGCAATGGCCACACGATCGCGTTCGTGGCGCCGACCCGCGCGCACGTCGATCGCTGCCACGCGCTCGCGCTGCGCCACGGCGGCACCTGCGAAGGGCCGCCGGGCCTGCGGCCGGACTATCACCGCGACTACTACGGCGCCTATTTCCGCGATCCGGACGGCAACAAGCTGTGCGTGGTCTGTCATCGTCCGGAGTAAGGCACGGTTGTCCCGATTGTATTGATAGTTGGCCGGATAGGGGTAACGATGGCCGAGCATCGGCCGTACGCTGACAGCACATCACGACACCTGTCAGCGAGGAGACCACGATGCAACTGACGATAGACGACCTGCCTGCCGCGATTCGCGACGCGAAAAGAGCGCTGCGCGCCGACTTGCCCGGCTATGCGGCCACGTTTCGCGAACTGGAGGGCGATATCGCACGGCAGGTCGACGCGATCCGGCGTGCGCATGCGCATGGCCGTGACGTCATTCCGGTGGTGCCGTTCGCGGACATCGCGAGCGGTACCGTCGATCCGCGCGCGATTGCTGCGATCCGCGCGCATGGCGCGGTCGTGATCCGTGGCGTATTCGATGCGCGGCAGGCGCGCGACTGGAACGACGAGATCGGTGCGTACCTGGACGCGAACCGCTTCACCGAGCGGCTGCACGCGCGTGCCGAGGATCGCTATTTCGGGAACCTCGCGTCGGGCAAGCCGCAGATCTACGGCGTCTACTGGTCGAAGCCGCAGGTGGCTGCGCGCCAGTCGCCGGCACTGACCCAGGCGCGCGTGTTCCTGAACCGCCTGTGGCGTCACGCGCACGGCGGGCGCACGCACTTCGATCCCGACCAGGTGCCGGCCTATGCGGACCGGATCCGTCGCCGCCCGCCCGGCTCGACGTCGCTCGGGCTGTCGCCGCATGTCGACGGCGGTTCCGTCGAACGCTGGCTCGGCGCGAATTTCCGCCAGGTCTATCGTCACGTGCTGGCCGGCAACTGGCGCGATTACGATCCGTTCGACGCGGCGTTTCGTCCCGACGTCGAGGAGATTCCGTCGCCGGCCGTGTGCTCGATGTTCCGTACATTCCAGGGCTGGACCGCACTGACGCCGCAAGGGCCCGGCGACGGCACGCTGCAGTTGATCCCGGTCGCGAACGCGATGGCCTACATCGTGCTGCGCGCGCTGCAGGACGATGTGGCCGACGACGACCTGTGCGGCGCGCGTCCCGGCAGGGCGCTGTCGATCCGGCCCGAATGGCACGCGCTGCTGCTCGATGCGCTGGTGCCGATCCCGCACATGGAGCCGGGCGACGCGGTGTTCTGGCACGGCGACGTCGTGCACGCGGTCGAGGATGCGCACCGCGGCCGCGGCGACAGCAACGTGATGTACATTGCGGCCGCGCCCGGTTGCGCGAAGAACGACGCATACCTGCAGCGTCAGCGGGCCGCGTTCCTGCGTGGCGAGAGCCCGCCCGATTTCCCGGCCGATCATTTCGAGGTCGAATTCGACGGACGCGGCGGGGAGGGCGATCTCGGGGCGCTCGGCCGTTCGCAGATGGGGTTCGGGGCGGACGTGTAGCAGGCATGCGGCATGTGAAAGCGGCGGCTCGCCAGGCAGGGGGCGGGTGAGCTGCCGAATCCGCTGCGCGCCGCGCAGAATTCGACGCAATCGGCTGTCGGCGCAGCCGAAATCGACGCGAATTGTGCAATTTGGCTTCCGATAATGGTCCGGACACAACGCGGCCGCCCCGTGTGACGCACGGGTGTGGCGCTGACCATGGAGGAGTCGATGCAATTCACGCAAGCGATCGTTCGCCGACCCGCGCCGTCCTGTGGCGCGGGCCTGACCACCGCCGAACTCGGCGCGCCCGATTACGACAAGACGCTCACCCAGTTCCACGCTTACTGCGAAGCGCTGCGCACGCTCGGCGTCGAGCTGACCGAACTGCCGCCGCTGGAGGCGTTTCCCGATTCACACTTCGTCGAGGACACCGCGGTCGTGACGCCGGAATTCGCGGTGATCACGCGCCCGGGTGCGCCGGCGCGGCGTGGCGAGACGGCGCACATCGAAGCGGCGCTGGCCGCGCATCGCGACTTGCTGCCGATGCAGGACGGCCGTCTCGACGGCGGCGACGTGATGCAGGTCGGCAAGCGCTTCTACATTGGCCTGACGGGCCGTACCGATGCCGAAGGCATCGCCGCGTTCGAATCGCTCGTGTCGCGCTACGGGTACTCGGTCGTCGCGGTGCCGGTGGGCGCCGGCCTGCACCTCAAGTCGGTCGTCAACGCGCTCGGCGACGACACGCTGCTCGTGACCGAGGCGCTGGCCGCGCATCCGGCGTTCGCCGACTATCGCCGGATCGCGATCTCGGCTGCCGACGAATACGCGGGCAACACGCTGCGCGTGAACGGCACGCTGATCACGCCGGCCGGCTACCCGCGCGTGCACGATGCGATCGCGTCGCTCGGGCTGCCGCTGCACGTGATCGATACGAGCGAGTTCCGCAAGATGGACGGCGGCCTGACCTGCCTGTCGCTGCGGTTCTAGCCGATTGGCGCGCGGCCGCTTCGGCCGGATAATGTGGCCCCCGCGCGGAACGGGAGACGTTGCGCGCACCAGCCACGACCCGACCGGAGCGAACGCGGATGACCGACAAGAAGATGCAGCTCGACAAGATCGATCTCCGGATCCTCGACATCCTGCGCACCGACGGGCGAATTTCCTACCGGAAGCTGTCCGAGCTCGTGAACCTCACGCCGCGGCCATGCCAGGCGCGTGTGGAGCGGCTCGAGGCACTCGGCGTGATCGAAGGGTACCGCGCGGTGATCAAGGCGCCGCGCGCGACCAAGCCGATCGTCGTGATCGCGCAGGTCACGCTGGCCGACCACGGGCGTTCGCAGGCGCCGTTCGAGGACGAAATGCGGGCGAATCCGGCCGTGCTCGATTGCTGGCTCGTCAGCGGCACGTTCGATTTTCTCGTGCGGCTCGCGTGCGAGGATCTCGACGAGTACCGGCGGATCGCGAACGCGTGGCTGGAAAGCCCGCGGTTCCGGATCGAAAAGATCGTGACGACGGCCGAACTGCAGGCGATCAAGCGCAGCGTCGTGTGATGCGGCCGGCCGGGAAGGGCCGGTGTCGACGCGAATGACCGGGCTTGACGATTTGCATTCCGAATCAAATCGTCAAGCTCAAACCGAACCAGGGTGAACACTATGGATGCTTTGCAAGCGGCAGCGGAAACGGCCGAACCGTCCGGAGCGACGCTGAAGCGCCGTCTGCAGGGCCGCCACATCGCGATGATCGCGATCGGCGGCTCGATCGGCACGGGGCTGTTCGTCGCGTCGGGTGCGTCGGTCGCGCAGGCCGGGCCGGGCGGTGCGATTGCCGCGTATATCGCGATCGGGCTGATGGTGTACTTCGTCGTCACGGGCCTCGGCGAGATGGCCGCACTGATGCCGGTATCGGGCTCGTTTGCGATCTACGGCGAGAAGTACGTCGACGAAGGCTTCGGCGTCGCGCTCGGCTGGACCTACTGGTACAGCTGGGCCGTGACGATCGCGATCGAGCTGGTCGCCGCACAGATCGTGATGCGCTACTGGTTTCCAACCCTACCCGGCATCTGGTGGGGCGCGGGCTTCCTCGTGCTGATCTTCCTGTTGAATACGCTGTCGGTGCGCGGCTTCGGTGAATCGGAATACTGGTTCTCGCTGATCAAGGTCGTCACCGTGGTCGCGTTCATCGCGGCCGGGCTGCTGATCGCGGCCGGCCTGATCGGGAACGGGCATCCGGTCGGCTTGCGCAATTTCACGACGGGCGACGCCCCGTTCGTCGGCGGCGTGCATGCGATGATGAGCGTCGCGCTGATCGCGGGCTTCTCGTTTCTCGGCACCGAGCTGGTCGGGATCACCGCTGGCGAATCGGAAAACCCGCGCAAGACGATCCCGCGCGCGGTAAAGCAGATCTTCTGGCGGATCATGCTGTTCTACGTGTTCGCGATCTTCGTGATCGGGCTGCTGGTGCCATACACGGATCCGAACCTGCTGAAGAGCGACGTGACCGACATCGGCGTGAGCCCGTTCACGCTGGTGTTCAGCCACGCGGGTTTCCGGCTCGCGGCCGGCGCAATGAATCTCGTGATCCTGACTGCCGTGCTGTCGGCCGGCAATTCCGGCACTTACGCGGCGACGCGGATGCTGTACAACCTCGCGGCGGAAGGGCGCGCGCCGGCGATGTTCGCGACGCTGTCGCCGGGTGGCGTGCCGCGCAACGCGCTGTACGCGACGATGGCCGTCGGCGGGCTGTGCTTCCTCACGTCGCTGGCCAACAACCAGAGCATCTATCTGTGGCTGCTGAATACGGTCGGTATCACCGGTTTCATCGCGTGGCTCGGTATCGCGGTCTGCCATTACCGGTTCCGCAAGGGGTTCCTGAAGCAGGGCTACCGGCTCGATCAACTGCCTTACCGCGCGAAATGGTTTCCGTTCGGGCCGCTGTTCGCGATCGCGATCTGCATCGTGATCTCGCTCGGGCAGGATTACCAGGCGTTCTTCGCGGCCCGCATCGACTGGATGGAAGTGCTGTCGATCTACGTGTGGATTCCGCTGTTCGTCGCGATCTGGTGGGCGTATCGCCGTGCGCGCAAGAGCCGGCTCGTGCGCTACGAGGAGATGGACATCGGGCCGTGGCTGACGCGTTCCGTCGAGGCCGTCGATGCAGCGGCCACGCAGCACGGGCAGCCGCGCTGACGGCCCGGCACGGAGGGCGCGGTAACGGGCGCCGGCCGTAGCGCCCGGCCGGTGCCGATGCGGCGGCCGCCGCGCATGAAGCGGCGCGGATGCCGTGCCGGCGTTACTTGTCCAGCTCCGGATAGTGCCGGAAGATGCCCATGTCGTTGAACGGGATACGGCGTTCCGACTCGAGATAGAGCGCGACAGGCGGATTCAGTGCGACGCGGTCGTGCAGCGCGACCAGCGCCGCGATCTTCCGCTCCGCACGCTTCATCGCTTTCGGAAACGCGTAGCGCAGGCCCTCGATCGTCTGGAACATCGACAGGTCCGCATAACTGAGTTCATTGCCGGCGAGGTAGCCGCTCTTGTGCGGATTCTGGTCGAGTACACGCTCGAAGTAGCCGAGGAATTTCGGCAGCCGGTTTTCGAGAAAATCGGCCGCGCGCTCGGCGGCTTCCGCTTTCTGGTCTTCGTAGTAGAGGCAGCTTGCGATCGGATGGTGCGTGTCGTGGATCTCGGTGACGAAATCGGCGACGGTCAACTGAAGCTGGTGCACCCACAGCCGGCCGGCTTCGTCGTCAGGCGCGAGCCCGAGCCGCGCGCCGACAAACAGCAGGATGTTCGCGGTCTGCCCGATGACCCGATCGCCGGCCTTCAGGAACGGCGGCGCGAACGGCACGCATTCCGCCTTCGAGCTGTCCATCATGCGCATCATGGCCGGCACACCCATTCCGCGCCCCGATTCACGCGCGACGTCGACGTAGTCGGCTTCGGCCGCTTCGAGCGCGAGCCGCACATACTCGCCCCGGCCCTGGATCTCGGGCCAGTAATACAGTTCGTATCGCATGCTGTCTTCCCGTTGGTTGCACCGGCTGCCACAGGCATCGTGACGACCGGGCGGCCGCGTGCTGCGCGCCACCCGCTGCGAATAGACAGTCTAGGCGATCGCCGGAAAAGTGCCGCGTGCATCGCGCGCGACGCGTTGCGCTCGCCGCCTTCGGGGCCGTACATGGATGAAACGGTGTGGCGAGCGTTTGCTTCCGATCGACAGGTTCACCGCGATTTAATAAATGCCCACTACGATCCCGCATCGTCAATCGACCGATGCGCAGCGATTCGATTCGAGCGTCGAGCCTGCCATCCATCGCCCAACCGCGCGACGCGTCAGGTTGTCATTTCCCGTGAACCCGCGATTTGCAACGCCGTGACCGGCTGTCGGCGTTGCTCGCATCATTTCGTATTTCTCATGAATCTGAACCCGTCGGCTTCTTTACGCAGAAAATTCCTGGCTGCCGCGCCCGCGGCTGCCGTGGCGCCGTTGTTGAGCGCATGCGGCGGTGACGGCGTCACGTCGGCGCCCGTGACCGATGCGGCGCTGGCCGCGCAGATGTCCGCGAAGCTCAACGCGCAGCTCGGCGACGCGGCGACGGTCAACGCGATCGTGCCGGCGTTGACCGATGTCGGCTTCACGTGGGATCTGCCGACGGTGCCGGCTGCACAGATCGGCGCGATCGTCGCGTACAGCTTCGGCAATCGCCCGAATGCGGCAAGCGGCAATACGTCGAGCACCGGCGGCAACCAATCGGCGCTACCCGATCCGGGGCCTGTCAACGAAGCGCTCGCGGATGCCGTGTACCGCATTCGCCAGCTGAAACCGGTGAAGGTCTATGCGCAGTGGGAGATCGCGCGCTTTCTCGTGTCGAAGTACGGGATGGGCGCCGACGTGCTGTCGTCGGTCGAGCCGGTGATCGCGAGCGACGGCTCGATCGTGTACCTGAGCACGGCCGGTGTCGCGGCCGTGGCCGTGTCGCGCGCGGGCGGCGCGGCCGCGATGAGCGCCGTTGCGGTGGTCGGCCATCGCGACCATGCGAAGCGCTGCATCCAGACCTCGCAGCAGGCGGGCATGAAGGCCGCGGCGGTGGCGGAGGTGTCGCTGCCGGCGATGTACGACCCGCAATCGGGCCAGCCGTGGACGCGCAACCGCAGCCTCTATCTCGTGCACGACATGTATGCGCAGATGCTTGCCCGCGCGGTGACCGCGACGATGCAGGCGTTCCCGAAGGGTTGACGCCCGCCGCTCCTCACTCGAACCTCATGACCATGACGACCCGCCGCCATTTCCTGGCTTCCACTTCGTTGCTCGCCGCCTCGTGCGCGTCCGTTGCCCCGGCTTTCGCGAATGATGCTCCCGTTTCCGATGCGGAATTGCAGCGCCAGATGCTCGGCAAGCTGACGAACGAACTGAACGATCGCGCGACCGCCACCGACGAAACAGGCTACCTGTTCGACACGTTTTTCGCGTGGACGCCGCCGACCGTCGATGCTGCCGGCATCCACACGATTGCCGCGTTCAGCTTCGGCAGTCGTGCCCCGACATCCGGCACCCCACCGGTGCCGGGCCCCGTGAACGAGGCGATCGCCGACGCCGTGTTCCAGCTTCGACAGAAGGTCTCGGTCCCGATCTACGCGCAGCAGGAAGTCGCGAGCGTACTCGCATCGAAGTACGGACTGACGGCCGGCGTGACGTCGATCGCGACGCCGGCCCCGGCTGCCGGCAGCCCGATACCGACGCCCGATGGCGTGGCCGCCGCGATCGTCAAGCAGGCCGGCTCGGCCGCGGCGCTCGGCAAGGTCGCTGTCGTCACGCATTCGGATCAGGCATCGATCGCCGTGCGCGTGTCGGCTGCGGCAGGGATGCAGGCCGCCGTGCCGGCCGGCCTCACGCTGCCGTCGCTCTACGACACGTCGGCGTCGATGCCGGCCTTGCGGCGGCGCGATCTCTACCTGATGAGCAATGCGGGTGTGCAGCTCGGCATGCTGCGGCTCGACCTGATCAATCGCGAGTATCCGAACGGCTGAAGCCGCCATGCACCGGCGCGCGCGATCCGGACGGCGCGATCCGCGATTCGTCATCGCGCGGCGCCGGATCCTGCGCGCCCCATTTGGCTGGTAATGCCGATACAGGTATTGGCACTACCAGCCAAACCACTGTTTTTAATGGGTTTTTTCGCATCCGGCCTGCGCCGTGACGCGTTCTGCGTGGCATAATCGACCGCATCCGCAAGGCTTGTAGTCACAACGACCCCGCATACCCATGGCACAGACTCTCTACGACAAACTGTGGAACACCCACGTGGTCCACACCGAGGAAGACGGCACGACTTTGCTCTACATCGACCGTCAGCTGCTGCATGAAGTCACGAGCCCGCAGGCGTTCGAAGGGCTGAAGATGGCGCAGCGTCCGGTGTGGCGCATCAGCGCGAACCTGGCCGTGTCGGACCACAACGTGCCGACCACCGATCGCAGCCACGGCATCGCCGATCCCGTCTCGAAGCTCCAGGTCGACACGCTCGACGCGAACTGCGATGCGTTCGGCATCACGCAGTTCAAGATGAACGACGTGCGCCAGGGCATCGTCCACATCATCGGGCCGGAGCAGGGCGCGACGCTGCCGGGCATGACGATCGTGTGCGGCGATTCGCATACGTCGACACACGGCGCATTCGGCGCGCTCGCGCACGGCATCGGCACGTCGGAAGTCGAGCACGTGCTCGCGACGCAAACCCTGCTGCAGAAGAAGAGCAAGAACATGCTCGTGAAGGTCGAAGGCACGCTGCCGCGCGGTTGTACCGCGAAGGACATCGTGCTCGCGATCATCGGCAAGATCGGCACGGCCGGCGGCACGGGCTACGCGATCGAATTCGGCGGCTCGACGATCCGCGCGCTGACGATGGAAGGCCGCATGACCGTCTGCAACATGGCGATCGAAGCGGGTGCGCGCGCAGGCATGGTTGCCGTCGACGACACGACGATCGATTACCTGAAAGGCCGCCCGTTCGTGCCGACCGGCGCGGAATGGGACCAGGCCGTCGAATACTGGCGCCAGTTCAAGTCGGACGACGGTGCGCAGTTCGATCGCGTGGTCGAGCTGAACGCAGCCGAGATCGTCCCGCAGGTCACGTGGGGCACGTCGCCGGAAATGGTCACGTCGATCGACGGTCGCGTGCCCGATCCCGAGCGCGAGAAGGATCCGGTCAAGCGTGATGCGATGGAGCGTGCGCTGGCCTACATGGCGCTCGAGCCGAACACGCCGATCGAATCGATCAAGGTCGACAAGATCTTCATCGGCTCGTGCACGAACGCGCGCATCGAGGACATCCGCGCAGCCGCGTATGTCGTGAAGAAGCTGAACCGTCGCGTCGCATCGAACGTGCGGCTCGCGATGGTCGTGCCGGGCTCGGGCCTCGTGAAGGCGCAGGCCGAGCGCGAAGGGCTCGACAAGGTGTTCACGGATGCGGGCTTCGAATGGCGCGAGCCGGGCTGCTCGATGTGCCTCGCGATGAACGCCGACCGGCTCGATCCGGGCGAGCGCTGCGCGTCGACGTCGAACCGCAACTTCGAAGGCCGGCAGGGCGCGGGCGGTCGCACGCACCTCGTGAGCCCCGCGATGGCGGCGGCCGCGGCGATCGAAGGTCACTTCGTCGACATTCGCAAGCTGGGGTGACGCGTGACGGCATCGAAGGTCATTGCGCGGCTGGTTGCCGCGCTGGCGCTGGCGGGGCTGGGTTTCGGCCTCGCGGGCTGCAATACCGTCCAGGGCTTCGGGCAGGACGTCAACGCCGCCGGCAACGCGCTGAAGCGCGCCGCGGAGTGACGATTCCCGCCGAGAATTTGTCGATGTGCGCCGGCTGAACGCCGGCCCTCCAACCGGATAGACGGATCATGGAAAAATTCACAGTACATACCGGCGTCGTGGCGCCGCTCGATCGCGAGAACGTCGACACCGACGCGATCATCCCGAAGCAGTTCCTGAAGTCGATCAAGCGCACGGGCTTCGGTCCGAACGCGTTCGATGAATGGCGCTACCTCGATCACGGCGAGCCGGGCCAGGACAACTCGAAGCGTCCGCTGAATCCCGATTTCGTGCTGAACCAGCCGCGCTACCAGGGCGCATCCGTGCTGCTCGCACGCAAGAACTTCGGCTGCGGCAGCTCGCGCGAGCACGCGCCGTGGGCGCTGCAGCAGTACGGCTTCCGCGCGATCATCGCGCCGAGCTTCGCGGATATCTTCTTCAACAACTGCTTCAAGAACGGCCTGCTGCCGATCGTGTTGACCGAGCAGCAGGTCGATCACCTGTTCAACGAGACGGTCGCGTTCAACGGCTTCGAGGTCACGGTCGACCTCGACGCGCAGGTCGTGCGCACGGGCGACGGCCGCGAGTATCCGTTCGAGATCACCGCGTTCCGCAAGTACTGCCTGTTGAACGGCTTCGACGACATCGGCCTCACGCTGCGCCACGCGGACAAGATTCGCCAGTTCGAAGCCGAGCGCCTGGTGAAGCAGCCGTGGCTCAACACCAAGCTGGTCGGCTGATCGTGCCTTTCGGGCGGGCGCGCCGGCGGCGCGTTCGTCGGCCTGCCTCCATAAAAACCTACCCAGTCAGGAATTTCGCATGAAGATTGCAGTGCTGCCCGGCGACGGCATCGGCCCGGAAATCGTCAATGAAGCCGTGAAGGTGCTGAACGCACTCGACGAGAAGTTCGAACTCGAACAGGCGCCGGTCGGCGGCGCGGGCTACGAGGCAAGCGGCCATCCGCTGCCGGACGCGACGCTGAAGCTCGCGAAGGAAGCCGACGCGATCCTGTTCGGCGCGGTGGGCGACTGGAAGTACGATTCGCTTGAGCGCGCGCTGCGCCCCGAGCAGGCGATCCTCGGGCTGCGCAAGCACCTCGAACTGTTCGCGAACTTCCGCCCGGCGATCTGCTATCCGCAGCTCGTCGATGCATCGCCGCTGAAGCCCGAGCTGGTCGCGGGCCTCGACATCCTGATCGTGCGCGAACTGAACGGCGACATCTACTTCGGCCAGCCGCGCGGCGTGCGCACGGCACCGGACGGCCTGTTCGCCGGCGAGCGCGAAGGTTTCGACACGATGCGTTATTCGGAACCGGAAGTGCGCCGCATCGCGCACGTCGCGTTCCAGGCGGCCCGCAAGCGCGCGAAGAAGCTGCTGTCGGTCGACAAGGCGAACGTGCTCGAGACGTCGCAGTTCTGGCGCGACATCATGATCGACGTGTCGAAGGAATACGCGGACGTCGAGCTGTCGCACATGTACGTCGACAATGCGGCGATGCAGCTTGCGAAGGCGCCGAAGCAATTCGACGTGATCGTCACGGGCAACATGTTCGGCGACATCCTGTCGGATGAGGCGTCGATGCTGACGGGCTCGATCGGCATGCTGCCGTCGGCGTCGCTCGACAAGAACAACAAGGGCCTGTACGAGCCGTCGCACGGTTCGGCGCCGGACATCGCGGGCAAGGGCATCGCGAACCCGCTCGCGACGATCCTGTCGGCCGCGATGATGCTGCGCTACTCGCTGAACCGTGCGGAGCAGGCCGATCGCATCGAGCGCGCGGTGAAAACGGTGCTCGAACAGGGCTACCGGACGGGCGACATTGCGACGCCGGGCTGCCAGAAGGTCGGTACGACGGCGATGGGCGACGCGGTGGTCGCGGCGCTGTAACGCAATCATGTAGAAAGGGTGCGAACGGGCCGCGAAATCGGCCGGTTCGCATGCGGTTGGCCGTTGTGCGGGCCACCGGCTTTGTGTAGACTCGAACGATGGCGCTTATTTCCCTGATCTCCCCGGTCTTGAAACTCCACGGCAACACAGCCCGTGCGGGTGCGCGCGCCATCGTCATCACGAAAACCATTACCACGAAAACGATCATTAAACGCTGATCGTCCGTCGTGCCCGCCTATTTCCCCGCGCGGTCACATCGGGGACGGAAATGGCGGGGAAGCTCCATCAAAGGGTTAGTCATGAACGTAGGTCTCGTAGGTTGGCGCGGCATGGTCGGCAGCGTCCTGATGCAGCGCATGCAGGAAGAGGGCGATTTCGACCTGATCGAACCGGTGTTTTTCAGCACCAGCAACACGGGCGGCAAAGCGCCCTCGTTCGCGAAAAACGAGACTACGCTCAAGGATGCGACCAACGTCGACGAGCTGAAGAAGTGCGACGTGATCATCACGTGCCAGGGCGGCGACTACACGAACGACGTGTTCCCGAAGCTGCGCGCGGCCGGCTGGAACGGCTACTGGATCGATGCGGCATCGTCGCTGCGGATGAAGGACGACGCGGTCATCATCCTCGATCCGGTCAACCTCGACGTGATCAAGGATGCGCTCGTCAAGGGCACGAAGAACTTCATCGGCGGCAACTGCACGGTCAGCCTGATGCTGATGGCGCTCGGCGGCCTGTTCCGCGAGAACCTCGTCGACTGGATGACGGCGATGACCTATCAGGCCGCATCGGGCGCGGGCGCGCAGAACATGCGCGAACTGCTGTCGCAGATGGGCACGCTGAACGGCGCGGTTCAGGCGCAGCTCGCCGATCCGGCTTCCGCGATCCTCGATATCGACCGCCGCGTGCTGGCCGCGATGAACAGCGATGCGATGCCGACGAGCCACTTCGGCGTGCCGCTCGCGGGCTCGCTGATTCCGTGGATCGACAAGGATCTCGGCAACGGGATGTCGAAGGAAGAGTGGAAGGGCGGCGCGGAAACCAACAAGATTCTCGGCAAGCCGGCCATGGGCGAGCCGGGTTCGATCCCGGTCGACGGCCTGTGCGTGCGGATCGGCGCGATGCGCTGCCACTCGCAGGCGCTGACGATCAAGCTGAACAAGGACGTGCCGCTCGACGAGATCAACGGCATCCTCGCATCGGCGAACGACTGGGTGAAGGTCGTGCCGAACGAGCGTGAAGCGTCGATGCGCGACCTGTCGCCGGCGAACGTCACGGGCACGCTGACGGTGCCGGTCGGCCGCCTGCGCAAGCTCGCGATGGGCGGTGAATACCTGTCGGCGTTCACGGTCGGCGACCAGCTGCTGTGGGGCGCGGCCGAGCCGCTGCGCCGCATGCTGCGCATCCTGCTCGACAAGTAAGCGGGATAACCGGCCCGCAATACGCGGGCCGCGGTGCACAACATCGCGCGCCGCGTCGGCCTTGACGATATCAAGGCTGGCGCGGCGCGTTTTTCATGCGCGGGTCAGCGCATGTTCAGGAGCGTCTGGTCGACGGTCTGCTGGGTCTTGATCGTCTGCGCATTGGCCTGGTAGTCGCGCTGCGCCTTGATCAGGTTCACGAGCTCGGACGTCAGGTCGACGTTCGAGTTTTCCAGTGCGCTCCCCTGCAGCGTGCCGTGGTTCGTGCTGCCCGGCGCGGAGATCTGCGGCACACCCGACGCGGCGGTTTCCACATACTGATTGCCGCCGATGTTCTCGAGCCCGTTCGGGTTGTTGAAGTTCGCGAGCGCGATCAGGCCGAGCACCGCGCTCTGGCCATTCGAGTAATTGCCGGTGAGCTTGCCGTCGGCGCCGATCGAGAACGTCGTCAGCGTGCCGCTCGCGAAGCCGTCCTGTGCGAGATTGTTCACGCCGTTCTTTCCGCCGTACTGCGTCGTGCCGCTCAGGTCGAGCGTCAGGTTCTGCGGATTGGCGCCGCCCGACGCGTTGGGGATCGAGAACGCGAACTGGCCGAGGCTCGGCGTCGGCTGGCCGGTTGCGGCCGACGTCGTCGAGCTGATCCGGCCCGACGCGTCGAACGTGACGGTGCCGAGATTCGTCGGCGTCTGGCCTTGCACGCCCGCGTAGGCCTGCCAGGCGCCGGCCGCGTTCTTCGTGAAATACATCGACACCTGTTGCGCGCCGCCGAGCGTGTCGTACACCTGAATTGACGAATTGTAGTTGTATGTGGTGTTGTCGCCCGCATTGAACGGCGTCTTGGCCGGCACCTTGTTCTGCGAGTTCAGGTTGAACTGGCCGGTGATTTTCGTCGTCGCTTGCGGCGGGATGTTGTTGGTCGGCGCCTGCAGCGGCACGGTCGCCGCGGTGTTGATGACGCCGCCCGGGCCTGCCGCATAGCCCATCAGGTTACGGTTTTGCGCGTCGACGATGGCGCCGCTCTTGTCGCGGTGGAATACGCCGTCGCGCGAGTACGTCGTCACGCCGTTGTTCGACATCTGGAAGAAGCCGTTGCCGTTGATCGCGATGTCGAGCGACGACTTCGTCGTGTTGATCGTCCCCTGGCCGAATTGTTGCTGCACCGACGCGAGCCGCGTGCCGATGCCGATCTGCGTGTTGGTCGACGTCGCGACCGAATTCGCGTACATGTCGGCGAAGTTCGCGCGACCCTGCTTGAAGCCAACCGTGTTTGCGTTCGCGATGTTGTTGCCGATCACGTCGAGATGGTTCGCCGCGCCGGCCAACCCGCTCAAACCCTGTTGATAGCCCATGTTCGATCCCCGTAACGAGCTGGTGAGTAAATGCAGTCGTGCGACTGCGCGATGCCTCCCTGGCACCTCTCGGCGTCAGCCCGGCCGTCCGCGTTCCCGCGTTTCCGGCGGGTGCGAGCGCGATGGTCGAACTGCGCCGATTCTTGTTTGAAGACGATCCTAGCGACGGCAATTATTTGATCTGTGTAATTTTGTGTAATGTAATTGAATTGCTGTAGAAATGATCGTTTTCGTATGAGTAATGAAGTGGAGATGAGGCTAGAGAGCCTTGTGGGGCGGTGGGTTTGCGGCGGAAATATTCAATTAGACGATAAGAGAGGGGAATTGGCCTCTTATCGATCAATTGAAATTTATTTGAATGGGATAGTGGTTGGCCGGATTTGTTTTGATTGGCGCTTGTTGATCCATTAACGGCAGGCGGCGCGAATTATTGAGCAAACGCACCTGATTCCCCGGCCGTGCCTCTGCGTCGGGCCACGGGTTGTGCGAACCACACCGTTGAGCAAGCAAAGGCTGCGACATGCGTTCGGGATGCGATGCGGCCGGGCGGTTTTTTTCATCAGTGAGAGACGTGCTTCCGATCGATCGAAGGCGCAGGCTGCAGCGTGTGTGTCCACGCGCCAACGCGCCCGATCTCGGGGCGCCCCGACGCGCACACTCGATCGATTGCACCCATCGGCGACGAATTCGGCCCGAACCCGATCGCGTGAAGTAAACTACGCGGTTACGACGCACAGACCCGCCGAAAGCGTCGCGTTCCACGCGACGCTTTTGCATTTCTGCGGCAACTTTATTGACGCTTTCAACCGCGAAACCGAGCCGCGCCCGCGCGCGGCGATAGAGCCAACGATGTCCCGAATTTCCTTGTTTCCGCGTCAGTCCCGTCTGTCACGCGCCGTGCGTGGCGCGCTGGCGATCCTGGCGCTCGGCGCAACCGCATCGGCCTGGGCCGCCGGCGCCGGCGAACTGCCGGCGTCCACTGCCGGCGGCGCAGTGCCGCTTACCGTGACGGTCCAGCCGGGCCAGTCGCTGAACGACATCGCGAAAGCGGCCACGCAGTCGCGCGATCCCGGCGTGCTTGCGCGCGCCGGCCGCGCACTGTTCGACGCCAATCCGCAAGCATTCATGAAGCACGACGCGAGCCGCCTGAAGGTCGGCGCGACGCTGACCGTGCCGGCGCTCGACGCGACAGGCGCGGCACTCGTGCCGGCAGGTGCATCCGCAGCGTCCGGTGCGGCGGCAGCGTCCGCGCCCGCCGCCGCATCGGGCGGCACGGCAGTCGCGCAGCATGGCGCGTCCGCACCGCATCCGGGGTCGACCGTGCAATCCGCGCCGGTGGCGCCAGCCGTGCATGCGGCACCTGTCAGCGGTGCGAGCGCAGCGACAGCTGCTGGCGCGTCGGCATCGGTCGGTGCGTCGGCTGCACACGGCGCATCGGCTGTCGAAAGCATGCAGCCGGCAGCGCCCGTTGCCGGTGCAAGCGGGCCGCATGTGTGGAGCGGCGCGATCCAGTCGGCGCCATCGTCCGCGAGCGGTGCCGCAATCCCGCCTGCGCCGGGCAGCCAGGTTTCCGGCATGAACGAACCGGCCGGCGTGGCGCCTGTCGCAGACGCGTCGCAGCCGCGGCCGTCGAGCCTGCAGCAACTGCTGGCGCTGAAGAACCGTGTGTTGATGGAGTTGCAGAAGCACGGTATCGGCAAGCCGGCCACGACGAACGAGGTTGCGCCGGCGCCTGCCGCGCCGCGTCCGGCCGCAAGCGACGCGGGCGCGTCCGCTGCTGCGCCGACGGCAGGCGAAGCAGCGTCAGGTGTTGCAGCCAGCGCAGTGCAGCCGGCATCGGTATCGGTATCGGCGCTCGCGCAACCGGCCGCGCCGGTCGTGGCGCCTGCACGCAGTAACGAGCAGATGGACTGGCGTCCGGCCGCGGTGGCCGGTGCGGCCGTCATCGCCCTCGCGGCAGGTTTCGCGTGGCGCAAGCGCCGGAAAGGCCGGGGCACGGAAGAGTCGGGTGCCGGTGCGGCGGCTGCACCGGCCGCAGTGGGCGGTGCAGCGGCTGCGGCGGCAGAAGACGCGCCGTCCGTCGAACCCGAACTGCCGATCCGGCCCGAGATGCCGGTCGCACGCGATGCAGCGTCCGACTTGAGCCTTGCCGCGGCGACTGCCGCAGCGGCGGAGACGATCGAGCCGCCGGATACGGATGTATCGCCGGCGCAGGAAGAAGCGACGCCCCATGGCGAGCAGCTCGAATGGCCGAGCGCGCACGCTGCGGAGCCGCCCGCGAGCGAGGCGGCTCCGGTTCCGAACGTTGCCGGGCCGGAAGAGCAGGCCGCTGCCGCAAAACCGGCGGAAATGCCTGCCGAGACACCGGCCGCACCCGCGGCCGCCGAAGCGCAGCACGAGGTGCTGATGCAGAACGCGATCAGCGCGCTCAACAGCCTCGACATGCCGCTGCCGCCGCGCACGCCGGACGAGCTGTCGCTGGAGGCGGATGAGCCGGCTGCGCAAGCAGGGCAGCCTGACACCGGCGAAATCGCAACTAACGGTCAAGCCGCGCAGCACCTGCCGGCTGACTCGATCGATCCGGCTCCGGAACATCCGGCCGACCAGGACGACGAGTTCGATTGGGATCCGGACGCAGCGACGCCTGCGAGCCAAGCGGGCAGCCCGTTTGCGACGTCGCCGCTGCCGCCGCTCGGTGGCGCGCACTTCGGCGCGCTGAAGCTCGATTTCGATCTCGACCTGCCGTCCGCGCCGGGCGCTGCGTTGCCGGCGCTGACGCCGGACGAGCTGGCCCGCATCGCGCGGAACAAGCTCGACCTCGCGTCCGAGTACGTCGAGCTGGGCGACCTGTCCGGGGCGCGGACGCTGCTGCAGGAAGTGGTCGACGCGAACGACGCTGCGACGCGCGACGATGCGCGGGCGCTGCTCGCGAAACTGGCGGACGAGGCGTGATGCGGATCGCGCTCGGCATTCAGTACGACGGCGCGGCGTTCTGCGGCTGGCAGGCGCAGCCGCACGGCAAGACCGTGCAGGATCGTCTCGAGCACGCACTGGCCGAGTTCGCGCGCGTGCCGCTGCATACGACGGTGGCCGGGCGGACCGACACGGGCGTGCACGGGCTCGGGCAGGTCGTGCACTTCGATACCGATCTCGATCGCGAGGTTTTCTCGTGGGTGCGCGGCACCAACGCGTTCCTGCCGCCGACCGTGGCGGTGCAATGGGCGAAGCCGATGCCGGACACGTTCCATGCGCGTTTCTCGGCGTTCGAACGCACCTATTACTACGCGCTCTACGTGCATCCCGTGCGCTCGCCGATGCTCGCCGGGCGCGCGGGCTGGATTCATACGCCGCTCGACGACGACGCGATGCGCGCCGCCGCCGCGCACCTGATCGGCGAGCACGATTTCTCGTCGTTCCGGTCGTCGGAATGCCAGTCGAAGACGCCGGTCAAACACCTGTACCAGATCGACGTGCGGCGCGTGGGCCATTTCGTTCATTTCCGGTTCCGCGCCAACGCGTTCCTGCACCATATGGTGCGCAACCTGATGGGCTGCCTCGTCGCGGTCGGCCGCGGCCGCTATCCGGCCGACTGGCTCGCCGACGTGCTGGCCGGGCGCGACCGCAATCTTGCGGCGCCCACGTTCATGGCCGACGGGCTGTATCTCGCCCACGTCGGCTACCCGGCGGAATTCGCCGTCCCGCCCGCGCAGCTCGGCAGCGTGCCGTGGAGCAGCGTCTGGGCCGATCTGGACCCGCAATCATGACGGATCACGCCGTGTCTCCCTCGACTTCCGCTGCGGCCGGCCTGCCGCCGCGCACCCGCATCAAGCTGTGCGGGCTGTCGCGTCCCGAGGACGTGCTGCACGCGGCCGCGCTCGGCGCCGATGCGATCGGCCTCGTGTTCTACCCGAAGAGCCCGCGTGCGGTGTCGATCGCGCAGGCGGCCGAGCTGGCGCGCCTCGCGCCGCCGTTCGTGTCGGTGGTCGGGTTGTTTGTGAACGCGACCGAGGCCGAGATCGAGGCCGTCGTGCGCGACGTGCCGCTCACGCTGCTGCAGTTCCATGGCGACGAGACGCCCGAGCAGTGCGATGCGCTCGGCCGCGCGGCGCGCCTGCCGTGGCTGCGCGCGGTGCGCGTGGGCCCCTCGACGCAATCGGCCGATTTGGTAGAATCGGGTCTTCGTTATTCGAAAGCGCGCGGCCTCCTGTTCGACACCCTGGTGCCGGATTACGGCGGTAGCGGCAAGGTCTTCGATTGGTCTCTTATTCCCGCAGAGCTCGCGCATCGGGCCGTTTTGAGTGGTGGCTTGAGCGCGCAAAACGTCGGTGATGCGATTCGCCAGTTGCGCCCGTTTGCTGTCGATGTCTCGAGTGGCATCGAAGTGGAGGGCGCGAAGGGCGTGAAGGATCACGCCCGGATGGCGGCGTTCGTACGCGCGGTGCGCGAAGCGGACGCCGGGTGATGCAAGCCGGTGCGGCTCCGAAAGCGGGGCGCACCGACCGATCGAGAGAGACACCATGTACAACCTTCCTGATGATCGTGGCCACTTCGGCCCGTATGGCGGCACGTTCGTCGCCGAGACGCTGATTCATGCGCTGGACGAACTGCGCGCGGCGTATGAAAAATTCCAGAACGATCCCGATTTCGTCGCCGAATTCGAGCGCGAGCTGAAGCATTTCGTCGGCCGCCCGTCGCCGATCTATCACGCGCAGCGCTGGAGCGAGACGCTCGGCGGCGCGCAGATCTACCTGAAGCGCGAAGACCTGAACCACACGGGCGCGCACAAGATCAATAACGTGATCGGCCAGGCGCTGCTCGCGAAGCGCATGGGCAAGAAGCGCGTGATCGCCGAGACGGGCGCCGGCCAGCACGGCGTCGCGACCGCGACGATCTGCGCCCGCTTCGGGATGGAGTGCGTCGTCTACATGGGTTCGGAAGACGTGCGCCGCCAGGCCGCGAACGTCTACCGGATGAAGCTGCTCGGCGCGACGGTCGTGCCGGTCGAATCGGGCTCGCGCACGCTGAAGGACGCGCTGAACGAAGCGATGCGCGACTGGGTTACGAACATCGAGAACACGTTCTACATCATTGGCACGGTCGCGGGCCCGCACCCGTACCCGATGATGGTGCGCGACTTCCAGCGCGTGATCGGCGACGAATGCAAGGTGCAGATGCCCGAACTCGCAGGCCGGCAGCCTGACGCGGTGATCGCCTGCGTGGGCGGCGGTTCGAACGCGATGGGCATCTTCTATCCGTACATCGACGACACGTCGGTGCAGCTGATCGGCGTCGAAGCAGCCGGCGACGGCCTCGACACGGGGCATCACGCGGCGTCGCTGATCGCCGGCAGCCCGGGCGTGCTGCACGGCAATCGCACTTACCTGCTGCAGGACGACAACGGCCAGATCATCGAGACGCATTCGGTGTCGGCGGGCCTCGACTATCCGGGCGTCGGCCCCGAGCACGCGTGGCTGAAGGACAGCGGCCGTGCGCAGTACGTCGGCATCACCGACGAGGAAGCGCTGAAGGCGTTCCACGACTGCTGCCGGATCGAGGGGATCATTCCCGCGCTCGAGTCGAGCCACGCGATCGCATATGGCGTGAAGCTCGCGCCGACGTTGCCGAAGGACAAGATCCTGCTCGTCAACCTGTCGGGCCGTGGCGACAAGGACATGCACACGGTCGCCGAGCGATCGGGCATCGAGCTCTGACCCCGACCGATGCGTGACCTGATCGAAGAACCGGGCGGCGGCGCCGCGAGCGAGGCGGGGGCGGTTCAGCCCGCCGCTGCCGTGCCGCGCGCGCTGCCGTCCGGTATCGAATTGCATAACCGCGATTTCCTGACCCATGCCGCGCATCTGCCGGACGCGTCGATCGACCTGATCGTCGCCGATCCGCCGTACGGGCTCGGCAAGGACTACGGCAACGACTCGGACAAGCGTTCGGGCGACGACTTCCTCGCGTGGACGCGCGAGTGGCTTGAGCTCGCGATTCCGAAGCTGAAGCCGAGCGGGTCGATGTACATCTTCTGCACGTGGCAGTACGCGCCGGAAATCTTCAGTTTCCTGAAGACGCAGCTCACGATGGTCAACGAGATCATCTGGGACCGGCGCGTGCCGAGCATGGGCGGCACGACGCGCCGCTTCACGTCGGTGCACGACAACATCGGCTTTTTCGCGGTGTCCAAGGCGTATTACTTCGATCTCGATCCGGTCCGCATCCCGTACGACGCCGACACGAAGAAGGCCCGCTCGCGCAAGCTGTTCGAAGGCAGCAAGTGGCTGGAGATGGGCTACAACCCGAAGGACGTCTGGTCGGTCTCGCGCCTGCACCGGCAGCACGCGGAGCGCGTCGATCATCCGACCCAGAAGCCGCTGGAAATCATCGAGCGGATGGTGCTCGCAAGCTGCCCGCCGGGCGGCCGCGTGCTCGATCCGTTCATGGGCAGCGGCACGACCGCGGTGGCCTGCGCACGGCAGGGGCGCGACTTCGTCGGCTACGAGATCAACGAAAGCTATTGTGCGATCGCGCACGAGCGCGTGAACGCGCTCGCTGCGCCGGCGTGCGCGTGAATCGCGCCGCCGCATCGCCGAACGCAACGCATCCAGGAAAATTGCCATGTCCCGTATTCAGCAGACCTTCGCCGCGCTCGCCGAACAAGGCCGTAAGGGCCTGATCCCGTTCATCACGGCCGGCGACCCCGATCCGGCCAAAACCGTCGAATTCATGCACGCGCTCGCCGAAGGCGGCGCGGACGTGATCGAACTCGGCGTGCCGTTTTCGGATCCGATGGCCGACGGCCCCGTGATCCAGCGCTCGTCGGAACGCGCACTCGCGCGCGGCGTCACGCTCAAGAGCGTGCTCGCCGACGTGAAGCGCTTTCGCGAAACCGACCCCAAAACCCCCGTCGTGCTGATGGGCTATGCGAACCCGATCGAGCGGATGGGCGTCGACGCGTTCGCGGCCGAAGCACAGGCGGCCGGGGTCGACGGCGTGCTCGTCGTCGACTATCCGCCGGAAGAGGCGGGCGTGTTCGCCGAGAAAATGCGTGCCGCGCAGATCGATCCGATCTTCCTGCTCGCGCCCACGTCGACCGACGAACGCATCGCCGATGTCGGCAAGATCGCGAGCGGCTACGTGTATTACGTGTCGCTCAAGGGCGTGACCGGTGCGGGAAATCTGGATGTTTCGAGCATTGCGGGTAAAATCCCGGCCATCAAGTCGCGCGTGCCGGTTCCGGTAGGCGTCGGCTTCGGCATCCGCGACGCCGAAACGGCGCGCGCGGTGGCCGAAGTGTCGGACGCCGTCGTGATCGGCAGCCGCCTCGTGCAGCTGCTCGAAAGCGCCGCGCCGGAGGGTGCCGCCGCCGCGCTGAAGACTTTCATCGCCGAGTTGCGCGCGGCCCTGGACGGCGCGGGCAAGACGGCGCGATAAACACAACACAGGAAGCGGGAACGGGCCATGCGGCCCGGCCCGCCACGGAACAGGAAACCATACGATGAGCTGGCTCGACAAACTGTTGCCGCCGAAGATCAAGCAGACCGACCCGAAAAGCCGCAAGGGCATTCCGGAAGGCCTGTGGGTCAAGTGCCCGTCCTGCGAGGCCGTGCTGTACCGCAACGACGTGGACGCGAACCTGCACGTGTGCCCGAAGTGCGATCACCACATGCGCATCGGTGCGCGTGAGCGTCTCGACGGGCTGCTCGATCCGGAAGGCCGCTACGAGATCGGCCAGGAAATCGTGCCGGTCGATTCGCTGAAGTTCAAGGACAGCCGCAAGTACCCCGATCGTCTGAAGGAAGCGATGGACGACACGGGCGAAACCGACGCGATGGTCGTGATGGGCGGTGCGATCCACACGCTGCCGGTGGTCGCGGCCTGCTTCGAGTTCTCGTTCATGGGCGGCTCGATGGGCTCGGTGGTCGGCGAGCGCTTCGCACGCGGCGCGCAGAACGCGCTGGAACAGCAGGTGCCGTTCATCTGCTTTACCGCTTCGGGCGGTGCGCGGATGCAGGAAAGCCTGCTGTCGCTGATGCAGATGGCGAAAACCACCGCGATGCTGACCAAGCTGGCCGAAGCGAAGCTGCCGTTCATCTCGGTGCTGACCGACCCGACGATGGGTGGCGTGTCGGCGAGCTTTGCCTTCCTCGGCGATGTCGTGATCGCCGAACCGAAGGCGCTGATCGGCTTCGCCGGCCCGCGCGTGATCGAGCAGACGGTCCGCGAGAAGCTGCCGGAAGGCTTCCAGCGCGCCGAATTCCTGCTGAAGACGGGCGCGATCGACATGATCATCGACCGCCGCAAGATGCGCGACGAGATCGCGCAGCTGCTCGCGCTGCTGCAGCGACAGCCGGCTGACGCGCTGGCTTGACCGGCGCGAGGTTGTGAACTCTGCGCGTCGCCTGGCTTCAGCGTCAGGCGGCGCGCTTCGTTTTTTGGCGTAGTGGCGGTCCCGATCCAGATTTGAACCGATGAGCACTTTTCCCACTCTCGACGCGTGGCTTTCGCATCTCGAGCGCGCGCACCCGGTCGGCATCGACATGGGCCTGACCCGCATCGGGCAGGTCAAGGCGGCGCTGCAGCTCGAATTCGCGTGCCCCGTCATCACCGTCGGCGGCACGAACGGCAAGGGCTCGACCTGCGCGTTCCTCGAGACGATCCTCGTGCGCGCGGGCTACAAGGTCGGTTGCCACACGTCGCCGCACCTGCTCGAATTCAACGAGCGCGCGCGCGTGAACGGGCAGAACGTTACCGATGCTGAGCTGCTGCCGCACTTCGAGGCCGTCGAAGCGGCGCGCACGTCGTTGCCCGAGCCCGTGTCGCTCACGTACTTCGAATTCACGACGCTCGCGATCCTGCACCTGTTCGCATCGCGCGGGCTCGACGCCGTGATCCTCGAAGTCGGCCTCGGCGGCCGGCTCGATGCGGTCAATATCATCGATACCGATTGCGCGATCGTCACGAGCATCGACATCGACCACACCGAATATCTGGGCGACACGCGCGAGAAGATCGCCTTCGAGAAGGCCGGGATCTTCCGTGCCGGCAAGCCGGCGATCTGCGGCGATCCGGCCGCGCCGCAAACGCTGATCGACCACGCCGAAGCGATCGGCGCCGACCTGTGGCTGGTCGGCCGCGATTTCCGCTACGAGGCGCAGGCAGGCGCGGAGCGCCAGCAGTGGAGCTACCTCGGTCGCGAGAAGCGCTATCCGGCGCTTGCTTATCCGGCGCTGCGCGGGGCGAATCAGCTGATCAATGCATCGGCCGCGCTCGCCGCGCTCGAAGCGCTGCGCCCGGTGCTGCCGGTGTCGGCGCAGGACATCCGGCTCGGCCTCGCGAACGTCGAACTGCCGGGGCGCTTCCAGGTGCTGCCCGGCAAGCCGGCGATCGTGCTGGACGTCGCGCACAACCCGCATGCGGCGGCGGTGCTCGAGCAGAACCTCGGC
The DNA here is from genome assembly GCF_902833075.1 of Burkholderia sp. BCC0405. NCBI lineage: Bacteria > Pseudomonadati > Pseudomonadota > Betaproteobacteria > Burkholderiales > Burkholderiaceae > Burkholderia > Burkholderia sp. BCC0405. The sequence continues at coordinate 155,631 of NZ_CADFEO010000014.1, forward strand.
AACATGGGTTTCTTCCCGTACACGTACGCGGTGTTCGGCGCGATGCACGACAAGGACATCGACGGCGTGCTGCAGCACCTGAAGGGCGAGATCGACCACTGGTGCGTAACCGACCTGCCGCTGCCGCGCGCGGCGTCCTCGGAGCAGCTCGAAGCCGCGCTGCGCAAGGCCGGCGTGGAGGAAGGGCCCGATTCGAGCGTCACGCGTTACACATCGCCCGCCGAAGCGTTTCGCGATGCACTAAAAAGAGCATCCGAAAATGATAGAATCGTGGTTTTCGGCAGTTTCCATACGGTTGCCGGCGTGCTGGCCTACCGTAAATCGCAGCAACACTGACTGACGGGCAGTTTCGGACTCAGCCATTCATGGGAATTTTCTCGTTCGGCAAAAAAGACGACGACGCGCCCCCGCGGCGCGGCGGTCGCACCGGGGCCTCCCGGAACGTGCGCACGGAGCGCACCGAACGCGTCGAGCGCCGCTCGCGCCGCACCGAGCGTCCGGAATCGGACGCACTGCTCCTCGATCCGACCCTTCCAGAAAAGCAACGCGCGCGCCGTCGCCTCGTCGGCGCGATCGCGCTCGTCGTCGCGGCCGTGATCGTGCTGCCGATGGTGCTCGATTCGCACCCGAAGCCGGTCACGGACGACATCGCCATCGACATCCCGAATCGTCCCGCGCACCAGGCGGTCGCGCCGCGCGACGATGACGCGTCCGACGTACAGGCGGGCGTCGCGCACGACGAACCGCCGGCGTCCGATGTGGCCGTTGCGGCTGCGCCGACGGATGCCGACAAGCCGGCCGCGAAACCCGATACCACGACCACGGCGAGCGTGACGCCGCCGAAGCCTGCGCCGAAACCGGCTGCCCCCGCGGCGAAGCCGGCTGCGCCGAAGCCTGCACCCGCGCCCGCAGCCGTCGCGAATACCGACGCCGCCAGCCCGGACAGCAGCGACGCTTCGTCGCCGTCGTCGCCGGCCGGCGCGCGTTTCGCGGTGCAGCTCGGTTCGTTCAAGGACGACGCGACGGCCCGTTCGTGGGCCACCAAGTTGAAATCGGCGGGCGTGCCCGCCTATGTCGAGCATCGCAAGCAGGCAGACGGCAGCACGGCTACACTGCTGCGTGCGGGCCCGTTCGCGGATCGCGCGGCGGCTTCCGCCGCGATCGCGAAGGTGCGCGAAGCCGGTCTGACGCAATAACGCACGATGTTGACGGCTTTCGACTACGCTGTATTGGCGGTGATCGTGTTGTCGGCGCTACGCGGTGCGTGGCGCGGCTTCGTGTCCGAGATTTTCGGGCTGATCGGCTGGATCGCGGCGATCGTGATCGCCGGTCGCTACGTCGGGCTGGTCGTGCCGTACATTCCGGCGAACTGGCCGGGCGGCGCGCTGACGCAGTGGGTGATCGCCTTCGCGTTGCTCGTGATCGGCGTGGTGCTGGTCGCCGGCGTCGCGAACGCGCTGCTGTCGCGGATCGCGCAGGCGAGTGGCCTGGGCGGCGTCGACCGCTCGCTGGGCATGATGTTCGGGCTCGTCCGCGGCTGCGTGCTGGTGGTGCTGCTGGTCGCCGCGGCCGGGCTGACCGAACTGCCCAAACAGGATTTCTGGCGCAATGCGCTATTGCGTCCTTTCGCCGAACAGGGCGTGCACGAGCTGAAGCAGCTCCTGCCCGACGGCATGGCCCAGTACGTACGCGTGTGACGACGCGGCCGGGCAGGACGGAACCGATTTTGTCATTCTGAAGGACATGCCATGTGCGGCATCGTAGGCGTTATCTCCCAATCCCCCGTCAATCAGCTGATCTATGACAGCCTGCTGCTGCTGCAGCATCGCGGTCAGGACGCAGCGGGCATCGCGACGGCGGACGGCAGCAATTTCCACATGTACAAGGCGAACGGCATGGTGCGCGACGTGTTCCGCACGCGCAACATGCGCAGCCTGCCCGGCACCTACGGCATCGGCCAGGTGCGCTACCCGACGGCCGGTTCGGCGTCGAGCGAAGCCGAGGCGCAGCCGTTCTACGTGAATGCGCCGTTCGGGATCATCCTCGCGCACAACGGCAACCTGACGAACTGGCAGCAACTGAAGGACGAGATGTTCCGGATCGACCGCCGGCACATCAACACCAATTCCGACAGCGAAGTGCTGCTCAACGTGTTCGCGCACGAGCTGCAACTGTCGACCACGGGCCTCGAGCTCGATCCCGCCTCGGTGTTCAAGGCCGTCTCGGGCGTGCATCGCCGCCTGCAGGGCTCGTACGCGATCGTGTCGCTGATCGCCGGCTACGGCCTGCTCGCGTTCCGCGATCCGTTCGGCATCCGCCCGCTGTGCATCGGCAAGCTCGAAACCGAGCACGGCACCGAGTGGATGGTCGCGTCGGAGTCGGTCGCGGTCGAAGGCATCGGTTTCGAATTCGTGCGCGACGTGCAGCCGGGCGAGGCGATCTTCATCGACCCGGCCGGCAACTTCCACAGCCAGCAGTGCGCGGAGCAGCCGACGCTGAATCCGTGCATGTTCGAATACGTGTACCTCGCGCGCCCGGATTCGTGCCTCGACGGCGTGCCGGTCTACAACGTGCGCCTGCGCATGGGCGACTATCTCGCCGAGAAGATCAAGCGTGAGCTGCCGAACGTGCCGATCGACGTCGTGATGCCGATTCCCGATTCGTCGCGCCCGGCTGCGATGCAGGTTGCCGCGAAGCTCGGCGTCGAGTACCGCGAAGGCTTCTTCAAGAACCGCTACGTCGGCCGTACCTTCATCATGCCGGGCCAGGCCGTGCGCAAGAAGTCGGTGCGCCAGAAGCTGAATGCGATGAGCATCGAGTTCAAGGACAAGCACGTGCTGATCGTCGACGATTCGATCGTGCGCGGCACGACCTCGCATGAAATCGTGCAGATGGCGCGCGATGCGGGCGCGAAGTCGGTGATCTTCGCGTCGGCTGCGCCGCCCGTGAAGTTCCCGAACGTATACGGCATCGACATGCCGACGCGCGGCGAGCTGGTCGCCCACGGCCGTACCGACGAAGACGTCGCGAAGATCATCGGCGCCGACCACCTGATCTACCAGGACGTCGACGACCTGCGCCGCGCGGTGCGCGACATCAACCCGAAGCTCGAAGGCTTCGAGGCGTCGTGCTTCGACGGCAACTACATCACCGGCGACGTGACGCCCGAGTATCTCGATGCGATCGAGCGCGCGCGCCTCACGCCGGCGTCGCAGGCCGATCGCGACACGGCCGGCGACACCCAACGCTCGCAGATGAACCTGCAGCTGTCGGTCGAGTGACACCGGCGCACGCTTTTGACGAAGCGTGATAGGATGTGGCCTTGCGTCGATTTGATTCAGCTTGCGGACGCGGGGCGACTTTCCCAAAACAGCTAAAGCGAAGGCCGGTGGCAACCGGCCCGAGTCGATCGCTGTCGTACCGCACCGAAGCCCGCTGATGCCGACGCATAGCGGGCTTTTTGTTTTGGCCTGGTTTTGACTGGGTTCGCGCCACCTGCGCGGCCATCGAATACGGAAAACGGAACATGGACGACTCCCTCAACTTCGACACGCTCGCCGTGCGCGCGGGCACGCTGCGCAGTGACTTCAACGAGCACTCGGAAGCGCTGTTCCTCACGTCGAGCTTCTGCTTCCAGAGCGCGGCCGACGCGGCCGAGCGCTTCGCGAATTCGGAAGACTACTTCACCTATTCGCGCTTCACGAACCCGACGGTCACCATGTTCCAGGAGCGCCTCGCGGCGCTCGAGGGCGGCGAGGCCTGCATCGCGACGGCGTCGGGGATGGCCGCGATCATGTCGGTCGTGATGGCCGCGCTGCAGGCCGGCGACCACCTCGTCAGCTCGCGCAGCCTGTTCGGCTCGACGCTCGGGATGTTCTCGCAGATCTTCAGCAAGTTCGGCATCACGACGACCTTCGTCGACCCGACCGACCTGAACGCATGGAAGGAAGCCGTGCGGCCGGAAACGAAGATGTTCTTCCTCGAGACGCCGTCGAACCCGCTGACCGAACTCGCCGACATCGAGGCGATCGGCAAGATCGCGAAGGCATCGAACGCGCTGTTCGTCGTCGACAACTGTTTCTGCAGCCCGGTGCTGCAGCAGCCGCTGAAACTCGGCGCGGATGTCGTGATGCACTCGGCGACGAAATTCCTCGACGGTCAGGGCCGCGTGCTCGGCGGCGCGCTGGTCGGCTCGAAGGAATTCATCATGGGCAAGGTGTTCCCGTTCGTGCGCAGCGCGGGCCCGACGCTGTCGGCGTTCAACGCGTGGGTGCTGCTGAAGGGGATGGAGACGCTGTCGCTGCGCGTCGAGAAGCAGTCGGCGAACGCGCTGGAGATTGCACGCTGGCTCGATTCGCATCCGGCCGTCGCACGCGTGTTTCATCCGGGCCTCGAATCGCACCCGCAACACGAACTCGCGAAGCGTCAGCAGAAGGCGGGCGGGTCGATCCTGTCGTTCGAGCTGAAGGGCGACACGCCCGAACAGCAGCGCGCGAATGCGTGGCGCGTGATCGACAACACGAAGCTGATCTCGATCACCGGCAACCTCGGCGACACGCGGTCGACCATTACCCATCCCGCGACGACCACGCACGCTCGCATCACACCGGAAGCGCGCGCGGCAGCGGGGATCAGCGAAGGGCTGATCCGGTTGTCGGTCGGCCTGGAGGATGCGGGCGACCTGCGCAAGGATCTCGCGCGCGGCCTCGAAGGCTGAACGCGGCGACCGCTTTCAGCGGTCGACATGACAACGGGCCGCTCGAAAGAGCGGCCCGTTGTCTTTTCAGCGTGGCGAGGCGTGAGCGTTGCCGGAATCAGCCGGCGTGCCCGTGCGGCGCGTCGCGCATCGCTTCCACCATCCATCGCAGCGTTTCGTCGAGCGGCGTGACGGGCAGCTCGCCCACCGCGCGCCGCAGCTTCTCGCGCGACCCGCTCAGGCGCTTCACCTCGTTGTGCCGCACGAAACGCGGATCGACCGTCACGTCGATTACGTAACCGGCGATGCGCGACAGCATCGCCAGCACTTCCTTCAGCGAATACGCGCGCTCCGAGCAGACGTTGAACGTCTCGCCGGCCGGCGCGGCTTCGACCAGCTTCAGGTACGCGGCCGTCACGTCGCGCACGTCGGAGAAATCGCGGCTCACGTCGAGATTGCCCAGCGAGATGCGCGGTGCGTTGCGCGCGTAGTGTGCGACGAGCTTCGGCAGCAGGTACGCATCGCTCTGGCCGACACCCGTGTAATTGAACGGCCGCGCGATCACGATCGGCAGCCGGTCCGCCCACAGCTTCGCCGCGTATTCCATCGCGAGCTTGCTGACCGCGTAGTCGTTCGCCGGGGCAGGGGCGACGGTTTCGTCGAGCACGCCGGCCGTCGAATTGCCGTAGATGTTCGCGCTGCTGGCGAGCAGCACGGCCGACGGGCGGCGGTCGAGTCCCGCGAGCGCGGCCAGCAGGTTGCGCGTGCCGACGATGTTGACCGCGTAGGTCTGCGACGGCTCGTCCTGCGCGACGTGCGCGCGGGCGGCGAGATGCACGACCGCGTCGGGCCGGGCGTCGGCGGCCGCCGCGCGCATCGCGTCCGCGTCGAGCAGGTCGACGGGCAGCAGCGTGCAGGACGCGAAGGCCGGATCGTCGGGCCGTGCCGTGCCAGGCGCGACCGTGCCCCAGACCTCGTAGCCGGCCGCCTGCAGGCGTTCGGCCATGTAGCGGCCCGTGAAGCCCGTCAGGCCCGTGACGAATGCACGGCGCGACGGGCGTCCGGCTTCAGAACGTGTCATGGTGTTGGTTCCGCGTCAAATCCGCTTCGACCATCATCTGGCAAAGTTGTTCGAGCGTCGTCTTCGGTTCCCAGCCCAGCTTGGCTTTAGCCTTGTCCGCGCAGCCGATCAGCAGATCGACTTCCGCGGGACGATAGAACTTCGGATTCACTTCCACGAGCACGTTGCCGTTCGACGCGTCGAGGCCGCGCTCCTGCTCACCCTTGCCGGTCCATTCGATCTGGTAGCCGGCCGCGGCGAACGCCATCTGCACGAAGTCTCGCACGGTCTCGGTGCGGTTGGTGGCGAGCACGTAGGTGTCGGGTTCGTCGGCCTGCAGCATGCGCCACATGCCTTCGACGTACTCGAGCGCGAAGCCCCAGTCGCGCTTCGCGTCGAGGTTGCCGAGCTCGAGGCGGGTCGCCTTGCCGAGCTTGATCTTCGCGATGGTGTCGGTGATCTTGCGCGTGACGAACTCGCGGCCGCGCAGCGGCGATTCGTGGTTGAACAGGATGCCGCTGCTGCCGAACAGGCCGTACGACTCGCGGTAGTTCACCGTCATCCAGTGCGCGTACAGCTTCGCGACGCCGTACGGGCTGCGCGGATAGAACGAGGTCGCTTCCGTCTGCGGAATCGACTGCACCTTGCCGAACATCTCGGAGGTCGATGCCTGGTAGAAGCGCGTATTCGGGCTCACGACGCGGATCGCCTCGAGCAGGTTCAGCGGACCCAGGCCCGTCACTTCGGCGGTCGTCGCCGGCTGGTCGAACGACACGCCGACGAAGCTCTGCGCGGCGAGGTTGTACAACTCGTCGGGCTGCGTGCGTTCGAGCAGGCGCAGGCTCGAGCCGGCGTCGGTCAGGTCGTGCTCGACGAGCGTGAGGTTCGGGTGCGTGTCGACGCCGAGCTCGGCGATGCGCCAGAAATTCACCGAGCTGGTGCGGCGATAGGTGCCGGTGACCTCGTAGCCCTTGTCGAGCAGCAGCTTGGTCAGGTAGGCGCCGTCTTGCCCCGAGATCCCGGTAATGATGGCCTTCTTGCGAATTTGGCTCATGACGTTGTCCTGGTAGAAACGATGGATGATGAAATTCAGGCGGTCGTGCGGGCGGCGGCCGGCAGCGCGCGGCGGGCGGGGCCGCGCGTCAGGCGCCGTTCGAAGCCGTACCAGCTCAAGGTCGCGTATGCGAGCGTGATCGCGAGCGCCAGCGCGGCCGTGACGAAACGGTTCAGATGCAGCGGCCACAGCGCGTACAGCACGCTGAGGTGGATCAGGTACACGGTGTAGCTGACGGTGCCCACGTAGACGAGCATCGGGTTCGTCAGCACGCGCTGCACGATGCCGCGGCCGCGCAGCGCGATCACGACGATCGACGTGCACAGCAGCAGCGAGATGCTGTAGAGCGCCGCATTCGACAGCGGTGTGTTCGCGGCGCGAAAGCGCGGGAACGACAGGTGCAGCCAGCCGAGGATCGCGAGCGACACGAGCGCGCCGGCGATCGCGAGCGGATAGAACGGCTCCAGCGCGCGCCGGTCGCGGCGCAGCACGATCGCGAGCAGTGCGCCTGCGGCGAGCAGGTCCATCCGGAACGGCGTCAGGTAGTAGATCGGCCAGAACGAGTCGAACCACGGCGTCGCGATCGCGCGCAGCACCGGAGCCGCGACGATCAGCGCGGCGGCGACCCACAGCAGCGCGCGCTCCGAGCACCACAGCACGACGAACGGCCAGAAGATATAGAACTGCTCCTCGACCGCGAGCGACCACAGCACGTTCAGGCTGTCATGACCGATGCTGCCGAGCGACAGCCCGATGTTGGTCGAGAAGAACGCGAACCACGGCCAGTGCGGCAGCCAGCTCGCGCCGAACAGGATCGTCGACACCAGCAGCAGCAGCGCGTACGGCGGCAGGATGCGGCGCACGCGGCGCGCGTAGAAGTGGCTGAAGTACGACTGCCCGCGCGCCTTGCGATCGAGCAGGATGCCGGTGATCAGCAGACCGCTCAATACGAAGAACAGGTCGACGCCCATCCACAGCGGCGCCTTCAGCGCGTGCTGCAGGAACACGGCGCCGACCGCGATCGCACGCAGCCCGTCGAGCTGCACGATGCGGCCGTGTTGCGGCGGGGGGAGGTCCGCGGGTCGCGAGATGCCCGTCATCGCGCCGCTCCTTCGCGACGCGCGGCGTGAGCCGGGGCGTGCCGCACATCCGATGCGTAAACGTGAACGTAATGCATGCCATTAAATGAAATATCGAATCGAAACCGATTCTAGGGAAAAGAAATCGGCAAAAAAACGCGCGTCATTTATCTGGCGACAAACATTCAAATGCCGATTGTTTCAGTCGCGGGGTGAAAGGTCGGTGCCCGGACGGCCCCGTCAGGCGGTGCGAAGCGGAATTTTCTACGGATCGGAAAACAAAGGGCGGTCGTTATTGCCGTTTTCGGATGCCTTTTCGCCTCTGTTCCGGTTCGATATTTCATGCAGAAACATCCCCAAATATTTCCAAATTTCTTGTGATTATTTTTGCTTGTAACCTGCATCGCGACGGTTGAAACCCATTTAGCGACAGGTGCGCCGGCGGCAGTCCGTGGCGGTGCCGGTCGCTGTTGCATCAAGTCTGGAGAAGCGCATTGCGATGTCTGATTCTGGTTGGCATGACGGTATGCGCGACGCTGCTGACGCGCGCCGCACCGGCGGAAACGGTGTTGCCCGCGACGACGTCGTGGATCGGCAATACGTTCGGCTATGGCGACGGCAGCTGGACGCAGATCGACATCCGCGCGATCGCGGTGACGCCTGAGGGCAAGGTGTATACGAATGCGCCGTGGGACGAGAGCGGGGCCGAGGCGAGCGTCTACCAGGACGGGAAGATGCTCGGCTTCGCGGGCGGCACGCACGGCTGGGGCAACCTCGGCGGCAGCGCGATCGCCGTGAACAGCAAGTATGCATACGTCGCGATCGGTGTCGGCAACGAGCGCGGCCACCTGCAGTCGCCCGGCATCTGGCCGGACAAGGGCAAGCAGTGGTTCGGCATCTCGCGCCGCACGATCGGCGACTTGAAGCAGCCCGCGCCGTTTCGCGCGGCGCCGCAGGTCGCGCCGGGCGGCCGGGCGGACCCCGGCCGCGCGCGGATGGCCGCGAGCTTCATGATGATGAACGAGGTGGCGGCGCCCGCGCGCTCGGAAGTGGGCGAGCAGAAGGCGGAAGTCGGCGGCCTCGCGGCCGACGACAAGACGCTGTTCGCGACGAATCCGTCGCGTGACGCGGTGGACTTGTACGACGCGGAGACGATGCAGCAGAAGGGCACGTGGAGCGCGCACGAGCCGGGCCGCATCGCGCTCGCGGGCGACGGCACGCTGTGGCTGCTCACGGATACGATCAACGGGCCCGCGCACCTGGTGCACGTGCGCGCGGACGGCCGCAGGCTCGACGACGCGCCCGCGCTGCCCGAAGGCGCCGACGCGGTGGACGTGGCGGTCGACACGAAAGGGCGTGTGCTCGTCGCGGACAATGGCCCGCGCCAGCAGATCCTGATCTTCTCGAAAGGCGGCAAGGGCTATGCGCAGTCGGGCACGCTCGGCGAGCGCGGCGGCGTTTTCGCGGGCCCGGTGCCGGGCCGGCCGGGGCCGCAGCGCTTCAACGGGCTGACGGGCGTCGGCGTCGACCGCGCGGGCAACATCTATGTGTCGATGAACGGCATCGGGCCGCGTCACGACACGATCGGCGCAGGGCTCGGCGCGGTGCTCGAAAGCTACACGCCGGACGGCAAGCCGCGCTGGCAGGTGCAGGGGCTGCTGTTCGTCGACGGCGCGTGGCTCGACCCGGCGCGGCCGGACAGCGTGTACACGGGCAACAAGCGCTTCGAGCTGGACCTGTCGAAGCCGCCGGGCCAGGACTGGAAATACGTCGGCTTCCTGTCGAACCGCTTCAAGTATCCGGACGACCCCGTGTTCCACACGGACCAATGGCCGGGCATGCCGATCGCGCGCCGCGTCGACGGCCGCACGTTCCTGTACCTGACCGACATGTACGCCGATCACCTGAAGATCTACCGCTTCGATGCGAAGCGCGACGGCGAAGTCGCGATTCCGTCCGGCTTGATCGCGGGCCGTGCGCGGCCGGTCGACAACGTGCCGAACAAGCCGCCGGGCGGCGACTGGCTATGGCGCGACGCAAACGGCAACGGCCGGCTGGATGCCGACGAGTTCGAGCTCAACACGACGGGCAAGGCGAAGGCGGGTGGCTGGGGCTGGTGGGTCGACACGAAGGGCGACATCTGGCGCACGAGCGACGTGCGCGGCATCCACCGGTTCCGCTACGGCGGCGTCGACAAGGCCGGCAACCCGGTCTACTCGTACGACAAGGTCACGACCTACCCGATGCCGCAGCCGTTCACGCAGTTGCGCCGCTCGATCTACGACGCGCAGACGGACACGCTGTACGTGACCGGCTACACGGCCGACGCACCGCCGCAGCCGGGCATCAACAAGGAAGTGGGCCGCGTGCTGGTGCGCTTCGACAAGTGGTCGACGGGCGCGCCGGTCGTGCGCTACCAGGTCGCGCTGCCGTGGCAGCTCGACGCGAAGCCGATCTTCGACCTGATCGGGATCACGGTCGAGGGCCGCTACCTGTTCGGGGTGGAGCCGGTCGGCAAGATCCACGTGTACGACAAGGAAACCGGCAAGGAAGTGGGCGTGATGAGCCCCGGCGCCGAGGTCGGCAAGGCATCCGGCTGGGTCGACGTGCCGTTCGGCATCAGCGCGTTCCGCCGCGAAAACGGCGAATACCTCGTGTTCGTCGAGGAAGACGCGCGCGGCAAGGTGCTGATGTATCGCTGGAAACCGTGACGGGCGACGTCACACAAGGCACAAGCATGGACAAAGGCATACTCAAGAACGTTTCGATCAACTTCATCGGGCTGATCCTGCCGACCTTCGTGTCGTTGGTCACCGTGCCCGCCTATATCCATGCGCTCGGCGTCGAACGCTATGGCGTCGTCAGCCTCGTGTGGACGCTGATCGGCTATTTCGGGATTCTCGATCTCGGGATGAGCATGGCCGCGCAGAACCACATCTCGAAGGCGCTCGCGAGCGGCAACGCCGACGAGAGCGCACGCGTGTTCTGGAGCGCGTTCTGGCTGAACCTCGGCACCGGCATCGTGGGCGGGCTGCTGATCTATTTCGGCGCGTTCATCTACACCGCGTACTTCACGAAGGTGTCGGCGGCGATGCAGCACGAGGTCTATCTCGCGCTGCCGTGGCTCGCGCTCGCGATTCCGCTGGCGAACGTGTCGTGGGTGTTCGCCGGCGCGATCAACGGCGCCGAACGCTTCGGCGTGTTCAACACGAACCAGACGATCGGCACCTTCCTGTTCCAGCTGCTGCCGCTCGGCGCCGCGTGGTGGATCGCGCCGAACCTGCAGACGGTGCTCGCCGCGGCGGTCGTCGCGCGCCTGGTCGCAGCGGTGATGCTCGGCCACGCCAGCATCAAGGTGCTCGGCATCCGGCGCATCGATCCGCCGCAGTGGGGCACCGCGAAAGGGCTGTTCAACTTCGGCGGCTGGATGCTGATCGCGAGCACGACGAGCATGATCGCCGACACGCTCGATCGCGTGATGCTCGGCGCGGGCATGGGTGCGAAGTTCGTCACTTACTACACGGTGCCGCAGAACCTCGTCACGCGCCTGAACATGCTGCCGAACGCGCTTGTGCGCACGCTGTTCCCGCGCCTGTCGGCGGTGGGCCGCGACCATGCGGACACGCTCGCGCGCCAGTCGCTCGAATTCCTGAACGGCGTGTTCACGCCGGTCGGCATCGTCGCAATTTTCGCGCTCGCGCCGTTCCTCACGCTGTGGGTCGGCGCCGATCTCGCCGCGCATTCGGCGCCGGTCGGCCGCGTGCTGGTGATCAGCGTGTGGCTCGTCGGCCAGGCGAGCGTCACGCGAATCCTGATCCAGTCGCAGGTCAACCCGGCCCGCGCGGCGTTCGCCGGACTCGTCGAGATGCCGTTCTTCGTCGGTGGCCTGTGGTTCGGCATTCATCACTTCGGGTTGATCGGCGCGGCGGTGGTGGTTGCCGCGCGTGCGCTCGTCGACTACGGCGTGCTGCTGTACCTGTCGGCGATCCGGATGCGCGCGATCGTGCTCGACATGCTCGCGCACCTCGCCTTCCTGCTCGCGAGCCTGTTTCTGGCGCAGGCGTGGCCGGGGCTCGTCGAGTCGATCGGCATGTGCGCGGTCGTGCTGCTGCTGAATGTTGCGTGGTCGCTCACGATGACGCCGGGGTTGCGTGCGCTCGTGCGCGACCTGTTCGTCCGTCTCAATGCGAGGAGAACCGTATGAATCGCGATCTGGCGGAACACGCCGTGTTGAATCTCGCCGCCGCCGATGCGGCCGTGGCCGAAGCGGGCGACGCCGCCGTGCTGCGCCGGTCCGCGCCGGCCGAACGCGCCGGCGCGCGCCCTGCGTCGCGCGCGCTGCGCGTGGCGATCGTCCACGACTGGCTCGTCACCTATGCGGGCGCCGAGCGCGTGCTCGAGCAGATCGTCGCGTGTTTTCCCGATGCGGACCTGTTCAGCCTCGTCGATTTCCTCGACGATCGGGCGTTCGTGCGCGGCAAGCCGGTGACGACGTCGTTCATCCAGAAGCTGCCGTTCGCGCGCACCAAGTACCGCAGCTACCTGCCGCTGATGCCGCTCGCGATCGAGCAGCTCGACGTGTCCGAGTACGACCTCGTGATCTCGAGCAGCCACGCGGTCGCGAAGGGCGTGCTGACGGGGCCGGACCAGGTGCACATCAGCTACGTGCATTCGCCGATCCGCTATGCGTGGGATCTGCAGCACCAGTACCTGGAACAGTCGAACCTCACGCACGGGCCGAAATCGCTGCTCGCGCGGATGATCCTGCATTACATCCGGAACTGGGACACGCGCACCGCGAACGCGGTGGACGGTTTCGTCGCGAACTCCGCGTTCATCGCGCGGCGTATCAGGAAGGTCTACCACCGCGACGCGGCGGTGATCTTCCCGCCGGTCGATGTCGACGCGTTTTCGCTGAACGCGCAGAAGGAGGATTTCTACCTGACCGCGTCGCGGATGGTGCCGTACAAGAAGATCGACCTGATCGTCGATGCGTTCTCGCGGACGCCCGAGCGCAAGCTCGTCGTGATCGGCGACGGCCCCGAGATGCAGAAGATCCGCGCGAAGGCCGCCCCGAACGTCGAGATCATGGGCTACCAGCCGTTCGCGGTGCTGCACGACCGGATGCGCCGCGCGAAGGCGTTCGTATTCGCGGCCGAGGAGGATTTCGGGATCTCGGTGGTCGAGGCGCAGGCGTGCGGCACGCCGGTGATCGCGTACGGCAAGGGCGGCGCGCTCGAAACCGTGCTCGACCCGCAGTCGAACCTGAATCCCACCGGGCTCTTTTTCGACGAACAGACGCCGCACGCGATCGTCGCGGCCGTCGACGATTTCGAGCGTGCGCCGCAGCGCTTCACGCCGAACGCCTGCCGCGCGAACGCGGAGCGATTCTCCGCGGATACGTTCCGGCGGCGCTTTCTCGACTATGTCGAAGCCGCGCTGCCTGGCTCGACCGCGCAGCGTGGTACGGCCATCGCGCCGATGCCGGCCTCGCGCGGCCCGGCGACGCTCGTGCTCGACCAGAGCGGCGTGCTGGGCGGCGCCGAGCTGTCGCTGCTCGAGATCATGAAGCACATGCGCGCGAACGCCGATGTCCTGCTGTTCGACGACGGGCCGTTCCGTGCGGCGCTCTACGAGATCGGTGCGCGCGTCGACGTGGTCGACCAGGGCGCGCTCGCGGGTGTGCGCAAGCAGGGCGGCGTGTCGGTCGGCGCGGTGAAACAGCTCGTGCGGCTGGTGCGCGACGTCGCGCGCCGCGCACGCCGTGCCGAGGTGATCTACGCGAACACGCAGCGCGCGATGGTGGTCGCCGCGCTGGCGGGGCGGCTTGCGCGCAAGCCGGTGGTGTGGCACCTGCGCGACATCGTCAGCACCGACCATTTCGGCAGCAAGCAGCTGCTGGCGATCAAGTACTGCGCGCGGCTCGGCGTCACGCGCGTGATCGCGAATTCGGATGCGTCTGCGCAGGCGTTCCGTACGCTGACGGGCTTCACGCCGCAGCACGTCGACGTCGTGTTCAACGGCATTTCGGCCGAGCCGTTCGATGCGCTGGAAGGTGTCAGCCAGGCCGCGCTGCGCGCGCGGCTGGGGTTGCCCGAGCACGCATGGCTCGTCGGCTCGTTCAGCCGCCTCGCGCACTGGAAGGGGCAGCATGTACTGCTGGAGGCCGCTGCGCGGCATCCCGACATGCACGTGGTGCTGGTCGGCGCACCGTTGTTCGGCGAGGACGAATACGCCGCGCAGCTGCATGAATACGTTGCCCGGCACGGGATGGACGCGCGCGTGCATTTTCTCGGGTTCCAGCGCGACGTGGCCGCGTGCATGACGACGGTCGACGTCGTCGCGCATACGTCGATCACGCCGGAGCCGTTCGGGCGCGTGATCGTCGAGGGGATGCTCGCGCGGCGGCCGGTCGTCGCGGCCCGCGCGGGCGGTGTCGTCGAGATCATCGAGGACGGCGACAACGGGCTGCTCTGCGCGCCGGGCGATCCGACCGCGCTGGCCGATGCGCTGGATACGCTCAAGCGCGACGGTGCGCTGCGCGAGCGGCTCGTCGCGAGCGGGCGTGCGACGGCGGTGCGCCGGTTCGGCACCGAAACGTATGTGGAGCGGGTGGAGAAGATCCTCGCGGATACGGCGAAGGCGGCGAGGGCGAAGCAGCGGTAATCGGCGCGAGCCGGCGGGAAACGAGCCCTCATGCGGCGGTGTGCTGCGTGGGGGCTTGGTTTTTCAGCGTCGGCGCCTTTGCCGGGCAGGTTGTTATGCGCCGTGTAGGGTGCGTGTTTGGCAGGTCGTCGATTGGGGGGGCGGTGGGTGACGCCGGAAGGTGACGACAGAAGGTGACGACAGAAGGTGACGACAGAAGGTGACGACAGAAGGCTGCGTCCAGACAGTCCCGGTAATGAAAGTCGGTCGAGGACGGCTCATGCGGGCCGTAGCGCGGCCCGACGCCGGAGGGCTAGTCCATCATGCCAACCCGCCGTGCCGACCCGCTCAAGCCCTGAATAAGCCCCCGCGCAGCGGGACGCCGCGCAGGGACTCGGGAAAGCGGACCTTCCGGGTCAGGCTGCCCGTTCGGGCGCCGGCGTGACGGCCCGAGCGGGGCGGGCCGGCTTGAAGCTGGCCGACCACGTCATCGCGGGCCGTTCGAACATCCGGTAGAACGCGTACGCGACCGGGATCGCGATGGCCATGAACGCGAACGACGGCCAGATCGACAACTGCAGCTCGGAATGGAACAGCACCGAGCCGAGGCAGACGAACAGCGGCAAGTGGATCAGGTACAGCGAGTAACTGAAGTCGCCGAACCAGCTCAGCACGCGCAGCGGCGGCGTCGGGTGCGGCGGGCGGGCGAGCGCGCGGTACAGGAAGCATGCGAAGCCGGCCGACCACAGCTGGAACGCGCCGTACTGGCCGTAATGGAACGCGCCGCAGCCGGCGGCCAGCAGCACGGCTGCCGCGCCGTACCACGCAAGCGACGGCACGGTGGCCGCGCCGCCGCCGCGCGCCTGCTGCGCACGCACGTCGGCGATCCACGCGCCGATCGTCCAGGACAGCCAGTACGACGTGAAGAACTGCAGATCGTGCCGTTCGAGCAGCCACGCCGACGCGACGTTGACGAGCGCGACCGCGGCCACGACCGCCGGCATGCCGATGCGCCGGCGGAGCGCGAACAGCAGCGGGTAGATCGCGTAGAACTGCACTTCGAGCGACAGCGTCCACAGCGCGCCGTTCGACCCGTACGTGTAGCCGGCGACGCCCTGCAGCGAGAACAGGTTCACGAGGAACGCGACGAGGCCGACGTCACGGATCTTGTGGCTGACGGGCTCGATCTGCAGGCTGACCGAGTCGAGCGCGAGCGTGAACAGCAGCGCGGCGAGCAGCACCGGGTAGATGCGCGCGAACCGGCGCACCCAGAAATTCGGCGCGTCGAGGCGGTACGCGGGATCGGCCGCGAGCTTGAGCGCCGCGTTGCGGTGGATGCAGTAGCCGCTGATCACGAAGAAGATCGGCACGCCGGCGGAGCCCCACGCGAACGGGAAGGTCAGGTAGCCGGCGATCGCGCCCGGGGTGAGCGCATGGCCGTAAGCGTGATGGAAGCTCTGCATGCCGACCCAGACGACCTGCCGGCAGTGGAAATAGGCGACGAGCAGCGCCGCGAAGCCGCGCATCGCGTCGATCGCGTGTTCCTTGCGATCGGCGACGGGCGGCGCGGCTAGAGACGATCCGCTGAAAGCTTGCATGCGATTCGATTCCTTGCGACGGATGGACGGGAAGTTTCATCCAATCGTAATGCGCAAGAATTCGATCAATGAATAAAAAAATCTCGCCGGGAAATATCGGAATTCCACATCATGGGTTCATCGCTTTCAGAAAGCGGTTCCGCGAGGCAGGTCAATTATTTACCGATTTTTTTCTGATAATTTGAAGCTCCAGTTGATTGATGCAAGGAGCGGCAAGATGGACATGCATTGGATCGCGAGCGCTGCAGTATTGCTGGTCATGGCCGTGCTGTCGGCGTACCGCGAGGCGCTGAAGAACGAACCGATTCGCCCGGGGCTCGAACGGGGCGGCGTGCCCTATATCGAGGAATTCGAATCGTAAGAATTTGTATCTGGAAAATCGGTAATTTGTTTCTGCTTCGGCGCCCGGTTCGGCAACATCGACCGGGTTGAAAGGATTATATTTTTTCCGGAATCATTGGGCAATCGGTCCATATCGAAAATGAGCGGAGCCGAATTGGCAGTGCCGTCGATTCTCGATATGCCGTTCGGAACACAATCGCGCCGGGTCCCGGGTCGACGCGGCGCAGTCAACGCAATCAGGATGCGAACATGTTGAAAGTCACCAAGGCCGTGTTCCCCGTTGCCGGTCTCGGCACGCGGTTCCTCCCGGCAACGAAGGCGAGCCCGAAGGAAATGCTGCCCGTCGTCGACAAGCCGCTGATCCAGTACGCGGTCGAGGAAGCGATCAACGCAGGTATCACCGAGATGATCTTCGTCACCGGGCGCAGCAAGCGCGCGATCGAGGATCACTTCGACAAGTCGTACGAGATCGAGGCCGAGCTCGAGGCGCGCGGCAAGGAAAAGCTGCTCGAGCTCGTGCGCGGCATCAAGCCGAGCCACGTGAACTGCTTCTACGTGCGCCAGCCGGAAGCGCTCGGCCTCGGCCACGCGGTGCTGTGCGCGGAGAAGCTGGTGCATGGCGAGCCGTTCGCGGTGATCCTCGCCGACGACCTGCTGCACGGCGAACAGCCGGTGCTGAAGCAGCTCGTCGACGTGTTCGACCACTATCACAGCTCGGTGATCGGGGTCGAGACGATCGCACGCGACGACAGCCGCTCGTACGGCGTCGTCGAAGGCCGCGAATGGGAAGAGGACATCATCAAGCTGTCGGGCATCATCGAGAAGCCGGCGCCGGAAGATGCGCCGTCGAATCTCGGCGTGGTCGGCCGCTACGTGTTCATGCCGACGATCTTCGATCACCTGCGCAAGCTCAGGCCGGGCGCCGGCGGCGAGCTGCAGCTGACCGATGCGGTCCAGTCGCTGCTCGCGAACGAGCAGGTGCTCGCGTATCGCTACTACGGCACGCGCTTCGACTGCGGCAGCAAGATCGGCTATCTCAAGGCTACCGTCGAGCTTGCGCTCCAGCATCCGGAAGTGAGCCGCGAATTCGAGGCCTACCTGCGTACCTGCTTGCCCGCGCTGGCTGCTGTCGCCTAGGCAGCCGCGCGCTCCATTGTTTCAGGTGGTGGTTGTTCCGTTGGCCCCGGCCGCTCGCGCGCCGGGGCTTTTTTGCATGGACAGGTGCGCGGTTGCGCGATCGTGGTGCGCGCCGTCGGCGTGTGTGTCGTGGCGGACTGGCTTCGTGGGCGGCGCCGCGTGCGGAGCGGGGCGCTTCGACAAGAACGGCCGTCACGCCTGAAACCGGTGCCGCAGCGGGCGACCGGGTGACCGCTGCGGCGATTCGGAAGCGCGATGTCCATCGACGTGTGTGACCGCGCCGGCTCGACCGGCGCCGGTCGCTGAAGCGACGCGGCGACACCTCGCTCACCGGGTATCGGCTCCCGGTTGTGGCCTGAATCGCGGTTTCCACGTTCAGTCGTTGCCGCATTCCGTGCGGCGTTCAACGTGCCGACGTGCTCGGCCGCGCGACGAAATGCCGGGCCAGCATCGCGGCGACCGGCTTCTTGAAATCGAGCAGCCGCTTTTCGAGATAGCGCCAGGACAGGTGCGCGAGCAGCACGGCGAGCGCGAACTGCAGCATCTCGGGTAGCGTGTCGCGGACGATTTCCGGTATGGCCACGTGCGCGACGTGCGCAGGCAGCACGCCGAAACGCGCCGGAATCAGGTTGTGGAACAGGTAGAAGCCGTAGCTGATCGTGCCGAGATAGGCGAGCGGCGCCCAGTCGAGCAGCGCCACGACCGGATGCTCGGGTTCGCTGACGATCCACAGCAGCAGCGCGCCGAGCGAGGCGGACAGGCCGAGATCCGCGAGCCCCGCGATCGCGCCGGGCAAGGCCGTGCAGGCGGGCAGCACGAGGAAGAACAGCACGCCAGCCGCGCCGAGCCAGCCGGGCGGAACGCGGCGCACGGCGGTTGCACCGCGATCGGCGAGCGCGATCGCGCCGACGCCGCCGAGCGCGATCAGCGCGAAATTCCACGGCGAAAATGCGTAGATCAGCACCGGCGACGCGTCGCACAGGGAGAGCGCGAGATGCGCGAGCGCGGCCAGCACGACGGCCGCGATGCCGAGCGCGACGTGTCGCGCGGCCGGCACCGCGAGCAGCGCGAGCGGCGCGATCAGATAGAACTGCTGTTCAACCGCGAGGCTCCAGAAGTGCGACGTGGAGCCCGGCCAG
This sequence comes from Burkholderia sp. BCC0405, assembly GCF_902833075.1. Classification (NCBI taxonomy): domain Bacteria; kingdom Pseudomonadati; phylum Pseudomonadota; class Betaproteobacteria; order Burkholderiales; family Burkholderiaceae; genus Burkholderia; species Burkholderia sp. BCC0405. The sequence goes on from NZ_CADFEO010000014.1 coordinate 174,381, forward strand.
CCGTCCTTGACGACGCCGATCCAGTAATTCGACAGGAACGCCGCGTGCCACGCGAGCCCGAGATTGACGCCGCGCTGGTAGAACAGCGCGTGCGCGATCGCGAGCGCGGCGAGCAGCAGGTAATAGACGGGGAAGATCCGCAGCGCGCGTTTCGCGAGGAACAGCGCGAGCGCATGGCGGCGCGTCATGGCGCCGCACTCGACCGCCTGGCGGTTGCGATGCAGCTCGCCGACGATCAGGAATCCGCTGATGAGGAAAAACGTCCACACGCCCAGCTTGCCGACGTCGACGGCAAGGACGTGGCCCTTGTGGGACAGGAAAACGAGGATGACGGCGAGGGCTCGCAGGCCGTCGAGTCCTTTGACGTATCTGGCTTCGCGCATGGCGGCATCCGGGCATTGAGCGAGCCCAGTATAGGTGCGCAAATATCGAACGTAATTCGCGTTCGGGTGCCTACGTGAAGGTGTTTTTTGATGCTGGAGCGTCGATGAAATCGGTCGCATGTAAAAAAACCTGCGGGAAACCCCGCGAAAACGCATAAAAGTACTGCACGAAGCGTCAAGGCGCTTGTAGAATCCGGCGTTGAAGCGCGCGCGTTGCACGCTTCGTGTATCCAACGACCACACCTGGTAGGAGAAACATGGCGACTTCCGCAAAAAAGGTGGCCAAGAAGGCTGCCGCACCGGCCACCAAGAAAGTGGCTGCCAAAAAGGCTGCGCCCGCGAAGAAAGTAGTGGCCAAGAAAGTTGTCGCGAAGGCGGCACCGGCCGCTCCGACGCCGCTGAAAGACAAGTTCACGAAGGCATCGCTCGCAACGCACATCGCTGAGCGCGCAGCTGTCGAAGTGAAGGCGGTCAAGGCAGTGCTCGTCGCACTCGAGAACGTCGTGCTGGGCTCGGTCCACAAGAAGGGCGCGGGCGAGTTCACGCTGCCGGGTCTGCTGAAGATCACGGCACAAGTCGTGCCGGCGAAGAAGAAGCGCTTCGGCAAGGATCCGTTCACGGGCGAAGAGCGTTGGTTCCCGGCGAAGCCGGCCAGCGTGCGCGTGAAGGCACGTGCGCTCAAGAAGCTGAAGGACGCGGCAGCGTAATGCCGCGCAGCGGTTGCCGAATGCATGTCGGCAGCCGTTGCGATGTCCGACGATCCCCGTACGCGAAAGCGTGCGGGGATTTTTATTGCGCTGCGCCAATCGCGCGGCAGCGAAGCCGCGATATGGCGGAAGGACCGGTTCGACGCGTGACGTGCGACGGAAGACGCGCCGCGCACGCGCGATGACGAACGGCAATCCGCTTGCGCGCTTGCAGCGGATCCGCCGTTGCCCGTTGCGCTCGCTGCGCCGGTTGGGCCGGTTGCGTGCGCATCGCGAGGTACGCGCATCGTGACCGAAACCATTCCCGACGAGATCGCGGCCCAGGCCGCCGCGGCGTGCGATGCGATCGAGCGGCATCTCGGCGCGACGCTGAAGGCGATCCGCCTGTTCGGATCGGCGCTCGACGGCGGGCTGAAACCGCGCAGCGACATTGACTTGCTGGTGACGGTATCGGCCCGGCCCGATGAATCGACGCGGCGCGCGTTGATGCTCGACCTGCTCGCCGTGTCGGCGCCGCCCGGTCGCGCCGACGGCACGCGCGCACTGGAAGTGACCGTCGTCGCGCACGACGAAGTCGTGCCGTGGCGTCACCCGGCGCGGCGCGAACTGCATTCGGCGAGTGGCTGCGCGGCGACCTCGAAGCCGGCAGCGTCGAGCCGGATGCCTGGCGGCGACCCGGCGCGTCATCGCGCACGTGCTGTGCGGCGTGCTGCTTCGTCAGCCCGCCGTACCGGCATAGGCGGCTTTCAGCGCGGCGTCGTCGAGCTTGACCATCTGCATCATCGCGGCGGCCACGCGCGCGGCCTTGACGGTATCCCGGTCGGACATCATCGGGATCAGCGCTTCCGGAACGATCTGCCACGAGACGCCGTAGCGGTCTCTCAGCCATCCGCAGGCGTCGGCCGTGCCGCCGTTGTCGAGCAGGGCGTTCCAGTAGCGGTCGAGCTCCGCCTGGTCGGCACAACTGACCAGCAGCGAGATCGCGTGGTTGAACGTGTCGGTGCGCGGGTGGCTCATCGCGAAGAACGGCTGCCCGAACAGTTCGAACTCGACCATCCGCGTGCCGTCGGTGCCGGGCACCGCCGTGACGCGCACGATGCGCGAGTCCGGAAAGATTCCCGCATAGAAGGCTGCGGCTTCTTCGGCTTCCGCCGCGTACCAGAGGAAGGGCGTGATCTTCTGAATCGTCATGGCGTATCTCCTGTCCGTATTGGCCGGGGCGCAAATCGCGTGCCGACCTCGATACGACGGATGAAGACCGCCGAGATCGACACGCCGGGGCGAACGGCCGTCGCACCGGTTCCGTGGCACCGACAGTGCGGATGGTAGTCGTCCGGCGCGCACGCGGCGAGAGATCCCTGCGTCAGGACATCGCGTTTCCGGCGTATTGCAGCCACCAGGCGCCGCTGCCGGCCGGCCGACGTGCCTCGGGTGCCCGGGTATCGGCCGTCGGCGGGAGCGGGCCGTGCCGGCCCGCCGGCGACGGACGAAAAAAAAGCCAGCCACGGCCGAAACCGATGACTGGCTTTCCAGTTCGGCGGCAAGGCGTCGGAGACGCCATGCACGCCGGGTACGTCGTTTTTAGAACTTGTGGCGCAGGCCGAGAGCGACCATTTCCTGCGACTTCGTGCCGGCGTAGCCGTACGAGCCGATCGATGCCTGTGCGTCCTGGGTAACCGTTGCGCTTACGCGTTGCGTGCCGCTCGCGTGCTGGTATGCACCGACCAGGTAGACGTCCGTGCGCTTCGACAGCGAATAGTCGCCACCCAGCGAAACCTGGTGGTACTTCGCGTCCGTGTCGCCGCTCGCCTTCGTGTACGAGTAGCCGAGACCCAGCAGCAGCGGCGGCGTGACTTGATACGTCACGAAGCCACGGCCCGTGTTGTATTTCTCGGTCGACGTGAAGCCCGAGTAGGCGTCCGGCTTGTATTGCGCGTTGCTGTAGCCGAGGCCGAGCGTGACCGGGCCGATCGCGTACTGGCCTGCGACCTGCGCGATGCCGATCGACTTCGCCGTCACGTAACCCGAGTTGATCGGGCCGTCGACGATGTTGTCAGCCGTCGTCGAGCCCCAGCCCGAACGCGTCGTGCCGTTCGTCGGCGACGGGTTGTTCGCGTAGAAGTAGCCGGCTGCGATACCGATCGGGCCGTTGTTGTAGGCGGCAGCCGCCGACCACGTTTGACCTTGGCCCGGCTTGCCGGCGATGCCGCTAAGGCCGTACATCGCTTCGAACTGGAAGCCGGAGTAGACCGCCGACGTGTACTTGACCGCGTTGCTGACGCGCAGGCTGTTGTCGTTGTTGTCGACGTCGCCCGGGGTCGCGAAGAAGCTGCCGAAATAGTTGTCAGCCGTGACTGCCTGAACCAGGTCGACCACCGGGTCGTACTGGCGGCCGAGCGTCAGCGTGCCGTACTGGTTGCTTTGCAGACCGACGTATGCCTGGCGGTTGAAAATCGTGTTGGATGCGCTCAGCTTGCCCGTACCCGGGTTGAAGCCGTTTTCAATCTGGAAGATTGCCTTCAGGCCACCGCCCAGGTCTTCGGCACCCTTCAGGCCCCAGCGGCTACCCTGCAGGTTGCCCGACAGCATTTGCCACATGTTGTTGGCCTGGCCGTCATTGCCATGCACGTAGGCGATCGACGTATCGAGCACGCCGTACAGCGTGACGCTCGATTGAGCGTGAGCAGCACCGGCGGCGCCCAGCAGGGCGAGCGAGAGGGTCGAGAGAGCAAGTTTCTTCATCGTTGAGTTTCTCCACGCAAGTGATTCATCGTTATTTGTTGCGGATTGGAGAATAGCTCAGTGCCGTAGACGCAAGAAAGCTTAAAAAATAAAGTGTCTCGAAAAGGTAACAGCGGGAAAAAGTCTATATATATCAAGCACATCAACAACTGTTCCTGTTTTTGAAATAGTTGACAGTTGCTGCGGCGCGATTGTTCCAGGAGTTGACGCGCATCGCGGCAGGCCCCCCGTTTTGGCCCGTTGGCGCGCCAAAACGGAGGATTGCAAACGTTTGCGGTTGCGGCAGTGAAATCACGGTATGCAACGAACGTGTCAACGCCGCTCGAATGCGCGGCGGACAGCGTGGTTGCATCGACGCGAGCAGGTGTGCGGGGTCGTGCGACGGTGTGGCGAAAGCGGCGAATCAGTCGTCGCGCAAGCGATCGGCGGGGCGATCGGTTTGCGCGGAAGCGGCCGGTGCGGCGGTCCCGGCAAGCCGATGCGCGTTGCCGCGGGCCGCCGCGAATTCCGCGCCGAGCAGCAGCACGATCGCGGAGAAGTACAACCACATCAACAGGACCGCGAACGATCCGGCTGCGCCGAACGCACTGGCCGTGCCCGCATGCGCGAGGTACAGCGCGAACAGCTTCTTGCCGCCGGAGAACAGGATCGCGGACACGACGCCGCCGACCGCGGCGTCGCGCCACGCGACGCGCGCGTCCGGCAGGAACTTCATCAGCGCGGCGAATGCGGCCGCGAGCACCGCGATGCCGACGAAGAACTGCACGAGGTTCGTGACGACGACATACGGCGAATTGCCCAGCAGCCAGGTGCCGATGAACGTGATCGCGGTGTCCAGCACGAGCGACACGATCAGGAGGAACGCGACGCCGAGCACGAGCCCGAACGAGATCAGCCGCACGCGCACCAGCCCAAGCATGCTCGACCAGCGGTTTTCGGTGGCCGGCCAGATCACGCTGAGCGCGGCGCTGAGCGACGCGAAGGTGGCCGACGCGCCGATCGCGAGCGCGGCGAACGAGATCAGTGTCGCGAGCCCGCCGCGCTCGCCTGCGCGATGCGCGTTCTGCACGATCGTCTGGATGCTGGCCGCCGCGTCGTCCCCGATCAGCTGGTGCGCCTGTTCGAACACCTGGCCGCGCGCGGCGTCGTCGCCGTAGAACCAGCCGGCGACCGCGATCACCATCACGAGCATCGGCGCAAGCGAGAATGCCGAGAAGAACGCGATGCCCGCGGCCATCGCGGAGCAGCGGTCGGACGAGAAGCGCTTGAACGCGGTGAGGGCCCAGTTGGCCTGCTGTTGGGCGAGACGGGTCGCCTCGGTGGTGATCTGTCGTTTCATGAAATATCGGTCGAGATGCCGTGCGGCGGTCACCGTTGGTAATCGGACAATTCAGAATTGATCCGAAGAATCGAACATAGTTGCGTGGACTGTCTATAATTCCTTTCAGTTTCCCCACCCCCACAATAACGCCGAGACCTGCCATGCTACAAATGTCCCGGCGCCAGTTCCTGAAGGTGACGGCTACGTCGCTTGCCGGATCGAGTCTAGCCCTGATGGGCTTCTCGCCATCCGAAGCGCTCGCCGAAGTCCGACAGTACAAGCTGGCGCGCACAGTCGAAACACGCAACACCTGTCCTTACTGTTCAGTGGGTTGCGGCATCCTGATGTACAGCCTCGGAGACGGCGCGAAGAACGCCCAGCCGAGCATCATCCATATCGAAGGCGATCCCGACCATCCCGTCAATCGCGGCACGCTGTGCCCGAAGGGCGCGAGCCTGATCGATTTCATCCACAGCCCGAGCCGCCTGACGCACCCCGAGTATCGGGCGCCCGGTTCGGACAAGTGGGAACCGATCTCGTGGAATGACGCGCTCGACCGCATCGCGAAGCGGATGAAGGCCGACCGCGACGCGAACTTCGTCGAGACGGCGGACGACGGTGCGAAGGTCAACCGCTGGCTGACCACCGGCATGCTGGCCGCGTCGGCGGGCAGCAACGAGGTCGGCTACCTGACGCACAAGACCGTCCGCAGTCTCGGGATGCTCGCATTCGACAATCAGGCGCGTGTCTGACATGGCCCGACGGTGGCAGGTCTTGCCCCGACGTTTGGCCGTGGAGCGATGACGAACCATTGGGTCGACATCAAGAACGCGGACGTGATTCTCGTGATGGGCGGCAATGCAGCCGAGGCCCATCCGTGCGGTTTCAAGTGGGTAACGGAGGCGAAGGCGCACCGCAAGGCGCGGCTGATCGTCGTCGACCCGCGCTTCACGCGTACGGCCTCGGTGGCCGACTACTACGCGCCGATCCGCACCGGCACCGACATCGTCTTCCTGGGCGGCGTCATCAACTATCTGCTGACGAACGACAAGATCCAGCATGAGTACGTGAAGAACTACACGGACTTTTCGTTCATCGTGCGCGAGGATTTCGCGTTCAACGACGGCATCTATTCCGGCTACGACGCCCAGAAGCACGCGTACCCGGACAAATCGAGCTGGGATTACGAGCGCGGCGACGATGGCTTTGTGAAAGTCGACCCGACGCTGCAGCATCCGCGTTGCGTGTACAACCTGCTGAAGCAGCACTACGCGCGCTATACGCCGGACATGGTCCAGCAGACGTGCGGCACGCCGAAGGAGAAATTCCTCAAGGTGTGCGAGATGCTCGCGACCACGGCCGTTCCCGGCCGGGCCGGCACGATCCTGTACGCGCTCGGCTGGACGCACCACTCGGTCGGCGCGCAGATGATCCGCACCGGCGCGATGGTGCAGCTGCTGCTCGGCAACATCGGCATCGCCGGCGGCGGGATGAACGCGCTGCGCGGCCACTCGAACATCCAGGGGCTGACCGACCTCGGGCTGATGTCGAACCTGCTGCCGGGCTACATGACGCTGCCGATGCAGGCCGAGCAGGATTTCGACGGCTACATCAAGAAGCGCGCGCAGGAGCCGCTGCGGCCGAACCAGTTGAGCTACTGGAAGAACTACAAGGCGTTCCACGTCAGCTTCATGAAGGCGTGGTGGGGCGATGCCGCCACGGCCGAGAACAACTGGGCCTACGACTACCTGCCGAAGCTGGACAAGCAGTACGACCTGTTGCAGGCGATCGAGCTGATGAATGCCGGCAAGATGAACGGCTACATCTGCCAGGGCTTCAACCCGCTCGCGGCGGCGCCATCGAAGGTGAAGACGGCCGCGGGGCTCGCGAAGCTCAAGTGGCTCGTGATCATGGATCCGCTCGCGACCGAGACCTCCGAGTTCTGGAAGCATCACGGCGACTACAACGACGTCGATGCGTCGACGATCCAGACCGAGGTGTTCCGTTTGCCCACGACGTGCTTCGCGGAGGAAGACGGCTCGCTCGTGAGCTCGAGCCGCGTGCTGCAATGGCACTGGAAGGGCGCGGAGCCGCCGGGCGAAGCGAAGAGCGACCTCGAGATCATGTCGGGCCTGTTCCTGCGCATGCGCAAGATGTACCAGGCGGACGGCGGCAAGTATCCGGATCCGATCGTGAACCTGAGCTGGCCGTACGCGAACCCGGAAAGCCCGACGCCCCAGGAGCTCGCGATGGAGTTCAACGGGCGGGCGCTCGCCGATCTGCCCGATCCGAAGGATCCGACGAAGACGCTCGTGAAGAAGGGCGAGCAACTCGCCGGGTTCGCGCAACTGAAGGACGACGGCACGACCGCGAGCGGCTGCTGGATTTTCTGCGGGGCATGGACCCAGGCCGGCAACCAGATGGGGCGGCGCGACAACTCGGATCCGACCGGCATCGGCCAGACGCTGAATTGGGCGTGGGCGTGGCCGGCGAACCGGCGAATCCTGTACAACCGCGCGTCGTGCGACGTGAGCGGCAAGCCGTTCGACCCGACCCGCAAGCTGATCGGCTGGAACGGCAAGGCGTGGGCGGGCCCCGATATCCCGGACTTCAAGGCGGACGAACCCCCCGAAAACGGGATGGGGCCGTTCATCATGAACCCGGAGGGCGTCGCGCGCTTCTTCGCCCGCGCGGGGATGAACGAAGGCCCGTTCCCCGAGCACTACGAGCCGTTCGAGACGCCGCTCGACGCGAACCCGCTGCACCCGAACAACCCGCAGGCGCTGAACAACCCGGCGGCCCGCGTGTTCCCGGACGACCGCGCGTCGTTCGGCAAGGTGGCGGACTTCCCGCACGTGGCGACGACGTACCGGCTGACCGAGCACTTCCACTACTGGACCAAGCATGCGCGGCTGAACTCGATCATCCAGCCCGAGCAATTCGTCGAGATCGGCGAAGACCTCGCGAAGGAAGTCGGCGTCGCGCACGGCGAGCGGGTGAAGGTGTCGTCCAAGCGCGGCTACATCGTCGCGGTTGCCCTCGTCACGAAGCGGATCAAGCCGCTGACGGTCGACGGCAAGAAGGTCCAGACGGTCGGCGTCCCGTTGCACTGGGGCTTCAAGGGTCTGACGAAGCCCGGCTATCTCGCCAATACCCTGACTCCGTCCGTGGGTGACGGCAACTCCTATACACCGGAATTCAAGTCGTTCCTGGTGAAGGTCGAAAAGGCGTAAGGGGGAAGAGATGGCATTGCAATCGCTGGATATCAAGCGCGTCTCGGCCACCACGACGCCACCGCCCACGGTGCGCGAACCGGTGACCGGGAGTGTCGCGAAGCTGATCGACGTATCGAAGTGCATCGGCTGCAAGGCATGCCAGACCGCATGCATGGAGTGGAACGACCTGCGCGACGAAATCGGCACCAACGTCGGCGTGTACGACAACCCGGCCGACCTGACCGAGCATTCGTGGACGGTGATGCGGTTCTCCGAATACGAGAACCCGGCGGGCGACCTCGAGTGGCTGATCCGCAAGGACGGCTGCATGCACTGCGAGGATCCGGGCTGCCTGAAGGCGTGTCCGTCGCCGGGCGCGATCGTGCAGTACAACAACGGGATCGTCGATTTCCACGAGGAGAACTGCATCGGTTGCGGCTATTGCGTGACCGGCTGCCCGTTCAACGTTCCGCGGATCTCGAAGAAGGATCATCGCGCCTACAAGTGCACGCTCTGTTCCGACCGCGTCGCGGTCGGCCAGGAACCGGCCTGCGTGAAGACCTGCCCGACCGGCGCGATCGTGTTCGGCACCAAGGAGGACATGAAGCAGCATGCGGCCGAGCGGATCGAGGACCTGAAGGAGCGGGGCTTCGAGCATGCGGGGCTGTACGACCCGCAGGGCGTCGGCGGCACGCACGTGATGTACGTGCTGCACCATGCCGATCAACCGTCGCTGTACCACGGGCTGCCCGACAACCCGTCGATCAGCCCGATGGTGAAGCTGTGGAAGGGCATCGCGAAGCCGCTCGCGGTCGCGGGCATCGCGCTGACCGCGCTCGCCGGGTTCTTCCACTATGTCCGGGTCGGTCCGAACGAGGTGAGCGACGAAGAGGAAGCGGCCGCGCGCGACGAGGCGCGGCGCATCAAGGAGGACGCGAAATGAAGCACGACGACCCCAACCTGATCGTCCGCTACTCGGCGAACGAGCGCACGAACCACTGGATCACCGCGATCACGTTCGTGCTGCTCGCGCTGTCGGGGCTCGCGCTGTTCCATCCGTCGATGTTCTGGCTGACCGCGCTGTTCGGCGGCGGCCAGTGGACGCGGATCCTGCATCCGTTCGTCGGCCTCGTGATGTTCGTGTCGTTCGCGATCCTGGTGGTGCGCTTCTGGCATCACAACGCGCTCGACGCGGACGACCGGCAGTGGCTCAAGCAGATCGGCGACGTGCTGACCAACCAGGAAGACAAGCTGCCGCCTGTCGGGCGCTATAACGCCGGACAGAAGCTGCTATTCTTTACGCTGGTGGCGTGCCTGTTGCTGCTCCTGCTGTCGGGAGTCGTGATCTGGCGGCGCTACTTCTCGTTCTACTTCCCGATCGGGGTGATCCGCGCGGCCGCTGTCGTGCATGCCGTGGCGGCCTTCGTGCTGATCGCGAGCATCATCGTGCACATTTACGCGGCGTTGTGGGTGAAGGGCTCGATCGGCGCGATGGTGCGCGGCACCGTCACGCTGGGCTGGGCTCGCAAGCATCACCCGAAGTGGTTCCGTGAAAGCGTGAAATAACGCACCGGAGCGGGGCGGCTCGCCGATCGCGGCGGGCTGGCCCGTCAGCCGTCGGAACCGCCTGAAGCGCCGACTTGTCGGCGCTTGTTTATTTGGAAGACATATCTGTGACACAACGCATTCTCGAACCGACCGAGATCTCGGCACTCGATCATTCGGCCATCCCACGCTTTCGCCTGCCGGAGCGCGCCACCGCGTTCTCGGCGCGCGCCGCGCGGCTGCGCAAGCTGGCCGACCTGAACCCGATCAGCGGCTACCTGAGGCTGATGGCCACCGTCGCCGATGCGCAGCACGCGACACTGCAAACGCTCGAGCTGCCGCTGCCGTCGAAGGAAGCGATCGCGCGTGCGCAGCAGCATTCGATGCCGCTCGTGCCGGCGCTCGACGGCGAGCGCGATCCGCGCTGGCGTGCCGTGCTGTACGAACTGCTCGACCGCGTCGAAGGCGCGGGGCTTGTCAACCCGCAGCTCGCGAAGCTGCTCGACCGGCTGCGCCTGATGGCGCCCGCCGAACTCGACGCGCAAGCCGACGCGATCCTCGCGCTGCGTTTCGCCGAAGTCGACCCGGCTACCGCGCCGTTCCTGATGGCCGCGCTGCAGGTCGTCTGGACGGACCTCGCAAGCCGCGTTGCGCCGGCCGACGTCCCGTATCTCGACCAGCCGGGGCTGTGCCCCGTGTGCGGCACGCATCCGGTCGCGAGCGTCGTGCGGGTCGGCGGCCAGTACCAGGGCTACCGTTTCCTGCAATGCGGGCTGTGCACGACAGAGTGGCACATGGTGCGCACGAAGTGCTCGCACTGCGATTCGACGAAGGGCATCGCATATCACGGGATCGAGGGCGGCAGCGAAGCCGTCAAGGCAGAGTCGTGCGACGAGTGCAAGACCTACCGCAAGATCGGCTATCAGGAGAAGGACTACGAGTTCGAGCCGCTGGCGGACGATCTCGCGAGTCTCACGCTCGACCTGCTGATGAACGAGGCCGGCTACCAGCGCAGTTCGCCGAACCCGCTGCTGTGGCCGGACGTCTCGCGGGACGCGAATTGACGGCAGGGGCCGAGGCGGTGCGCGAGCACCGGCGCAGGCCCACTGCGAAGCATGAGACTGGAGCCACAACGACGTGACCGAACCGGGTGTGAATGAACTGAATGCGGTGCTGGCGCGCGTGCCGTCTGTCGAGCGTGTGCTGTCGTCGGCACCGCTGCAACCGCTCATCGCGGACTACGGCCGCACGCGCGTGCTGAACGCCGTACGTGCCGAGCTCGAACGCTGGCGTACCGCCGCGCAGCACGATCCGGCTGCGGCCGAACCGCTCGACGAGCCGCGCATCGCCGCGGCGGTCGAGCGCATGCTGGCCGCGCAGAGCGCGGGCGCGGTGCGCGCCGTGTTCAACCTGACCGGCACCGTGCTGCACACGAACCTCGGGCGCGCGCTGTTGCCCGACGACGCGGTGCGCGCGGTGGTCGACGTGCTGACGCGGCCGGTCAACCTCGAATTCGACCTCGCCACGGGCCGCCGCGGCGATCGCGACGACCTGATCGACGATCTGCTGTGCGAACTGACGGGCGCGGAAGCCGCGACCGTCGTCAACAACAACGCGGCGGCCGTGCTGCTGGCGCTGTCGGCGCTTGCGACGAAGCGGGAAGTCGTCGTGTCGCGCGGCGAGCTGGTCGAGATCGGCGGCGCATTCCGCATTCCCGACATCATGAGCCGCGCGGGCGCCAGGCTGCGCGAAGTCGGCACGACCAACCGCACCCATCTGCGCGACTACGCGGACGCAATCGGCCCGCGCACCGCGCTGCTGATGAAGGTGCACTGCAGCAACTACGCGATCAGCGGTTTCACGAAGGAAGCGACGCTCGCCGAACTCGCGCCGCTTGCGCGCGAGCATGGGCTGCCGGTTGCCGTCGATCTCGGCAGCGGCACGCTCGCCGACCTGTCGCAATGGGGCCTGCCGCACGAGACGACCGTGCAGGAAACCGTTGCCGCCGGCGCAAACGTTGTCACGTTCAGCGGCGACAAGCTGCTCGGCGGGCCGCAGGCCGGCCTGATCGTCGGCGATCGCGCGCTGATCGCGAAGATCAAGAAACATCCGCTCAAGCGCGCGCTGCGCGTCGGCAAGCTGACGCTCGCGGCGCTCGAACCCGTGCTGCGCCTTTACCAGTCGCCCGAGTTCCTGCGTGACCGGCTCACGACGCTGCGGCTGCTGACGCGCCCGCAGCGCGAGATCGCCGAGGCTGCCGAACGTGTGCGTCCGGCGCTGCAGGCCGCGCTCGGCGGCGGTTTCGACGTGACGGTCGAACCGATGTTCAGCCAGATCGGCAGCGGCGCGCTGCCGGTCGACCAGTTGCCGAGCGCCGGGCTCGTCGTGCGCACGGCGGACGGCAAGCGCGGTGGCCGTGCGCTGGCGCAACTCGAGAAGCGGCTGCGCGAATGGCCGCGCCCGGTGATCGGCCGCGTCGCCGACCAGGCGCTGCGGCTCGACCTGCGCTGCCTCGAAGCCGCCGACGAGGCGGCGTTCGTCGCGCAATGCGTGCGGCTCGCGGGGGCCGCTGCATGATCGTCGGTACCGCCGGACACATCGATCACGGCAAGACGACGCTGGCGCGCGCGCTGACGGGTGTCGACACCGATCGCCTGAAAGAAGAAAAGGCGCGTGGCATCTCGATCGAACTCGGTTATGCGTATACGCCGCTCGACAATGGCGACGTGCTTGGCCTGATCGACGTGCCGGGTCACGAGAAGCTGATTCATACGATGGCGGCCGGCGCATGCGGGATCGACTTCGCGCTGCTCGTGATCGCCGCCGACGACGGCGTGATGCCGCAGACGCGTGAGCATCTCGCGATCCTGCAACTGCTTGGCGTCACGCACGGCGCCGTCGCGCTGACGAAGTGCGATCGCGTCGACGCTGCGCGCGTGGCCGAAGTGCGCGACGAGATCGTCACGTGGTTGAACGACTCGACGCTGGCCGGCGTGCCGATTTTCGAAACGCGTGCGACGGCTGTGGACGATCCGGGCGTCGCCGCGTTGAAGCGTTATCTGGCGGACGCGGCGATCGCGTGGCGCGCCCGACGCGACGACGGGCTGTTCCGGCTCGCGGTCGATCGCGTGTTTACGCTCGCGGGGCAGGGCACCGTCGTGACGGGTACGGCGTTCTCGGGCCGCGTCGTGACCGGCGACACGCTCGCGATCGTGCGAACGGGCGGCGCGGCGCGCGTGCGCAGCATCCATGCGCAGAACCGGCCGGTCGAGGCCGGCCGCGCGGGCGAGCGTTGCGCGCTGAATCTGGCCGGCGTCGACAAGGCCGATGTCGAGCGCGGCGATACCGTCGCCGATGCACGGCTCGTCGCGACGTCGCCGCGTCTCGACGTCGACCTGACGCTGCTCGCGGATGCGGGGCTCACGCTGACGCATTGGGCGCCGCTGCACGTGCATCTCGGCACGCTGCATCGCGTCGCGCATGTCGCGCTGCTCGACGGCGATACGCTCGCGGCCGGCCAGCGGATGCGCGTGCAACTGGTATTCGACGAGCCGGTGTTTGCGCTGCCGGGCGACCGGTTCATCGTCCGCAATCCGCAGGCGACGCGCACGATCGGCGGCGGCCGCGTGCTCGATCCGTTCGGGCCGGCGCGCAAGCGTCGGACGCCTCAGCGCCGCGCGTGGCTCGACGCGCTGGCGGAATGGCTCGACGAAGGCTGTCTCGATGCGCTGCTCGCGCAGGCGCCGCTCGGCATCCCGCGCGCGATGCTCACCCATCTGACGGGTTTCGCGCCGAATGCGCTGGCGCTGCCGGAAGACGCGCTGGCGATCGGGCAGCGCGATGCCGCGTCGAACGACGGCGCGGTGATTGGCCGGGCGCACTGGCGTGCGCTGCAGACGCGGACGGTCGATACGCTGCGGGTGTATCACGAGCGCATGCCCGACGAGCAGGGGCTCGACGGCGCACGCTTGCGGCGGATGGCCGCGCCGCTCGCCGGCGATGCGCTGTGGCGCGCGCTCGTCGATGCGCTGGTGGCCGGCGGCGAAGTCGCGCGAAGCGGGCCGTGGTTGCATCTGCCGTCGCATTCGGTGAGCCTCGATTCGCGCGAGGAAGCACTGGCGCGGCAACTGCTGCCGCTGATCCACGCGGGGCGCTTCGACCCGCCGTGGGTGCGCGACCTGGCCCGCGACACGGGCGCGGCCGAGGACGCGGTGCGCACCTTGCTGCGCAAGCTCGCGCGGCGTGGCGACGTGCACCAGGTCGTGCGCGACCTGTTCTATCACGCGGACGTCATGCGTGAGCTGGCGGCACTCGTCGCGCATCTCGCGTCGTCGCGCGGCGGCGGGCTCGATGCCGCGACGTTCCGCGACGCGACGGGGCTCGGCCGCAAGCGCGCGATCCAGATTCTCGAGTTCTTCGACCGGGTTGGGTATACTCGCTTCCACCGCGATCTTCACTTCCTGCGGCCTGACAGCGGTTGGGCGGGTATTCAGGCGTAGGCGCTCGCTGTTCCTTAGATTCTTTTCCCCACGGAAGGCATTCGTATCCGGTGGTACGGCTGGACTTCAAATCCAGTTGGGGGTGTCAGACACCCCCGGGTAGGTTCGACTCCTGCTGCCTTCCGCCATGCCGGGCTTCCGCGGCGTTCCTTGAACTTCCTCTGAAATTCCACAAGCCTATGATTTTTCGGGGTTTTGTGGGTAACGGCATGCTTGCGACGTCCGGCCGCGTCCCCCACAATTTCCTCACGAAACATGGGTAGCGACATGGGTTTTGTGGGTAGGAAAGGAGGGCGGCATGGCAGGCACACAACGAATTTCGTCCGCCGCTGCGTTGACTGCAGCGCTTCTGGCAGCCGCTTTCTTTGTGGGGTGGGGGGCGTAATCGGCTTGCCACGACGCGACCCACGCGTGCCAACCGGACTGTATCGGAGCGCCACGCGTCGGCTCGATTCCGCACCCACGAGGGACTGAGACTGTGCGCGGCACATAGCTTGCAAGTGCCGTGATCACGGGAGTATTCATGGTGCGCGTGGTAGCGCGAGATCCTCGGGCAGCAGGTCATAAAGGAGCCGCCCGACGCGCGTGCCATCGATGAGATGACAGTCTCGTTGCAGTCCGATCAGGCGAAAACCCACGCGTGCGAGTAGACGTTGCGACGGAACATTGCATTCGACAGCCCATGCTGTGATGCACCGCAGCCGATCACGGGCGAACGCTTCGTGAAGGAGGTATGTCGCAGCGTTGTAAGCCATATTGACGCAGATAGGCCGCAACCGGTCGCGAAGGATCCAGAATGAGCCCGTCGCGAAGCGGTGCGTGACATCACTGACGGCGACCAAACCGCTCGGCACTGTATAGCCAGCCGAACCGAACACGCGTATTCGATGCTGTCTGGTATGGACCATCGCTTGCACCGCCAATGCGGGCAGGGCTTGGCGGCCGAGCCCAAAGTCGAACCACCGACTGATGGTCGGCTGGGCGAGCCAGGCGACGATGTCGTCGATGTCGTTCGGCCCTGGTTCGCGTAGCCAGCAAGTGGCGGACGTTGCATTTGATGCAGCGTTGTCCATTGAGGGCTGAAGCGTGCCATCCGTAGGGGCGCAGCCATTCATACGTCGTCCTCCTCGTTCGCGTCCCGTGGCCCCGAGAGGCAGCCGAGCGCTGTGTCGATCCGCAGCAGGAGTTGCGCAAACCAATGGCTGGTCTGGAAGCGGGCTGCTGGCGGGAGGCCTTCAACATAACCGTGGCCGCCGCAAAGCTGCACGAATTCACGACTGACGTTGACCGACTCGGCCGCGACGTGTCGTAGCAACTGACGGACCAGCAAGACTGGCGGCGACGGTCGGGCTGCACTAACAGCTTGCAGAAAAAGATGGGTGCCCTGGGCGGCGATCAGCATGTCGGATAATCGCGCCGCGACGAGTTGATGGTTTGCCAACGACTTTCGGAACGCTTGCCTAGTCGCCGCGTAATCGAACGCAAACCGGATGCTATGTTGCATGGCGCCCGTCAAGAGCGCAGCGAGATAGAGGCCGATTTCCGTCAGGTATGTTTGTGCGGGGGGAGCGCTATCGCAGTCGGCTCGCGCAATCACGGCGAGCGGCATTTCGGCCGCGGCCTCGCCAGAATGCAATTGCTCCAACACCAGGGCGCCGAGCGTGGCGATGCCTGGCGTACTGGTATTGCCAGCACACCGGCTCAGCAATCGCTGGCCGCCTGATCATGCCGATGCCCCGTACACCAAATTTGACTTTAACCCTAGTAACGGGGCGGGTACTAGTTCTGCCTGGTACAGCGCGGACTTGAGTAGGGAGGATGTCATCGGTTGGACGATTGTTGGGTGAGGTCCGGTGATCCTAGGCGTCTGACCTGTGTGCTTGCTCTAGGGAAATCCATAATTTGCTTGATGGCCAGCAAGTATATTACGCTTGGTCACCATGTCCTCGATCCAAGGGCAGTTTCCTTTCATCCACTCCTAAAGAGGAGGAGCCCCCATGACAAAGGACCTTTGCGCCCGAAGGTGGCGGCGGCCCGGACCACGTCCGCATGTGATTGCACGCGCCGCAACCTGAATAGGAGATCGACATGGGTTCCGCTTCCTCGCGCCAAACCTTTTCTTGGGATGACCCGCTCGTGCTCGACGCGCAGCTCGGTGATGTCGAGCGTGCCATTCGCGGTGCGGCGCACGCGTATATGTGCGCGTGCGCATCTAGGGCTGCGACCGGCCGATCGCGTCATCGCCTATTGGTGCGTGATGCTGACCGATGAAGCGCACCGCCAACTGGGGGCGCCCCGGCGTGAATCCGCCGATGCGTTGGTGGGTCGGCTGACGCAGGTGGTCAAGGCCTTCTTCATCGACAACGGGTGCCACGGTGCCGACGAAGCGTTGCAGGTCTGGGGCAGCTACGTGCACGAGTACGGCATGGAACAGGCCGTGCGCGACAACTGCATCGCGATGATCTACGAAGGCAAGAACGAGATCCAGACCATCGACCTGCTGCAGCGCAAGGTGCTCGACGACGTCGCGGTTCGACTGGACTCGATGCTGGCGCTGCTCAACGCTGATGCCATGACCGCGCCCCGGAGGCCGCCGCCGAGTTTGCGGAGGCGCTGCGAGCGCAGGACGGCGCCGCGTGCTCCACCACCACGGCCTTGCTCAACGGCCGCGCGGCCGACTCGGAGTGGCTGCTGGCCCGTGCCCTCGGTTTTACGCTGCCGGCCTGGGCCTGGCTGCGCAGTGTCGTTGCCGCACGCCGGTGAATCATGACACGCCGACAGAGGTGCCGCGGCGCGCTTCGGTATGTAGTGGTTGCTGCCCGAGGCGGACGTCTGCTTGAGTCGTGTCGCCTGGCAGGGCGCCGCGCTGCCGCCGTTGTCGGCACCTCGATCCTGCGCCGGCGATTGATCGGCGGCGGGCTCATCTTCCAATCGAAAGGTCATCTATGAATAGACAGCTTCCGGAACGGATTGCGAAGCGGCTTCGGCTGCCGGTGATTGCTGCGCCGATGCTGCGAGTGTCAGGCCCTGATCTGGTGATCGCGGCCTGTCGCAGCGGCATCATCGGCGCGTTCCCCACGGCAAATGCCGGCGATGTGCTCGAGCTTGACCGATGGCTCGAGCGCATCGAATCGGAACTGTCCGATGGAGACGGGCGTTTTGCGCCGTGGTGTCCCAATCTCGTCATTCGGCATGGAGAGGAGAAATTGCGGCGCGACATCGAGGTTATCGTCCGGCGCGGTGCTGAGATGGTCATCACGAGCGTCGGCTCGCCGGCTCCGGTCATCGAGCCGCTGCACGAGGCGGGCTGCCTTGTCTTTGCGGACGTCGCGACGATCACGCATGCGCAAAAGGCGGTCGATGTGGGAGCGGACGGCCTGATCCTCCTGACGGCCGGAGCCGGTGGCCAGACCGGATGGCTTAATGGATTTGCGTTCGTCAGGGCGGTTCGCAGCTTCTTCGACGGGCCCATCGTTCTGGCAGGCGGCGTCAGCGATGGCACGGCCTTGTTTGCCGCGCAGGCGCTTGGGTGCGATCTCGCCTACATGGGCACGAAGATGATCGCGGCCGAAGAAAGCATGGCATCACAGCCCTACAAGAACATGCTGCTCGGCTCGACCGCGGACGACGTAGTGCTGACGCGTGCCATCACCGGTCTTCCTACGAGCATGTTGGGGCCTTCGCTCGTTGCTGCGGGGCTCGATCCGCGGGACCTGGACGAGTTCACCACGCCCGCCCAGGCGCGGGAGCGGTACAGCCAGGCCAAGGACCCGGATGCGCCCAGGCGATGGTCTGGTATCTGGAGCGCCGGTCATTCGGTCAGCGGCGTGGCGCGGATCGAGCCACTGGCAGAGATCGTCGCGGCGACCGAGCGTGAGTTCGACGCCGCACGGCGCCGGGCCCTTTCCTTGGCGGATGACGTCCCCTCGTAGGTGGTTGAGCCTCTTTGCCGCGTAGTCGGCCTGCCCGTGGCGATGTCGGGAGGGATGTCGCTCGTTGCCGAGGTGCCGCCCGCTGATCCTGAGAGCCCAACTTGGGTGTCTGCTTTAGAGTAATACATTACTTGTTTGATAGGTGGCAATAATCCTGCGTCTGACCGCCATGTCTTGCCAGTAGGAAGAAACATGACCGACGAGATTCGACCAGGCAGCATTGGATACCGGGCTGCCCAAACCCCTGATGTGCTGGCCTGCGTCGAAGGGGAGCACAGCCTAACCTGGCGGGGCCTAAACGAGCGTGCCAACTGGGTCGCGCAAGCGTTGCATCAGGTCGGTGTGGAGCGTGGCGACATCGTGGCGCTCAGCATGGAGGTGCGCCTGGAATGGCTAGTGATGGCAGGTGCCCTTGCGAAGTTGGGCTGCTCGATCCTGGGCGTGAGCTGGGGGCTGACCGACGAGGAGGCCTGCTTCCTGCTGAATCCCGCGCCGCCACAATGTGAATACGCCATATGCCGGCGCGCGCCCCTTCTGCATCGAGCGCTTCGCGAAGGGGCAAAAACTGGCCGACGATGCCCTGGCGAAAGAGAATTGCCTCTCGATCAGTTCCTGAGCGCTCTTTCCGCCAATGTGGCGATCGATCACGAAGCACAATGGCCGATGAGAAGGAGAACTGATAATGCGATTGGTGTCATATGAAAAGCTTTCGGGCTTCGGCTCGGTCGCAGACGCGCCGAATTTGTCGGCCGCGTTTCGTCAGTGCTTTGGAAGCTATCGAATTCACGCGAACGGCATCGCTCAACACGCTGTCATCGGCGGCGAGGGCCCACCCCTTCTTTTGCTGAGTGGATGGCCCCAAAGCTGGTTCATGTGGCGCTACCTGATGATGCGTTTGGCGCGCGAATACACGGTCATCGCGGCCGATCCGCGCGGGGTCGGCCTATCGGACATTCCCGCCGATGGCTACGATTCCGAAACGCTCAGTGCGGACCTGCTCGCATTGATGAGCGAACTCGGCCACGAGCGCTTCGCGATGGCGGGGCACGACATCGGGATGTGGACGGGCTGGGCGATGGCCGCCGACGCGCCACGCCGCATCACGCGGATCGCGCTGGGCGAAGCGCTCATTCCAGGTACCGCGCCCTCGCCCCCCCTTATCAGCGATGATCGGCGCCCCAGCGATCGCCTATGGCACTTCAACTTTAACCGCGCTTATGAGATCAACGAAGCGTTGGTCGTGGGCCGAGAGGACATTTATTTTGGTCATCAGTTCAGCTCTAAGGCTGCTCATCCTGAAGCGGTCCCTCGCTACGCGCGCGACTATTATGTGGAACAGCTTCGCCGTGTCCCCGGCGCGCTGAAGGCCAGCTTCGACTATTACCGCGCGATCGATCAGTCGATTCCGCAGAATCGCCGCCGCATGACGGCGAAACTTGCCATGCCGGTGCTCGCTTTCGCGGGCGCGTTGTCGATCGGCAAGCGTATCGAGCAACAGCTCATGCCTCTTGCGAACGATGTCACCGTGCTCGTCATCGACGATTGCGGTCACTACCCAGCCGAGGAGCAACCCGATCAGCTGCTCTCGGCTTTCCTGGAATTCTTCAGGCCATGGCGGGGCGAGTGAGCTCAGCACCCACACACGAGGCCCCGCACGTGCCCCCCCAGAAGCCCTCGCTGATTCGAACCGCCCCGCGCACAGGCCGAACGCGTTGCCGAATCGGACCGTCGCCTGATGGAAGCCGCCATCCGGCTCATCGCCCGAGTCGGCTATACCCGTACCGCGCTCGAATCCATCGGCATCGAAGCTGGCTACAGCCGTGGCTTGGTGCAGCACCGCTACGGCAGCAAGGACCAGATGCTGGAAGAACTGGTCAACAAGATCGCCACGGACCAACGAGAGACGCTGCTGGCGCGACTGCAAGGTCTGCGTGGCATGGACGCGCTGCTCTGCGAGATCGACTGCTATCTCGAAGGCATGGACACGCCGTCCGAACGCTCCCGCGCGTTCTACATGTTGATGCAGGAATCGCTGGGGCCCGCTCCACACATCCGCAGCGCGTTTGCAGCCATCGGCGCACGTTGGCACCGGGCGCTGGCTCGTCAGATTGAGGCCGGGCAGCAAGCGGGCCAGATCCGCCCCGATGTCGACCCCGCCTGCGAGGCACGACTATTGATCGCCACACTTCGCGGCCTGCGCATGCGGTCCATGCTCGATCCGCACATCAGCAATATCGCGAAGTCCATCGACTCGCTCAAGCACAGTCTGCGCGCCCGACTGCTGCAGACCCGATAGACGGCTCAGGTCCTTCCAGTCATATATAGGGTTTATGTCCATCAAACTTTACTTGTGATCGGTATTGCAAATAAATAACATGGTCACATGTCGCCCGTGCACCTGTTGACCTATTGTCGTCCGAGGCTCTGCTCCTCGGCATTACTGCAGACACCCCTCGTGTGTGCCGCACTTCCGTCGCTGCCGGTCAATACGTTCGCGGAGTTGCTCGCGCTTGCGCTGGCGGCACCGGGCGAGCAGGTGATCAGCCATGGGGGCATCGGCACGGCGATACACCACTCGGTGCAGTTCTTCAAGCAGATGGCCAAGACCGTGTTCAACGAGGTCGCCTACCGCGGTTCTGGCCCGGTCATCGTGGGCTTGCTGGGCGGCCGGCCGCTGGCCATGGTCGGCACTCCTTCCGCGCTGTCCCATATCAAGTCGGGCAAGGTGCGCGCACTGGCGGCGACGGGCAGCGAGAGGGCGGTGACGCTGTGTGACGTGTCCACCTTCTCGGAGGCCGGCTTGCGTGGCTGCGAGTCGGCCGGCTGGCCGGGATTCGTTGCTCCGGCAGGCACGCCTGCCCCAGTCGTAACCGCGCTGCTCGCGACCATCACGACAACACCCAACGACTCCGAACTTCGCGCCGCAGCGTGCATGCTGGGCGTCGAGCTCTCACCGAATACGTCGCCCGAGTTTGCCCGATTCATCAAGTCGGAGATCACCAAGTGGGGCGAGGTGGTCAAGATCTCCGGCACCCGTCTTGAATGAGAAAGCCGACATGAAACAAGAGTTCTCTGCCGACGTACTGATCGTCGGTGCCGGGCCCGTGGGGCTCACGCTCGCGATGGACCTGGAATCGCGCGGGGTCAGTGTCATTGTCGCGGAGCGGCGCCACTTCAAGGAGCCGCCCAGCGTGAAGTGCAACCATGTCTCGGCTCGCACGATGGAGCAGTTCCGCCGGCTCGGCGTTGCAGGCCGGTTGCGCGACGCTGGCTTGCCGCCGGACTACCCCAATGACGTTGCGTTTCGCACCAGCATCACTGGCATCGAATTGACCCGCGTGCCGATCCCCTCGCGCGCGGAGCGGTACACAGACACGAGCGGTCCCGACGGGTGGTGGCCGACGCCCGAGCCGCCCCACCGCATCAACCAAATCTACCTTGAACCCATCCTGCTCGAGCACACGGATTCCTTGCCGGGAGTGCGATTGTTCAACTGCACGGAGGTGATCGGCTTCGATCAGGACGACGAGGGCGTGACCGTACGGCTGAAGTCGCTAGACAGCGGCGAGGAATGGCGTGCGCGTTGCCAGTACCTGGTGGGATGTGACGGCGGAAGCTCCTTGGTGCGCAAGCAGATTGGTGCCACGCTGTCCGGCACGGCGGTGATCCAGAACGTCCAGTCCACCTTTATCCGCGCACCTAAGCTGCTGGAGATGATCCCAGGCCGCTCCGCCTGGTGCTTCTACTCAGTCAATCCCAGGCGCTGCGGCACAGTCTTCGCCATCGATGGCCGCGAAACCTGGCTGGTGCACAACCACCTCAATCCGAACGAGTCGTCGTTTGACGCCGTGGACCGCGACACGAGCATTCGGAATATCCTCGGCGTGGGTCGGGATTTCGACTACGAGGTGCTGAACAAGGAGGACTGGGTGGGGCGTCGTCTCGTTGCGGATCGGTTCCGCGACCGCCGAGTCTTCATCTGCGGGGATGCCTCGCATTTATGGGTCCCGTATGCGGGCTACGGCATGAATGCCGGCATTGCCGACGCGATCAACTTGTCATGGCACCTTTCCGCGCACCTGCGGGGCTGGGGCGACGCCGCGATTCTCGACGCGTATGAGATCGAACGCCAGCCAATCACCGACCAAGTCTCGCGCTTCGCGATGAACCACGCGCAAGCGATGATCGCTGCGCGTGGCGCAGTGCCGAACAACATCGAGGTAGCGGGCCCGGAGGGCGAGGCAGTTCGTGCCAATGTGGGAAGGGCCGCATACGACCTCAACGTGCAGCAGTTCTGCTGCGCCGGGCTCAATTTTGGCTACTACTATGAAGACTCACCGCTGATCGAGTATGACGGCGAAGAACCGCCGTCCTACACCATGGGCAGTTTCACCGCCTCGACGGTGCCGGGATGTCGCGCGCCGCATTTCTGGCTTGCCGACGGGAGTTCGCTGTACGACCGCTTCGGTCCAGACTACACGCTTCTCCGCTTCCACCGGGAAGCAACAGTGGAGCCGCTGCTGGCCGCGGCACGGGAGCGTGGCGTACCACTTCAGTTGCTGGACATCGAGGGCGTCGCTGTGCCCGACGCGTACCGCCATCGCTTGGTACTTTGCCGCGCCGACCAGCACGTGGCCTGGCGCGGTGACGAGATCCCCCAGAGCCCGATGAGCCTGGTGGACAAGCTGCGCGGCTATGAAGCGATACGTGATGTGCCGCGTCGTGTCGGGAACGATTCCCGTCAAAAGATCTGATAGATCAAATTCACCAAAGGCTGAGCTATGGAGACAAAATTGATTTCCCCAGGCACTGCGCAGGTATCCCACGAGAAGGCCAGGTCCGATGCCATCTACCACAAGGTCACCTGGCGACTGATTCCTTTCCTCTTCCTTTGCTATCTGCTCTCGTTCCTGGACCGAATCAACATCGGGTATGCCCAATTGCAGATGCGACAGGACCTTGACCTCAGCGATGCCGCATACGGTCTGGGTGCAGGGATCTTCTTCGTTGGCTACCTGTTCTTCGAAGTTCCGAGCAACCTCCTGCTCGAGCGGATCGGGGCGCGAAAGACTATTGCTCGCATCATGTTCCTATGGGGGTTTGCCTCGGCGGCGATGGCATTTGTGCAGACTCCAGCGCACTTCTATGCGGTCCGCTTCCTCCTTGGTGCCTTCGAAGCGGGCTTCTTTCCTGGCGTCATTCTTTACCTTACCTATTGGTATCCTGCTGCACGACGCGCGGCCGTCATTGCGATACTGTTGACCACACTCATCGTCGCCGGGTTGATCGCGGGGCCTCTTTCAGCCGCAATCATGACGGGGTTGCACAATTCGAATGGATTTCGCGGGTGGCAGTGGATGTTCTTGCTGGAGGGCCTTCCGAGCCCTTTGCTAGCTGTTGTCGCGTTCTTCTATCTCACCGACAAGCCGTCGGAGGCAACGTGGCTGACGGATGACGAAAAGAGGTTGATCGCCATCGAGTTGGAGAATGACAAGAAGCTGCGTGATGGTACTGGCCATACGGGGTGGCGCGAGATTCTTAGGAGCAAGAACGTAATTGTGCTTTGCGTTATCTATTTTTGCGTATTAGCTGGAGGTTATACGCTGGCGTTCTGGTTGCCACTCATCCTCAGAGGGGTCGGTGTCAGCGACATCATGCATATCGGTCTGTATGCACTCATTCCCAACAGCTGCGGAGCCGTCGCGATGGTCTGGTGGGGGCGTCGATCGGATCGAAAATTGGAGCGCCGTTGGCACTTCGCTCTCGGCGCGTTCGTGGCCGCGTCTGGCTTTCTCTCGTTGACACTTTCCCAAGGTAGCCTGCCGTTCTCCCTCGCCGCGCTTTGTATCGCGTACATCGGGATGTCAGCGATTTCGCCGCTCTTCTGGTCCGTCCCCACCGGCATACTTTCAAGAACGTCTGCAGCCGTCGGGATAGCGTTGATCTCCAGCCTAGGCCAGTTCGGAGCTGTCTTCGCACCCTGGATGCTTGGGTTCGTCAAGGTCAGGACGGGGGAAATCAAGTTCGGTCTCTATGTGATTGCCGCTCTCCTAATTTTGGGAGGACTCTTGATGATCATTGCGATTCCCGCGAAGGCGATACGCGAGCAGCGGGTGAGTTAGCGGAAATCGACCGAGTGGGCCAGCCGGACCCGGAGGTGGCCCATCGGTTTCAATACAAGTCGTGCGACGATAAGTGGACACTCCGGGGTTGAACGCGGCGCAGAGAAGTTAGCGGCAGAGGCGGGGGGGCGCTTGCGACGAAGGCGCCGACAGGAACGATACGACGCGGTCGTCGGCACCACATTCTCAGCCCGAGGGGGAGCATGATTTCCGTGTTTGAGGCTGGCCTGGCCGCTCGGACGTCGGCTTCGCGCCAGTTTGCGGTTGTCGAACCCCTGTTCGTAGCGGTCGCGTCATTGCCCGAAGTTGCCATTGACATACGGCGATTCGGGCCACGGAACGGCACTTGACTGCAGCTGCCCAGCTGGCTGACCTCCCGGCGGCGGCCTGCTCGGTTCGCGGTGCTGCCCTGCAGGTTTGCGTATGACGAAGCACCTTGATACCTCCGCCAATTTGCCAGTCGTGTAATTGCCTGTAATTGATCCGCCAGGTCTTCTGGCCGATTCTTGAATCGTCATCTGAAAACCCGAGAGACCTGATTCTGAAAGTATGGCGGGCTTGTGCATGACGAGATGTATTTGATCAACGCAATCAAAGACGAGGCTCAAAATGAGTGAACTGGTACGCGAAGTGGTAATTGTATATGCGAGCTACGGCTACCTTAACAAGACAATTGACGTCACCGACGGTATCCGAACTGAATACAAGGAAGGCGCACGTACTTTTTATGCGACCAATCGATTTGGAGATCCCGATCCTGGCGTGACAAAGGCGCTGGTCATCCTCTGGGAGTATGAGCCTCCCGTGAAACCGGGCCAGAAACCGTTCTGCGGGATCACGCTCGAGGGCGATAAACAAGGAATCAAGATCGGTTGACGAAAAATCGTTTGAACCCTTTTAAAATGGTTTGGTGGTGCATATTGCCTGCCAAACCATTTTTTCTTACAAGAAGTGACGACCCTGCATAAAGTTCATCGTTCTTGATTTCAGTGCGAAATCACGTAGGCCACTGCTCGCCAAGGCCGGCGGGCTGTCGGTAGACATCGATCCACGAACGTCTGCTCCGACTCAAGAAAAGCCATTGACCTCTCGCAATGTCGACAGTCCGCTCAGGGTCGCGAAGCGCCTTTCGCACTGATCCACAACGGCCACTCGATGTCGCGCGGGGTTGTTTGCAGACATCGCCGAACGGCCTGGTAATGAGAGGAACCTTATCACTACGGCGAGATTGTCCGCTGAAACCGGATGTCACACAACGCGTCACAAGGAGGGCGGCGCTGCAGGGGAGTTGACACGGGTCTTCACAAGGCCGCGGCCAATAACATGGAAAACCGGAGGCGTCCTGCATGGTCTATGGCGGAAGCGCACGAATGCATGGCTAGCATCAATTATGGATGCCTACATTACCCGTAGATCGGCAGCGCGAGGAACAGCTTGATCACGAGTGCGTTAGCGATTTCGATGAAAAACGCGCGAACCATCGGCACGATCAGGAAGGCCATGTGCGATGGCCCGAAGCGTGCGGTGACGGCCTGCATGTTCGCGATTGCGGTCGGAGTCGCGCCGAGCCCGAAACCGCAGTGGCCGGCCGCGAGCACAGCGGCGTCGTAGTTCGAGCCCATCAAGCGGAAGGTCGCGAAGATCGCGTAGACGACCATCAGCGCGGTTTGCGCAACGAGCAGCACGAGGATCGGCAACTCGAATGCTGTGCCGCGGATCAGCGACTCGATCGCGGTGCCGCCGGACGGCGCGATCGCGAACAGCGCGAGCGTTTTGATGAACGCGGTCGGCGTCATCGAATGCTGTTCCTTGGGATGCTCGAAGCCGCATGTATCGCTGGCACGGTCTTGGGGCGTATGCGGTGCGTCGAGGCCGGGCGTTTTTAGCTTGCGGGTCAGGTAGCGCGCGATCGGGCCGCCGAGCACGAGCCCGAACGTCTCGGAAATCGTGCGGCGCCCGCTTCCGGCGACAGGCGCAGCCCGTTCGCGAGGTAGCTGACGGTCCGGTAGAAGCCCGCGAGCATCAGCAATTCGAGTAGCACCTCGTCGCTGAAATGCGGGCGCAGCGCGTGCCACAGATCGTCGTCGATGTCGCAATGCCGATGCAGCGTGTCGCACAGCCGGATCAGCCCCCCGGTCCTCGTCGCTCCAGCATGCGTCGTCGGACGAGCCGAGGGCCAGCGAGCGAATCTGCTCGCTGGTCAACCCGGCGGCCGCCGAGAACACGGAGACATGCACACCCCATTCGTATTCGGACCGGCAAAGCGCGGTGGTGCGGTCGATGACGATCTCGCGTTGCCGTATGTCGAGGTGGCCTTCGTCCAGCAGGCCGGCAGCGAAGAACTTCGTAAACAGGCGCGCGTCGCGCTGACCTGCCTGGTTTCTTCGGGCCATTTCAATCTTGGGGAATGGCCTCGGTTACTTCAGTTAAACAATACCGCTGCTTGAACTCGTCGGGCGT
>NZ_CADFEO010000015.1:0-195814 GCF_902833075.1 Burkholderia sp. BCC0405
GACAAAAAGCTCATGCGCTACATCCGCCAATACAACAAGCAGGCCGCCCCGTTGAAGTGGAAGTACTCCGATCCAACTCGACGCATCCGGTGCAATTCATCCGGTTCAATGGACTAGTGATTCGGTACCGGGAATCCGGCGCGGCTGGACTGACGTCGCGCGATGACCAGCATGGGTCGGAACGGGCCGCGCTGCGCCCGCTTCATCGTTTTGCGGCGGCGCCGGGGCCGAACGGCGGACGGGCGAGCCAGACGACCGCGATCACCGCGAGATACACGCAGCCGAGTGCGAACGAAACGTCGTTGAACGAGATCTGGTACGCCTGTGCGTCGACCAGGTTGCTCAGCAGCGTGGCCGCGCGTTGCGGATCGCCACCGCCGAGCCGGGCGACTTCCGCGCGCACGGCCGGATCGAACGCGCTCACGTGCTCGCTGAGCTGTGCGTGATGCAGGATCGCGCGCCGGTCCCACAGGAACGACGTGATCGACACCGCGAAGCTCGCGCCGAGCGTGCGCAGGAACGTCGACAGGCCGGAGCCGGCGGCGATCTCGTCCGGCTTCAGGTCGGACAGCAGGATGCTGTTGATCGGCATGATGAACAGCGCGAGGCCGAGGCCCTGCAGCAGCTGGATCAGCGCGATGTGCGTGAAGTCGATGTCGGGCACGAAGCCCGCACGCAGGAACGACGACGTGCCGAGGATCGCGAATGCGCAGCACACGAGCACGCGCATGTTGAAGCGTGGCGCGTACTTGCCCATGAACGGCGTCATCAGCACCGGGATCACGCCCATCGGCGCGACCGCGAGCCCGGCCCAGAATGCCGTGTAGCCGAGTGTGCGCTGCAGCCACTGCGGCACGATCACGTTGACCGCGAAGAATGCCGAATACGCGAGCACGAGCGTCAGCGTGCCGGCCGCGAAGTTGCGGTGCGCGAAGAGCCGCAGGTTCACGATCGGATTCGGCTCGTTGAGCTCCCAGATCAGGAACAGCGCGATGCCGAACGCGGCGACCACCGACATCACGACGATGAACGTCGAGTTGAACCAGTCGGCTTCGTTGCCTTTGTCGAGCACGATCTGCAGCGCGCCGACGCCGACGATCAGCGCGGCGAGGCCGACATAGTCGACGCGCGCGGCAACCGTCGTCTCGACGCGCGCACGCATCTGCGCGAACACGCACATCGCGGCGAACACGCCGATCGGCAGGTTGATCAGGAACGCCCAGCGCCACGCGTAATGCTCGGTGACCCAGCCGCCGAACACGGGCCCCGCGATCGGCGCGACGACGGTGACCATCGCGATCATCGACAGCGCGAAGCCGCGTCGCTGCGGCGGGTAGATCGACAGCATCAGCGCCTGCGTGGTCGGGATCATCGGCCCCGCGACCAGGCCCTGCAGCGCGCGGAACGCGACGAGCTGCGGCAGGTTCTGCGCGAGGCCGCACAACAGCGACGCGAACGTGAACGCGAGCGTCGCCCACACGAACAGCCGCACCTGCCCGACGCGCTTGACGAGAAACCCGGTCAGCGGCAGCGCGATCGCGTTGCTGACCGAGAACGTCGTGACGACCCACGCGCTCTGCGTCGTGCTCACGCCGAAGTTGCCGGCGATCGTCGGCAGCGACACGTTCGCGACGGTGCCGTCCAGCACCTGCATGAAGACCGCGAGCGCGAGGCCGAAGGTCGTCAGCCCGACGCTCGACGGACGAAAGCCGCTGTCGGCGGCCGCCATCGGGCCGCTCATCGCACGGCCTCCGCACGCGCTGCCGCCGGCAGGTTCGCATGGATGACGTCGGCGATCAGGCTGTCGGCACGCGCGAGCTCGTCGCGGTACACGTCGGTGTGGAATACCGGCGCGCGCTGCTCGCGATGCGACAGCATCGCACCGCCGCGGTCGTGCTGGTCGACGCGTGCGTGCATCGACAGGCCGATGCGCAGCGGATGCGCGTCGAGCTGCGCCGGGTCGGTCAGTTCGATGCGGACCGGCAGCCGCTGCACGATCTTGATCCAGTTGCCGGTCGCGTTCTGCGCGGGCAGCAGCGAGAACGCGCTGCCGGTGCCGATGCCCAGGCTCTGCACGCGGCCGGTGTAGCGCACCGCGTCGCCGTACAGGTCGGCGGTCAGTTCGACCGGCTGCCCGATACGCATGTGCTCGAGCTGCTTCTCGGTGAAGTTCGCGTCGACCCACAGCTCGCGCAGCGGCACGATCGCAAGCAGCGGCACGCCGGGCGACACGCGCTGCCCGACCTGCACCGTGCGTTTCGCGACATAGCCGGTGACGGGCGTGACGACGTCGGTGCGCGCACGCGCAAGGTAGGCGGCCCGCAGCCGTTCGGCCGCGGCCTGCACGTCCGGGTGTGACGCGACCGCGGTGTCGTCGATCAGCGCCTTGCTCGTCTGGTGCTGCTCGCTCAACGTCGCCAGCGCGCTCTGCGCCGCCGCGTATGCGCTTTGCGCGGACGTCAGCGTGTCGCGTGCATGCGCGAGTTCCTCGCGTGAAATCGCGCCGGTGCGGCCGAGATCCTCGCGGCGGCTGTAGTCGGCCTTCGCCTTGTCGAGCGCGGTGCGGCGCGTGTCGAGTTCGGCGCGTGCGCCGTCGATGCTGTTCGCGAGCCCGCGCTCGTTGCTGTACAGGCCGCGCACCTTGCGCACCGTTGCCGCGAGATCGGCCTGCGCGGTCGCGAGCGCGATCTGCGCGTCGCTCGGGTCGAGACGGACGAGCGGCGTGCCGGCGCGTACGAGGTTGCCGTCGTCCGCGTCGATCGACACGACGGTGCCCGTCACCTGCGGCGTCAGCTCGACGACGTTGCCTTGCGCGTACGCATTGTCGGTGGATTCGTACCAGCGTCCGACGATCGCGTACCAGATGCCCCAGCCGATGATGCCGAGCGCGAACACGGCAACCAGCGCGCGCACCAGATGCTTGCGCCGCGCAGGCGGTGGCGGCGGCGTCGCGGGCGCGCCACCGCCCGGTGCCGGTTGCGTGCGGGCATCGGGCCCGCCCGGCGCGCGCGGCGTCGTGGTGTGGTCGGCCGCCGGCTGCTGGCGGGCGCTGGCGGGATCGGCGGCGGCCGGTCGCGCGGGGGTTTGCAGGGAGTTGTCGCTGCTCATGGTTCGATGTCAAGGACGTTGGGAAGGAGTGGCGGCAAGCCTGGCGTCGTCCGGCTCGGCGCGGAAGCCGCCGCCGAGCGCGGCGGCGAGCTGCAGCGACTGGTCCGCGCGCTGCGCGCGCAGCGCGGCGACCTCGCGGCTCGCGACCAGCAGTTGCTGGCGCACGACGAGCGCGTCGAGGTAGCTGCCGACGCCGGCCCGGTAGCGCGCGTCCGCGAGCCGCCACGCATCGGTGGCGGAGTCGAACGCACGCTGCTGGGCATCCGTCTGCACGGCCAGCGAATGCAGCCGGTGCAGATCGTCGGCCACCTCGCCGATCGCACCGATCAGCGTCTTGTTGTAGCCGGCGACCGCGAGGTCGTATTGCGCGTCGCGCCGGCGCAGCACGCCGCGCCGTTCACCGCCGTCGAAGATCGGCAGGCTCACGGCCGGGCTGGCGTTGTAGGTGCGCGACGCGGCCTGGAACAGCGAGGCGCCGCCGCGCGTCGCGAGCCCGATCAGCGCGGTGAGACTGACGTTGGGCAGGAAATCCGCACGAGCGGCCGCGACGTTGCGGCTGGCTGCCTCGACTCGCCAGCGCGCGGCGACGAGATCGGCGCGCCGGCCGAGCAGCGCGGCAGGCAGGTCGGCCGGCACCGCGAGCGCGTCGGCCGGCAGCGGCGCGGGCCGCACGAGCGCGAGGCCGCGATCGGGGCCCGCGCCGAGCAGGATCGCGAGCGCGATGCGCGCGCTGTCGATCGCCTGCGCGGCGCGGGCCTGCTCGCGCGTCGCGGCCGCGACTTCGCTTTCCGCCTGACGCTGCTGCGCGACGTTGTCGATGCCTTTCGTGACGCGCTGGCGCGTGAGCGTGAGCGCTTCGTCGGCCCGTTCGTATTCGGCCCGTGCGACGTCCTGCTGATCGAATGCGTACGCGAGATTGACGTAGGTGCGCGCAACGTTGACCGACAGCAGCACGCGCGCGGCCTGCGCATCGACCTGCGCGGCGCGTGCTTCGCCGAGCGCGGCTTCCCACGCGGCGCGGCGGCCGCCCCACAGATCGAGATCCCAGCTCAGGCCGAGATTGATCTCGCGCGTGTGGCTGAAGAAGCCGCCGCCCTCGGCCGACGAATACTGGGTGCCGGACAGCCGCTCGGCCTTCGCGCTCGCGCGGCCGACGAGGTGCGGCAGCCGCGCGGCCTGCGCCTCGATCACCAGCGCCTGCGCTTCTCGTGCGCGCGCATCGGCGGTCGCGAGATCGGGGTTGCCGGCGAGCGCTTCGTCGATCAGCGCACTCAGTTGCGCATCGTTCAGCGTGCGCCACCAGTCCGCGGCCGGCCAGTCGGCGGCCGGTGCGTGCGCGAGGCTGCGCGATGCGGCGAGCGTATCGGCGCCGCGCAGCGTGCCGGCCGGCGCGAGCCCGTCGCGGCTCGCGCATGCGCCGAGCACGACGAGCGCCGCGGCGACGGCGATTCGCGACATGACGCGCAGTGCGCCGGCATCGCGTGTCCAGGGAGCAAGTGCTGCATGCATCGCGTTCCTCTGCTTCGTATCGGTTTGAACACGACACGCATTGTTGGACGCCCCCGGACAAAGCTGATAATGTTGTTTAGACAAAAAATAATGAATTCCGGCCATGCCCATCCGAGACGTTTCTCCACCGCGCACCGCGAAGCGCGCCGACTCCGATCCGAGCGAGCGTGACGACGGCCCGTCGCTGATCGCCGTCTGGGGCGAGGACGACGGCGGCAACACATACCGGCTCGGCACCCGCGAGGTCGACTGGCACAGCCATCTGCGCGGCCAGGTGTTCTGCGTGGAAAGCGGTTTCGCGCACGTGCGCACCCCGCATGGTTCGTGGCTGCTGCCGCCGCATCGCGCGGGCTGGATTCCGCCGGGCGAGCAGCACAAGGTCAGCATCAGCGGCGCGTTGAGCGGCTGGAGCGTCGTGATCGCGCCTGCCGCGAGCCGGCGGATGCCGGGCCAGCCGTGCGTGATCGCGATCACCGAACTGATGCGCGCGCTCGTGCGGCGCGCGGTGTCGTGGGCCGATCAGGATCGGCTCGATATGGAGCAGGCGCGCATCAGCGTCGTGCTGCTCGACGAGATGCGCCGTGCGCCGCACGAGCCGCTGCATCTGCCGATGCCGCGCGACCGGCGGCTGCTGCGCATCGCCAACGCGATCCTCGGGCAGCCGCACGACAGCCGCACGCTCGAAGCGTGGGCCGAATGGGCCGGGTTGTCCGCCCGCACGCTGAGCCGGCTGTTCGTCGCGGAAACCGGCACGAGCTTCGCGCAATGGCGTCAGCAGGCGCGCCTGACGCATGCGCTCGAACGGCTTGCGAACGGCGACAGCGTCGCCAACATCGCCGACGCGCTGGGCTACGCGACGCCGAGCAACTTCATCGCGATGTTCCGCCGCGCATTCGGCGATTCGCCCGCGCACTACTTCGCGAAGCGCAGGCAGCCATAGCGCAGTGCCGCTCTGCCCCGCCCCTATCACCCCTGCCAGTACAGTACCGGCGTCGACGTCGCTATAGTCGCCGTGCGACCGGCCGGTCGGTCGCTCAATGTGACTTGTGGAGGGTGTCGATGTCGAATGCCGTTGGGTCGGACCATACGCCGATCGTCTCCGAGCAGCAGCTCGCCGATCATCTGGCTGCCGGCTGCAAGCCGGCCGCGCAATTCCGGATCGGTACCGAGCACGAGAAGTTCGTCGTCGCGCGTGCGACGCATGCAGCCGCGCCTTACGACGGGCCGTCGGGGATCGCCGCGGTGCTCGCGCGGCTGCAAGGCGACGGGACGCCGATCGTCGATGCCGGACGGATCGTCGGCGTGATCCAGCGCGACGGCGCCGCGATTTCGCTCGAGCCGGCCGGCCAGCTCGAACTGTCGGGCGCGCCGCTCGCCACGCTGCACGACACGCACGCCGAGCTGCGCACCTTGCCGCGGCCCGCGACGCGTGCGAGCCGCTCGGCCTGCGCTGCGCGCCGCTGGGTTTTCATCCTCACCTTGCGCGCGCGGCGCTGCCGTGGATGCCGAAGCAGCGTTACGGGATCATGCAGCGCTATATGCCGCGCGTCGGCACGCGCGGGCTTGACATGATGCAGCGCACCTGCACCGTGCAGGTCAATCTCGATTTCGTGTCGGAAAGCGACATGGCGCGCAAGATGCGCGTGTCGCTCGCGCTGCAGCCCGTTGCAACCGCGCTGTTCGCGAATTCGCCGTTCTCCGACGGCCGGCCGACCGGCCTGCTGTCGACGCGCGCACACACGTGGCTCGATACCGACGAGGATCGCTGCGGGGCGCCGGCGCTGTTCCTGTCGCGCAGCTTCGGCTTCGAGCGCTACGTGAGCTGGCTGCTCGACAACGTGCCGATGTATTTCGTGCGGCGCGGCGATCGCTACACGGATGCGACCGGCTGGACGTTCCGCGATTTCATGCGACGCCGCATTCCGCACCTCGAGGGCGACACGCCGACGCTCGGCGATTTCGCCGACCATCTGACGACGGTCTTCACCGAAGTGCGGCTGAAGCGGTATCTCGAGATGCGCGGCGCCGATGCGGGCTCGCCGGCGATGATGGTCGCGCTGTCCGCGTTCTGGACCGGCCTGCTGTACGATCCGGGCGCGCTGTCGGAGGCCGAGACGCTGGCCGCCGCGATCGACCGCGGCGTCCTGCTGACCTTGCGGCGCGACGTGCCGCGCGTCGGGCTCGGCGCATCGGTCGACGGCCGCCCGTTGCGGGCGCTCGCGGCCGATGCGCTGGCGATCGCGCATCGCGGCCTGCGCGCGCGGGCGCGCAGGGATGCGGCCGGCCGCGACGAATCCGTGTATCTCGCGCCGCTCGACGAGATCGTCGCCGGTGCGCCGACCCAGGCCGAGCACTGGCTCGCCCGCTATCGCGACGCGTGGGCCGGCGACGCGACGCGGATCTATGACGAAGCCGAAATCTGACCGTGCCGCGCCGGGCCGCTCACGCGCAGCACGCGAGCAGCGGCTCGTGCGCGAACTCGATGTCCGGCGCCGGCGCATGGCCTCGCCGCCGCGCACGCACCGCGTGCGCGAGCGTCTCGAGAAGCTGCGCGGTATCGGCGAACGACAGGCACGCATCGGTGATGCTCTGCCCGTAGCGCAGCGGCATGCCGGGCACCAAATCCTGGCGCCCTTCGATCAGGTTCGACTCGATCAGCACGCCGACGATGCGCGTGTCGCCGGCCGCGACCTGCGCGGCAACGGCCGCGCCGACGCCCAGTTGATTGCGGAACTGGCGGCGGCTGTTGCCGTGGCTGACATCGATCATCACGCGCGGCGCGCGATGCGCGGCCGCCATGCGCTCGCATGCGCCATTCACGGCGGCCGCGTCGAAGTTCGGTTCGCGGCCGCCGCGCAGCACGACGTGCGTATGCGGATTGCCGGGCGACGCCGTCGCGCATAGCCGGCCGCCCGCATCGACCGACAGGAAGCGATGCGCTCGCGCTGCCGCGCACATCGCATCGACGGCCACCTGGACGTTGCCGTCGGTGCCGTTCTTGAAGCCGATCGGAATCGGCAGCGACGACGCCAGCTCGCGATGCACCTGCGATTCGACGGTGCGTGCGCCGATTGCGCCCCACGCGACCAGGTCCGCCAGATAGTGCGGCGACAGCGGATCGAGAAACTCGGTCGCCGCCGGCATCTCTGCCCCGTTGATGTCGCACAGCAGCGTGCGGGCCGTATGCAGCCCCGCGTCGATCCGTTCGCTGCCATCCAGCAGCGGGTCGTTGATGAGCCCTTTCCAGCCCACCGTCGTGCGCGGTTTCTCGAAGTACACGCGCATCACGATTTCCAGCTCGTCCGCGAAGCGCGCGCGTTGCAGCGCGAGCCGCGCCGCGTAGTCGCGCGCCGCGGCCGGGTCGTGCACCGAGCACGGGCCGGCGATGACCACGAGACGGTCATCCTTGCCGTTCAACACGTCGACGATCGCGCGGCGAGCCGCATGAACCGTGCGCGACGCGCGCAACGCAGGCCGCAGCGCGCCGGCCAGATCCGCGGGGGACGGCAAATGCAGCACGGCGTCACGGTTTGCCGTCCAGGTATTCGCATGCATGGGGACTGCCCTCCTGTCGATAATTCGGTGGATTTTTTACTACAGCGCGACTGTATTGAATGGTTCTTTCCATGCGCAACTAACATAGTTTCCAGTTTCTAATTCATAACCTTATGAATGACAGAAATAAGGGGCGCTCCGGTTGTAGGGGTATTGGCTTTTCTTATTTTTGAGATAAAAGTCAGGATTGATTCTGGATTTTTAATGAAGAATCCCGGAGCCATTTTTCGGGTCGACTTCAAGGAGTTGATGATCTTCCGCGGTGTTTCGCTATTTGTTCTGATAGTGGCGCCCTGATAGGCGTTCGATTAATTTTCAGATTCCTGATGGGCCAATCAGGATCAAATATATAAATCAACCCAGTCCTTGCGGAGAATCACCATGTCTAAGCGTCATTACGAAACGCCCATTCACGTCAAGTATCGTGATACGGACTCGATGGGGCATGTGAGCAGTCCCGTCTATTACGACTATCTGCAGCATTCGTACCTCAGCTACATGTTCGATCTCCTCGGCCTGCCGCGGAGCGAGAAGCTGCCGCACATCATGGTGAAGACGCAGTGCGAGTACCTTGCGCCGGCGCAATTCGGCGACAACCTGACGATCCGGTCGAGCATCGTGCGCTTCGGCAGCAAGAGCTTCGAGCTCGAACAACTGATGGAGCGCGACGACCAGACCATCGTCGCGCGTGGTATGTCGACGCACGTGATGTTCGATTACGCGAGCAACACGACGCAGGCCGTACCCGACGAGTTCAAGGCACGCGTGCTCGAATTCCAGGGTTCGCTGTGATGCGTGCGCGCCATCTCGGGAGCGACACGTGAGCGCCGTGGTGGCGCGCGCCAGGCGCCGGATCGGCGCGATCGTCATCGTCCGCCATGCCGCGCAGGCGTTGCTCGAGCCGGCCGCGCTCGAGCGACACCGCGCGCTCGTCAATCGTCACGAGGATGAACTCGAGGTGCTGCTGCAGCCATGCGGGGGCGCGCACGACGGCGTACGGCCGCTGCTCGGGCGGCTGCGGGATGCCGGCGTGGTCGTCGCGCTCGATGCGGCGACGCTCGCTCATGACGCGTCGCTGCTCGAGTTCGCGAGCTGGGTCACGCAGTGCGCGACGCCCGGCGACACGGCGGAGCCGCACGATGATGCAACCGTGCCGGGCGGCGGGCTGTTCTGCGGCCTGGTCGTGCGATGGCGCGACCTGCGCAACGGGTGGCGGCGGCCCGAACGCGACGAGGCGCCCGAGCGCACGCCGCAAACCATCGCGGCGGATGCGGCCGAGCACATCGCGGCCGGCGATCCGGACGGGCTGGTGCTCGGCGCGCTGCTCGACGCCGACGACGCAGCCACCGGCGCGGCGCTCGACACGCTGTCGGACGCGGTGCGCGCGCGGCGGATCTGTGCGGCGACGCGGGCCGGCTGGCCGCTCGCGCGGCGCCTATGAGCGCTGTCGTCGCGGCGACCCACGCGCGTGCGCTGCCCGCACGCGCGTTCCTGGTCGGCATGATGGGCGCAGGCAAGTCGACGCTCGGCCTCGCGCTTGCGGCGTCGCTCGGCTGGACGTTTGTCGACAGCGACGACGAGATCGAGCGGCGCACCGGACGTTCTGTCGCCGTGCTGTTCGATCGGGTGGGCGAAGGCGGTTTTCGTCTGCTCGAAGCGCAAATCGTCGACGAATTGACGCAGCGCCCGAACGTCGTCCTGGCGACCGGCGGGGGCGCGGTGCTGAATCCGCGCAACCGCGCGCGCCTGAACGAGCGCGGCTGCGTGATCTACCTGCATGCGGATCCGGATGCGCTGTGGCGCCGCATGCGCGATGACACGCGCCGGCCGCTGCTGCAGGTGGCTGACCCGCGGCAAACGCTCGCCGCGCTGTACCGCTTGCGCGACCCGCTGTATCGCGAATGCGCGCATGCGTTCGTCGATACGACTTCGAAGGGTGTCGCGCGCGCGACGGCCGATGTGTTGACGTTGCTGCTGGCACGGGTCAGCGCGCCGGATTGAGGGCGTGCACGACGCATGTTCGCTTCCCTGCCCTCGGTTCGACGGCGAGAAGCTGAAGGCGCGCCGGACGTTGGGCATCGGACGCGTTTTCGAAACGACGAGTTTGGATTTTCAATCGTGCTGTTGTGATAAGAAAAGTTATCCAGACGTCAGCATCGCTTTATCAAACTGCGTGTTCCGCGGCAGACGAATCGGCTCCTCACACGACGAATCCGCAGGCATCGCCGGAGCAACGCGCGCCGCACGGCTGGCTACGTCACGCTCACCGAAGCCGACGTGCCGGAAATGCTCGCGCTGACCACGGCCGCGCAGCCCGGCCCGTTCGGCCCGCGCACGTTCGAGCTCGGCCATTACATCGGCATTCGCAGTGAAGGCAGGCTGGCCGCAATGGCCGGCGAGCGGATGCAGGTCGACGGGTATACGGAGATCAGCGCCATCTGCGTGGATGTCGCGTTCCGGCGGCAAGGGCTGGCGGCGCGTCTGATGCGGTCGTTGATGGCGGAGATCGATGCGCGCGCGGAAACACCTTTCCTGCACGTCCTCACGTCTAACCAGGTTGCGATCGAGTGCTATCTCTCACTCGGTTTCGTCGTCCGCCGCGAGATGCACCTGCTGGTGCTGGGCGACGAGCATGCATGACGACGCGGCCGGTGCGATGCACATGCCGGCCGTTGATGGTTCGGGCGTTCATTCGTCGGTCGACCGGATCAGGTTGCCGTGCAGCGTGACGATCGCCTTCTGCATCTTTGCGAATTCGTCCGGCTTCAACCCGGCGGCTTCGACCGGCTTCATGTCGAGCCCCTTCTCGCGCACGCGGCGGCCGCGCTTCGTGAGGCGGACGAATACCCGGCGTTCCGGACGCGTGATCATCGTGTTCGATGAACCGGCGCGCAGTCAGCCCGCCCAGCGGCGCTTGCCGGTCTGCATGCGGCTGACCGACAGCAGCGTGCATGGCACCGGATGCGCGATTTCGGTCGCGAACCCGCCTGCGGCAAACAGCAGGATCGTCAGCCAGCGTTTCACGCGTCCTCCACGACCGAGAGGCTCGCGCCGTCGGCGACCATTGCATCGAGCGCATACGGATCGATACCTTCGAGGCAGCCGAGGTTGACGCGCCAGCAGGCGGGGTCCATGCGTGTCTGATGGAACGGATAGATGCCGCAATGGCTGCAGAAATAGTGATGGGCCGTGCGTGTGTTGAATTGGTAGCACGTCAGCGCGCCCTCGCCTTCGACGATCTTCAGTTCGCTTGCGGCGAACATCGGGCTCATCAGCGCGCCGCGCCGGCGGCACAGGCTGCAGTTGCAGCGAACCGCCGGCGTCACGGCCGCTCTGACTTCGAATCTGACGGCCCCGCAATGGCAGGACCCTTTGAACCAGGTTGCAGACATGGTGGATTCCCGAAGAGGTCATGCCTGCTTTATAGCGGACGCCCGAAGCTGCGTTGTATCGCAATGTATCCGCCGTTCGTGCAGATACAGAACATTGCAAATCGGCGGCGGACGGCGGCGGACGGGACCGTATGGAAGCGGCGATCGGGGTGCGGTCACCGATCGCGGCATCTGCCTGCGGCTCGCCGCCCGCGGATCGTCCGATCAAGCCGGAACGTGCTGCATCCGCTCGATCGCCGCCCGTGCTTCGCGTTCGAAACGGGTGCGATGGCGGCCTGCAAGAGCGCGAACAGTCTGTCGCACATGGACGCGATGCTTTGCCAGGGGATACTGCACTTACCGTTTTGGCCCTACAATGCGCAGGCGACGAAACCGCATGATCGGCCGTCAGGGTGCCGCGTTCATCGAACGCAGCGTCCGACATTCAAGCGGTTTCGCTGAATAACGAACAACATCCAACCCGCACACATGAAAAGAAGAACGTTTCTCGCGCTGCCCGCCGCGGCAGCGGCCGGCCTGCTCGCCGGTTGCTCCAATTTCGGTCCCGTCACCAAGGCGTGGATGGAGGATTCGAAATACGACGAAACCTTGTCGACGTTCCTGATTACCGCCGACCACAAGCAACTCGTCGTGCTCGGCAGCAAGTATCACTACATCTTCGACATGCCGCCGGGCCTTGCGACGGTGCTCAACGCACCCTATCGT
Organism: Burkholderia sp. BCC0405; assembly: GCF_902833075.1. Taxonomy (NCBI): domain Bacteria; kingdom Pseudomonadati; phylum Pseudomonadota; class Betaproteobacteria; order Burkholderiales; family Burkholderiaceae; genus Burkholderia; species Burkholderia sp. BCC0405. Next base: position 12,270 of record NZ_CADFEO010000015.1, read on the forward strand.
CCCCAGATCGACACGGCGTTCGACGATTTCGAGGCGCATAGCGACACGATCGCCGGCCAGTACACGATGAGGCTGGACTACTCGGATGCGCCGACCGGCTCCGACGTGCGCGAGCGTGCGCTCGCGGACGGTTTCAAGCGAGACGGTGCCTACCTGACGTTGGAAGGCAAGATCAGCGGCAAGCGCTATCTGCCGAACGATGTCACGCCGTCGTCGGTTCCGCAGGCGTTCAATCATCCGTACCATGTCAAGGTGACGGAGAAGCTGGGGGCTGTCGGCAAGGGCGCCAAACTCGCGTTGTCGCCGATCACGATGGCGGCCGATGGCGCGCTGGGCCTGCTCGGCTTCGCCCTGTTCCCGATCGCGTTCACCACATTCATCATCGTGGCGAGTTAAGGCTGGAAACCAAGATGAAATCCCCTGCCCGAAACCTGCTTCGGATCGGCTGCGTGGCTGCCTGCCTGGCGTTCGCGCAACACGCCGTCGCCGAAAGCGACTGGGATGCCGCCCGGCATGTCCGTACCGACTGGGTGTTCGCGTCGATGAAGGAAAGCGACGTGCGGCCCACGCTCGATCGCGCACTGAAGGACCAGGCGCGCTGGGCCGGCCTGCCCGGCAACGCACCCGATACCGGCGCGTTCCAATGCACGAAGCTTGCATTGCCGCCGCCATCGGCCGAAGCGCAGGCCGCGTTCGACGCGGCGCCGTCGCCGCGCGGTCGCGACGCCGACAAGGCGTACGCGAAGGCCGCGTCGCTCGGTTCGTGGCGCGCGGCCGCGCGGCTGGCGAGCAGTTCGCTCGACGACGAGGATTGGGAAGGCGCGCAGCCGGCGATTGCATGGCTGCTCGTTCATCACGTGCCGGCCGGCTACAACAAGCTCGCGGATGTCCTGCAGGCGATGTCGGGCTACGACGGCGAAACGCCCGGCGAGGGCATGAGCGGGATGATCGCGTCGCTGCGCTGGCGCGCGGCGCGCGAAGGCGATCCGGTCGCGCAGATGGAGATGGCCGATCTGTTCGAGAAGCTCGGCAAGGCCGATCTCGTCACCGCGCTGCGCGCTTGCGCGACGCAGCAGAATCCGGCGCTGAAATGAAGCGAGCCGGTATGCCGCGCTGATGTGCGGCGTACCGGCTCGTGTTGTGACGTTGTCGCGTCAGGCTTCGTACCGCACTGCGTGCGCTTCGGTCCGCAGCGGCGGATCCCAGCGCAGCAGCATCGCTTCGAGCGCGCGGTTCGTCAGCGACGTGTCGCGCCGCGCGTTGCGACGCAACAGTGCCGCGCGCGGCTGTTCGAGGTAGACGAGCGTCATGTCGGCGCCGTACGCAAACAGCAGGTCGAGCGTCTTCTTGCGCATCTGCGGCGACAGGTTCGTCGCATTCCACACGAACGGTTTCTGTGCGCGCAACAGCGCCTTCGCGGCGTCGACCGCATGGTGCGCGACGGCACCCTCGTTCTGCCCGTGACGCAGCCCCAATGCATCGCGCGCATCGTCGAACGACACGACCGGCAGATCCGGACGATGCCGCGCAACCCACGTGTTTTTGCCCGACGCGGGCAGGCCCGACATCACGACGACCTACGAGCCCGGCGGACGGAACAGCGGATAGTCGGGATGCACGTCTGCGCCACGGAAGTAGCTGAGCGCGGTATGCGCATCGGCGAACGCGCGCGGCTGGCCGTAACAGCCTTCTTCCCTCGCCAGTTCACGCAACAGTTCGATGTTGTCGAGCACGCGCTGCGTATCGGCGCAGATGCGCCCGCGAATATCGGCTTCGGCGAGCAGGCACAGCAACGGCAGGCTGACCTGCCACGACAGCTCGCGCGCGATGAACTCGGGTGTGCCGCGGCGCGATCCGCTCATCGCGAAGAACGGCACCTGGTGCACGGCGATCATCCGGCAGATCGCCTCGCGCACCGCGAACGGCACGCCGGCATCCCACAAGGCGATCCGCGCGTCGATCGCACCCTTGCGCGAGTGGCCGGGATGGCCGATTGCGCCGGTGACGGGATCGACGACCGTCGTACTGTGCTTCGCGATGTCGTGCAGCAGCGCGGCCAGGAACACGATTTCCTGGTCCGCGCGCGACGCGGCCTGGTACTCGGGCAGCGCGAGCAGCGCATCGATCACCATCATCGTATGCGTCCACACGTCGCCTTCGCCGTGGTGCGCGGGCTCCTACGGCGTCGTTTTTGCGTGTTCGAGCGCGGGAAACGCCGCGAGACACGCGCGGTAGTCCAGCTGCCGGCCGGGTACAGGCACGAGTGCCTGAAGTTGTTTGTACTTCATGATCAAGACTCCTCTCGAAACGGCGCACGGCCGTTCCGTATTCATTTTCCCGGACGCGAGGCGAGGCGCGATCGCCACGTTACCGTCGGGCGCGGCGCATATATGTCGACACCCGGCGCGAGCTGGTTCGGGATGAACGGCTGCTCCGAATGATGGCGTGCCGAATCGAGGATGGCCTGCACGAAATCGTGGTGCACCCACTTCAGGCGCACGGTCGTCGTGTAGTCCGTCTCGACCTTCACATAGAGCCCTTCGGAGCGCTCCGACTTGTCGCACTGCTGCCATGCACGCGCGAGGTTGAGCCCTTGCCGCCGCACCGTTTCCTCGGACGCGCGACGCCAGTTCGGCGTCTTCGCGAGCGATGGGCCGAGCAGCGCCGGCGCGATGCCTTCGTACAGCACGGGCCCGTCGGTGAGCAGCGCGCGACGCGCGGGCGTCGACAGGAAACGGCCCGTTGCGCGGTCGAACACGTCGAACTCGAAAAGTGATGCGGCAGCGCGTCGTAGAACACCACATGCTTCTTGCTCATCGTCTCGCCATACATCACGTAGCGATCGCCAAGGCGGTTGAGCAGCCAGCCGAGGTATGCCCGGGATTCGTAAAAAATCCGCCACATTTCTTCTTAACTTCCTGATTTTATAAAGAATTTTCGATCTCAATGTACGCCTGTACGATCCAGATCCCCCATTCCTAGCTTTCCTAGCTTTGACGCCAACAGCAATCGTGCCGAGCGCCAGTCTGTCAGGGCCTGAATCCGCTGCTTCTTCGCGTTGGCCAGCGCCGACTGCGCATTGAGCAGCTCGAGCATGCTACCCACACCGATCTGATACCGGCGCTGTGCCGCCTCGTATGAGTGCTGCGCCAGTGTCAACAAGTTCGCGCTATTGTCTAGATTTTTCGTCGCGCTCTGCAGCGACTGGTAGCTGTTCCACACGTCCAGTCCTACTTGCTGCCGTGCCTCGGCCAGTAGGTCCATTTGCAACTCTGTCTGAGCATCGGCCTGCCGGACCTGATAGGTCCGCGCGAAGCCCTCGAAAATCGGGATCGTCAGTTGAAACCCGAGATACCACTCCCGGTGTGTGGCCGGAAACACCGGGAAACCGAGCTGCAAACTGGTTGGCTGGTTGTTGAAATTGTACTGGGCGACCAGATTCAACTTCGGCAGACCCTCCGCGCGTGTCTGTGCGGCTTTGGCGCGCGCGGCGGTGACCTGCGCCTCGGCTGCAGCAATCCCCGGGTAATGCTGCTGGGCATCCTCGATCAATGCCGCCACCGAATCGCCGAACGCGTGATCCGGTTGAACGCCGTCTCCAACATCCGGCAGTGAGATCGGCGTCGCCGGCGCCAGATTCATATCCGAGGCGAGCGTCCCCACCGCGCTTGCCCAGTCGCTCTCCGCCTTCGTTCGGTTGACGACGGCCTCTGCATACGCGGTCTGCGCCTGTAGTTGATCGCTGATCGCGACAACTCCCCGGTCCACGCGGGCCGTCGCGACATCGGCGCTACCTCGAGCGGTCCGCTCGATTTCCCGGGCTGCCGCCAACGAGCCTTGCGCGGCCTGCGCCGCATAAAAATCCTTGGCGACGGTACCGAACACCGTCTGCAATGTCGCCAGTTGATTGGCTTGCGCCGCCGCCAGTAGCGCCGTCGCATTGCGCAGCGCCGCCGAGCGGCCGCCGAAGTCGTACAACACCCAGCTAAGCGATACGCTCGCGTTTTGCAGGTTTTTCCCGTAGTTCGAGTCGTACTGCGGATAGCCGGTGACGTGATTGTGCGCAACATCGCGCGTACCCTGCCAGCTACCGTTGATCGTTGGCAGGAATCCGGCTCGTCCGACACCAACCGCGGCCGCCTGAATCTTGACGTTGGCCCATGCCTGCCGCGTTTTCGGATGATTGCAGAGGGCGCGCTCAACCGCATCCTGCAATCTCAGCGGTGTAGGTAGGTCGCCGAACACGCACACACCCTCGCTCTTGCCGAGCAGATCGACTGCAGGCGTTGCCGGTACGGCGCCGTTCGTTAGTAATGGATCGAATGCCCATGTCGCGGTCGCAATCGATAAACCGGCGACGAATGCGCCGGCTACCTCCGTTCTTCGCTTAGCGCTCACGCAAACTCTCCTGACCAGTCTGAATCACAGGATCGAGGAAGTAATGTGCGACGCTGCGCTTTCCCGTCTTGATCTCAGCCGACACCGACATGCCCGGCGTCAGGTTGATCCACGTGTCGTTGGCCCGAATGCGATTCGTCGTCAGGCGGATGCGAACCGGGAAGGTCAGCCCGCGCTTTCGATCGGTCACCGCGTCGTTGGAGACTGTTTCGACGGTACCGTGCAGAAAACCGTAGCGCGTGTACGGGAACGCATCGACCTTGACAACGGCGGGCTGCCCCGCCTTTACGAAGCCGATGTCCTTGTTCTCGATGTTCGCCTCGACCTCGAGCGTGTCGTCCGGCACGATATCCATTACTGGCGACGCTGCGGTCGCGACACCGCCCAGCGTATGAATCTTGAGCTGCTGCACGGTACCGGCAACGGGCGCGGTCAGGCTCAACAGTTTCTGTCGCGTGTCCGCCTTCGTTTCATCGTTGCGGCTTTGTGCGAGCTGCTGATTCGCCTTGTCCAGCGCATCGAGCTGCTGGCGACGATACTGGGACGTGAGTGCCGCGATCTCCGCGCGCTGCTGCGCAATCGCCGCAGCTAGTTCCTGCGCATGGCTGCGTTGCGCCGCCAGTTCGTGTTCCTGGTTCAGCGCAGTCTGCTCCTTGTCCAGATAGTCGGTGCGCGCCACGTATTTCTCGTTCACCAGCGACGCGTAGTCGTTTGCCTGCCGGCGAGCCAACGGGGCGGTCGCGTCAAGCTTCGCGATCTGCTGCCGCGTGGTGCCAAGCTCAGCCTCGCGCTTCATCAGTTCGGCTTGCGCGCTGTTCAGCTTGTCGCGGTATTCGAAGTAGATGCCGTCGGCGAAGTGCTGGGCCTCGAGTTGTTGTTCGTCGCTCGCGTCTTCGACTTTCGCCAGCATCGGTGAAGTTCCCTTGGTTTGCGCCTGTAGCAGCGCACGGCTGCGTTCGACCGTCAGTGCGGCATCGAGCCGGCTCTGATGGGCCTTGTCGGCATCGGCTGCCGCCTGAGTGGTGTCGAGTTCCATGAGTAGTTGCCCAGCCTGCACGCGCTGCCCATCACGCACTAGAATGCGCCGCACCACCCCCGTGAGTGCGGGCTGGATCGTCTTGACCTGCTGCTTCGGGATCAGCTTGCCCGGTGCGACAGCAACGATGTCGAGCTTACCGATCAGTGCGATCAGTACAGTGAAGACGGCCAGTGCGACGATGATGCGCATCGTCCACATCGGTAGCGGATGGACGGGCGTCTCGGCCAGTTCGAGGTGCGCCGGCAGGAAGGCCCGTTCGTGGGCGAGGCGTGGTTTGGTATCGTTCTCGAGCCGCACCCGCCACGCCTCCCGGAAAACGGTTGCATACCGGCCCATCAGGGCAGCGAACGCCTGAATTTTTGTGATCATGGGTAAGCTCAGGCGTTTTGCAGCGCGACCAGATGCGCGTAATAGCCGCGCAGTTCGAGCAGTGTCTCGTGCGTACCCTTCTCGACGATGCGCCCTTTGTCCATCGCAATGATGTGGTTTGCATGACGCACCGAACTGAGCCGGTGCGCGATGATGATCACGGTCCGCCCCTCGCACATCGCCCGCATATTGTTCTGGATGATGTGTTCAGTTTCGAAGTCGAGAGCGCTGGTTGCCTCGTCGAAAATCAGGATACGGGGATTCGTCACCAGCGCCCGCGCGATCGCGATGCGCTGGCGCTGACCACCCGACAGATTGGCCCCTTGTTCTTCCACAATCGTATCGTAGCCCTCGGGCAGTTCCGAGATGAAGTCGTGAGCGCCGGCGAGCTGGGCCGCACGTATCACGACATCGAGCGATACGGCGGGATCGGTGACGGCGATGTTCTCGCGAATCGAGCGATTGAAGAGACGATTTTCCTGCAGCACAACACCAATTTGTCGACGCAGCCAGGCTGGTTCCGCCAACGCCAGATCAATGCCATCGATACGCACGCGCCCGTGTTCGGGTAGATACAGGCGCTGCAGCAGTTTGGTGAGCGTGCTCTTGCCCGAACCCGACCGGCCGACGATACCGACCACCTCGCCCGCCGCGATCTCGAGCGACACGTCGTCGAGAATCGCCGGTCCATCCGGGCGATAACGAAAGCGGATCGACTGGAAGCTGATGTTGCCGCGCACCGCCGGCAGCGTCTGTCGGCTTTGCGCCAGCTCGGTTCGAGTGTTCAGGATGTCGCCGAGCCGGCTCATTGAAATGCCGACCTGCTGGAAATCTTGCCAGAGCTGCGCGAGGCGCAGTACGGGGGCGGCCACGTGCTGGGACATCATGTTGAACGCAACGAGCTGCCCGACCGACAGCTTGCCCTCGATCACGAAGCGAGCACCCAGATACAACGTAATCAGCGACACGAGTTTGCCGACCAGCTGGATCAGTTGCTGGCCTACGTTGCCGAGCGCGGTCACCCGGAAACCTGCTGCGACGTAGCCGGCGAGCTGATTGTCCCAGCGACGCGTGAACTGGGGTTCGACTGCCATCGATTTGACGGTTTCAACGCCGGATACGGTCTCGACCAGGAAAGATTGATTGTCCGCTGTGCGAGCAAATTTCTCGTCGAGCCGCTTGCGCAGGATTGGTGTGATGAGCATCGAGATCGCCGCGTAGACCGGTAGCGACACCATGACGACCAGCGTCAGCCAGACGCTATATACGCACATCACGCCCAAGAAGATGATCGAGAAGAACAGGTCGATGACAGCGGTCAACGCCTGTCCGGTCAAGAAGCTGCGTATGTTCTCCAGTTCGCGTACGCGCGCGACGGTGTCGCCCACGCGGCGCACGCCGAAATAGGCTAGTGGCAGAGTTAGCAAATGCCGAAATAATCTTGCGCCGAGCTCAACGTCAATCCGGCTCGCAGTATGGGCGAACACATAGTTGCGCACGCCCGACAGTAGAATCTCGAAAAGGCCGCTGACCAGCAGTGCAACGCATACGACGTTCAGCGTATCGAACGCACGATTGACCAGCACCTTGTCCATCACCACCTGAAACATCAATGGTGAGACAAGCGCAAAGATTTGCAGTGCCGCCGACACGAGCAGCACCTCGAGCAAGATGCGCCGGTACTTGACGACGGCTGGAACGAACCACGAGAAATCGAAATGTGCGAGAGCGCCGGCCAGGGACGCACGCGAAGTCATCAGCAATAGCTGCCCACCCGTTCGCGCCATCACAGCGGTCGGCGAAACAAGTTCTGCCTGCTTTGCTCCAGCCTCCACAATCAGGGCCTTCTCGGCATCGCAGGCGGCCAATACAAAGTGCCGCCCAGCTTCGTCCAGCATAAGTGCTGGCTTCGGCGTTTCCGCCAACCGCTCGGCAACAACACGGACACGCCGGACTTTCAGACCCAGCGCGCGCGCGGCAAGTTCCAGATCATTGACCTCCAGTTGCTCGGAGCCTGCCGAAGCCGCGTGCCGCATTTGCTCGGCGTTCGCGGCAATTCCGTGATATTGGGCAATCAGGACCAATGCCGCTAATCCGGGATCGATCATCTGCCCGTTATCGGGCATCTTCTCAGTCATCTAAACACCAATTCAACCTGTACAAAAAAACCGCCCGCAATACAACAGTGCGGGCGGTCGCCTCTAAAACGCGAGCGTTAATGCCAGTTAGCGGCAAGGACTGGTTGCAGAGCAGATTGCTGATTGGGTGTCAAGCTCGTCGTCCCGGCTGCAGGCGGAGAAAATGCCGCCATCGCCTGCACCAGCTTCTCGACATTGAAACTCGACACCGTTTTACCGTCACCAGAGGTAATGTCGGCCTGATGCGGCGAGCTCGCGTACCAGTCCCTGAGCACGACCGTCTCGGCACTGCCGATGACCGAAATGTCTAGATCCTGGCCGACGTGCTTGAACCAAAGATGATCGGCGGCGACATCGGAACCGAACTTGAGCTTCCCGGCGAAGCCTGAAATATTCAGATCGTAATTGCCGTGCCCGACATTGACGGTTGAAATGCTGCCGCTGACCGTTGCCACGTCGTGGCCATCTCCCAGATTGAGCGTGGCGATTGAACCGGTGCTGGTCACCGTATTCGTGCCACTTCCCACCGTCAGCACCTGGAATGCTCCGGATACCGTATTGTTTCCGTTGCCGAGCGTAATCTTGGCGCTGCTATCGGAACCAGTCACGTTGTTCGCTCCGTGTCCAGCCACGACCGTCGCTCCGGATCCAACGAGCGTGACGGTGTTGTTACCGTCTCCCAAGGTCAGATTTGCGCTTGATCCCGAAACGATCACGGTGTTGGAGCCTGCTCCCTGAAGCGTTGCCGTATTGCCCGATCCGCTCTGCAGGAGAACGTGATTGCCCCCTGCCGCCGTTACCCCCGAGAACGCGTTACTTTCGTTAATCGCGACCTGAGAATCAGCGACATTGACCTTCTTGAACGTATCAACGTTCAGAACATTGGCCTGAACCAGCAATTCCAAGGTCGAATCGGCGCTAACGCCACTCTGGTTGACCGCAGTCACCTTGATATCGACAGTTCCGGTACCTCCCGCTCCCGGCGCAGCACGCAATTTGTTTTGCGCGGGATCATACGTCAACCAGGCCGGCAGCGGGCTGCCGTTCGCGAGCGTAGCGCGATAAGTCAGCGTATCGCCTTGCGGAACCGTGAACAACGAAGACAACGGATCGCTCTCCCACGCATTCGCCGAGTCGATCATGCGATAGCTCGGTGAATGTCCTGAGAGTTTGGCCGGCCCGAATCCCGGAATCGTGATCGGTGTGATAGGCGGCACCGTTACCGGCGGAACAGGATTGATCGTGACAGGAAGAATTGGATTCCCGGTGATCGGCGGAATGGGCTGGCCCGTTACCGGCGGATTCGTTGGCGTCACCGGGTTCACGATCACGGGCGGAACGACCGGCGTGATCGGATTCGTTACAGGTGGCGTAGGGGACGGCGGAGCCGTCACAACCCCGGCGGCCTTCGGCGTGTCCTTGGCGAAGATAAAATCCGACTCCGTGACCTGTGCGAAATCCAGGGCATCAAGATAGACCAGTTCAGCCGGGGTACCGTTCGCTCCCAATGACTTGCTGCTGACGCTTACGCCATGGATCTGGGCAATTCCATTGATCGTCGCACGATTCCGTTGTTCGACAACGAGATCGGCAAAGCTCGTCACGCCCGTTTGGCTCAGGTCGATCTTGTCGACTCCGTGCCTGAATCCTCGCAGTGCGTTACGGAAGCTCGTTGTACCGGGCTGATTCTGGATCACGAACGTGTCCGAGGTTGCGCTGTCGTGGCTATACACCGTGCCAGCCAGCGACGCGATCGTCTTGCCGCTGGCGTCGGTCGTATAGCTGACGCCTTGTGCGCCACCGTCCAAGACAACCGTTCCTGCGCCGATGTTGGGATTGCCCGACGGCGCCTGGCTGTTGATATACGCAGCGGGCGCAACGAACGTGTCCTGAAACTGGAATTGGGCGGCCGTCAGGGACGAGACTGACTGATTCTCAAGTACGATCGATTGACCGTCGCCCAGATCGATCCGAACGTTTGCCCCCTCCTGTGTAAGCTTCAGGTTGGCAAACGACTTGCCCTTGAAGCCGACCAGATCGATGACTTCCCCACGATTCGCGGCAAAGTTGACGATCGTATCCAAGCCGCCGGCACGCCGATGAACGACAAAATAATCCTTGCCGCTTCCGCCGATCAGCGTGTTGTTGCCTCGCCCGCCATCCAGCAGGGCATCTGCACTGTTTGCCTTCAGCGTATCGTTTCCATCGCCGGTCACGATATTCTGGATTGTTTCCGGGTGCGTGATCGTCAGGCGCGTACCGCCGATACTCGCGATGCCCGTCGTCAAGTCGACCGATGTATCCCCGGAAACAGCCGCCGCGTTGATCGTGTTGCGCCCGCCCGCCTTGCCGTTGACTGCGTCGTCGAGGGTGCTTCGGGTGGCACTGGCCGAGACCTGCGCCGCGAATTCGTCCGTGTAGTAATAGGTATCGTCTGCGGTCGTCGGGCTGCCGTACAGGCGCAACGCCCAGTTGTTCAACGTCACCGGTTGCCCGGTCGCGGCATCCGTAACCTCCAGCTTCCAGCTACCCGCAGACTGCTCTCCCCAGTCGTGTGTCGACATGAACGTGTAGCCGAATTTTCCTGACTGCGTGCTGCCCACATCAGTATCGCTCGCACCCTTCACGCCGACCGGAATTTTGCCTTCCCGGTTCAGCAGGATGCTTCGTGTTCCGTTCGGCGCAATCAGCGTCACGACCAGATCACCGAGCCGGCCCACGTTCGCGTCAAAATCGATCTCCGCGTGCTCGACGGTGAGACCAGCCTGCATGCTCAGCGACGAACTGAACGTGCTGCCCGGCGCGACCACTTGACCAAGCGAACCACTTGCCGCCGAATACATCGCCTCGTTCGCACCGGTGCCCTGCGTCAGCCACGATTCGGCCAGTCGCACGGCAGCACGGGCATCAACCTCGCCGAAACCGTAGTCGTGGCTGGTGTGCATGCCGCCACCATTCCAGTTGTGCGCGCCGTTCGTATCCCACTTCGTAGCGGAGTCGTTCACGGTCCGGGCCGCCAGAGCGAGAATCTTCTGAACGTCGCGATAACCGAGGTTTGGATTGGCCTGCAACATCAGCGCGACCACGCCCGACACGATCGGCGTGGCGAAGCTCGTGCCTTGCATTGCGCTGTAGTCGCTGCCGAATGTCGAGCCCTGGTCGGTTTGAAGCATTTCGCTGGTCGACACGACATTACTGCCCGGCGCCGACACCAACAGGCTTGCGCCGGGATTCGAGAACGGAGCCGAACCGATTTGCAGCGTCGAGAGATCGCCTTGAGCGTTGATTGCGCCGACTTCAATCGAGAAGCGATTGTTGTTCGTCAGCGAACCCTGCGCGCTGCCTCCTTTCTCTCGCTGGTTCCCACCCGCCGTCACGATAATCGTGCCCAGCCCACCTCGGCCGTTGTCGGCCGCATATTGCGCGTTCGACACCAGTGCGCTCTCGGTGTTGATCTGGCCACGCTGCAGGTTGCTCATGGCGAAATCGTTCGTAAAACCCCAGCTGTTGTTGGCGATGTCGTAACTGACCATGTGGCCAAGGCCGCTAAGATCAGCGCCGCTGTTGGCGAGATAATATCCACCGACCGTCGCATCATAGGCGACACCGACACCGCCTTGACCGTTCTTGGCCGCCACCATGACCCCAGCGACCATTGTCGCGTGGTTGGAGACGTTGGTGGGCAACGACCTGTCGGCTTGCTGAGTCTGGAGCCAGACGGGATCGATGTTTGTCGCAAGATCCGGGTGATGAATATCGAGAATCTCCGGCGCCGTTGCGAACTGACCACCGGGTTCGAACTGGCCAATACGAACGCCTTTGCCCGTGTAGTCGTTCCAGACGGGCAGCACGTTAGTATCTGTCAGGTACCATTCTTGCGATGTCAGTGGATCCGTGGGAATCTCGGGCGTGAGCAGCGTCGCGGTGGCCCGCATCGGCGCAGTTTGTCCACTGTTCAAATCCACGACTGTCGCAGCCGGGTTGCCTGCTGCATCCGCGATGCTGTACTTGAAGCTCATAACACCTGTGAAGCGGGCATTGGGCGTAAACAGCACATCGCCGGCAGACGTCAGGCTAACCGTTCCGCCAACAGCATCGCCGACCGTCGTAATATGCAGATTGCCTTGACTTCCGAGCCGCTGGTCGTTCGCAAGCAGTTGCGCAGCGGAAATCAGATGCGGCTGCGTACGGTTGAAGGCGCTTCCGGCCGCATCGGAACGCAGCGCATCGGCGACGGGCATTGCGTTTGGCTGCGTCAAGTTGACCGCCGAAATGTCCGCAAAGTTGAGCTTCTGAATGTTCGTAAGCGCCAGCTTGCCGTCACGGCCTGCGACGTTGTCAGATACCGTATAGCCGGTATCCGTTTTGGTGATCGTGTAGTCGCCGTGATTGCCGTGCAGGGTCACGATGTTGGTGCCGCCACCACCATCGATGACGGCATTGCCCTTGCCGGCCTCGATCACGTCGTCGCTGGCACCACCATAGATGTGATCGGCACCGCCGCCCGCGTGGATAATACTGCCGCCTGCCGACGCGTAGATCGTGTCGCCATTCGGGCCGGCAAACAGCACTGCCTTGCCGCTACCGCCGATAATCGTGTTGTGGCCGGAACCGCCAACTATCACGTCGTTGCCGCCGCCACCGATCAAGGTGTCGTTGCCCGTGCCGCCGCGGATGAACGCGCTGGTGCGACCACCGCTTAGAATTACGTCGTCGCCATGCCCGCCTTCGGCAATAGTCAGCCCCGCCTGCGCCATGTTCAACGTGACGCCCTGGTCACCGACGATGATCGCCGTGTCGCGACCGCCGTTACCGTGGATATTTGCCGGATTGTCCTTGGCGCTGATTACAAAGACATCGTCGCCAGCGCCACCTTGATACGTGTTACTACCACCGCCGCCGACCAGCCAGCTGCCCGTGGGGGCTGCAATCAGCGTATCGTTGCCGGTACCCGCATAGACGTTGTCGACGCCGAGTTTGCTGGCGTCGAGCGTTTCATCCGCTGTATTCCTGCTGGTGAAAGCCGTTTTCGTGACGCCGTTCCCAATCGATGTGAGCTTGGTGCCGCCGGCCACATTCACGAACGTGTTGCTGACCGGGCTTGCCAGGAAATCCACCGACAAGACTTGTCGTGTTTGACCGTTGATCACAAACGAACCGCGGCCCAATACTTCGTTGCCGTCCAGCGTTTCACCAATGCCCGCTGAAGTTGACGCGACATTGATCTGCGTGATACCCAGTTCGTCAAGCGTCTTGAGTTCGCCAGCGCCCGACTTGCCGTCGTGATTTGCGTCGATCCAGACCTTGAGTTTGCCCCAAATCGGATCTTTCTTATCGATCACGCCGTCATGATTGGCGTCGACACTTGCGAGCGCCGCAAAGCTATCCTTGAACGGCGTCTGGCCCGGCCCGCCATTGGTGCTGGCCTTGCCGCCGTAGTATTCCGACAGAAACTGACTCGCATTCGTGATGTTGCCCGTGCCATCGTCCACGACCAGCATGCCGGTCTGGCTGTCGGCCCATCCGGTGCGCTTGAGGGTACCGCTGTGGTCGGTATCGAACAGAACGCCGTTCTCGATGCCCGTCATATGAACGCCCTTACCGCTGATATCCAGCAGCAGCGGGTCGACGTACGTATTGACCGTCGTCATCGCAGACAGGCCGTTGAGCACACTCGCGTTCAATTGAGGCGCATTCGGGTTTTGGGTCAAGGCCGGGTCGACGTAGAACTGGGAGATATAGTTGCCCGGACGTGGATTCGGGTCGAACTGAACTTCGCCCGGACGAATGCCGCCCGAAGCCAAACTGCCCAGCTGTGTTGAGACAAAATCAGTTTTGTTCAGCGTGTTGTTCGAGAACGAAACACTGTTGGTCGCGCTGTTCTGCACGAAGCCGTTCGATACATCTTGCGCCGCCTGCCCCTCACTCTGTACTTGCGAGTGTGGTTGCGGGCTCGAGTTGATGTTGATATCAACAAGGTTAGTCGGCGCAGACATCACCAAGGGCGGATTGTTAATTATTTGACCAGTCCAGATATTGCTTGGATCGGTAATCTGTGGATTCACTTTCAAATAATCAGCTACCGAAGAACCGTTTCTTTGAGCAAGTCCCCAGAGCGTGTCGCCAGGTTGAACCACATAGTTGGCAGGAGACGATGCTGCGTCCGGATCACGAGGGGCCACCGTCCTAACAATGCCAGGACTTCCCGGCGTAGCCGGGGAGGTGGTTACTGGGATGGTTGTTTCTATGCCGTTCACAAATGAGCGCGTGGAAATCGGTTTCCCAGCCGAACTGTAAGAAATCTGAAAATTATACGTTTTTCCCCCGTCGTCCACTTGCGACAGGACCTGCGTAAAACCTCCAGAAGACGGATCCGGAACCCAGATCATCTGGCCATTTTTCCCGTTAGGCAGCATTACGCCCATTGGGCTGCCATCTGGTGCTCGACCAGCTGCGATGTCCCGAGCGACGGTCGTACTTGCGTCGAACTGACTGTAGGTGGGCAGCGATTGCGGGTTACTTAAAATCCATCCGCCATCATTTAGGGACCAACTATTTACCTGTTGCGTATTGTTTATAATATTATCCGCAAATCCCGCGCCGGCCGAAATGGAGTTCACATTCAGAGGGTTATTCCCTCCAGCTCCTCTTGTGTCAATTTTACTATTGAAGTAAGACTGAAACACATTTAATGCGCCGCCTCCAGCTATTGCATTCGCCTTTCCAAGTCCAGAATACTCAGAAATAAGGCCAAAGTTGAATGATGCTGCGCTGCTAAACGCTGCAACGAAATCCTCTGGATTTTTGCCGCTGCTCTGTGGATAGGTGCGCTGAATGTCTTGGGTTCCACTTGGCGCAAACATTGCCGCCAGTGTCGCAAATAGATACTCAACTCCGCTTGTTGCTGCATCGGACACAATCGGCTTAAGTTTATCGGCTACCGATATCGCGTTATCGATTGAATAGTTTTCTGGAACGATTAGATATCCGCTCGGATTTGCCCCTGAAATCCGATTGCCGTTTGTGTCAAATATTCCCGCGTTCATGGCCGCAAACGAATTTGGGTCCTTTACGTACGATCCACCATACACCAGAAATTTCGCCGGAATCAGGTTGCCAGCCCTGTCTTTCACGTAAAAAACGGAAGCCATATCAATTCTCGCCTTCACATAGGATCGTAAAAATCGACCAAATAGTAATCAGAGTAAATTCGCTTCTCGGTATACGGGGATATGCCAAATAGTCCACCTCTACCTTTAGAAACACCTTTCTCTAATCCGCCACCTAACTGTTGCGCCGCAGCATTCCATTCCACCGTAGGATGGCCATCTTCGAGAGCCACCTGCCCACTCGTGTCATACACAATCGATCTGATAAATCCGAAGCGCCACCACTTTTCCTCTGTCTTGCAGATTGACAAACGTGTTCCATCTTTGAAGACAATGCCGTCGCGTCTGCACTCATCAAACGGATGGGCATCAATTACTATCAAAAAATAATCAATAATGGCATAATTCCTGTTTGCAGCAATGAAACCCATCCATGCAAAAATGGCCGCAAGGAATATTAAATTTGCCACCCATTCACCAGAATGGCGCTTCATCACAATCTTTATCAGAAATAAGATTGTCGATGCGGAAATCGCCAAGATCACAGTTGCGTACAAGATCAGCGAATATTGCCCAAACCAAGCGACAACGGCGAAGATCAGTGCCGCCGAAGATAACTTAAGCGCTCGACTCGATTTTAGATTTGAGAACGAATTCATTGGCAATAAAACTTGTTCTTTGGTTGATGATTTCAAAATCGCACATCGTGCTGGTTGCTGGACGGAATCGCAAAGTGCTTGACTTTCTGGCGCAAAGGCAACCCCGCAACGCACATCGTGCATTGAACTTGCCGAAATCACCTCGGAAGCAGACGGAGAGTCCAGCCCATTGAAAAAGCGGCAGTGCTACGAGATGGTTGTGATTTTGTTGGCGTGTCTCTGCCCGTTGGACAGTATCTCGGAAATAGTATCTCTGTTGGCCGCAGCAATCTCTCGACATACAGATCGAAGGAGGATAGTTGCCACAAACGAATGGAATCGACGAACGATTGCCCAGATACGGAAAATATGTATTGCGCATCTTTCCTGACCCAGGGAGCAGATGGTTATTTGAGCATGTCGCAACGTGATCAATGAGACATGACCATCATTTGTGTTACGAAATATTACCACATTTTGTCTGACCATTTGATGCCTCCGTGGAAATGGTGACGAGCACTCGTTCGCATCGCGATGTAATTTGAGTCGCGGCGAGCTGGATACCCGTCCGTGGCAATACCGGCATGAGCACATCAATCAGCTCGGCGACTTTCTGCTGGACTTCCTGCGCCCGTTTTACCGCTCGACGCGACCATGGATTTTTCTTAGGTCGAGATACGGCGGATTTTTTACGAATCTCCGCCCTACCTCCAGTCGGCATGGGCGGCGGCCCAGGTCTTGACGAACCCGAACTGCCGCTCGCGGCCGCCGCCGGCCAGATAGTGGCCGCGCGACTGCAGCAGCAGTTCGCCCGCCGGGCTGAAGCTGATGCCCGTGTTTGCGCCGTCGAGCTTTTCCTCGATGACGAGATGCGCGCCCGCGAGGGTGCGATAAGGAATGTGGTGGTGACGTTCGTCGCCGTCCTGCAGGCGCGAGCCTTCGAGGTGCGGCGTGCGCGGGTAGCGGGCGAGGTCGAGCGATTGCGCGTATGCGCGGAAATCCAGCGTCATGGTCTTTCTCCGGAAACAACAGAAAAGGCCGACGACGTGAACGAACGATGGGGTGTGCGTTGCGGTGTCAGTGCGTGTCCTGGCGCGGCCCTGCGATCGCTGTTCCGCGCCGCGAGGCAGACGGAAACGGGCAGGACGACACGCGGCCGGGACGGCAGTCGTCGGCGTATCAGGCGAAGGGACGAATGTTTGCGGGCACTTGGATCACCGATTCGATGAGGGTTCAGGGATGAAGCCGGCGGATGCTACGAAACGGCCTTTGCGCTGTCAAGCGTGGTCGGGCACATCCGTGGCGGCTGTCCGCGTAGGTCGAATGCCTGCCGCGGCGCGCCTTGCGCGTCATCGACGGGAAAATGATACGGATTCCTATATGTGTGTTTTTCGCCACATCGAGGGATGATTCGGTGGGTTACGCTGCGCTACCCGCTTGCTGCGCCCGTCGCGTGCATGCTAGAGTCGCCGCCATTCCGATCAACCCCTCACTCGCAAGGAGAAGAAAATCATGACGTCACGCCAGCACTCCTCCCGTCGCGGGTCGTAGTTCGGGTTTTTCGCGTCCGTTCGTTTCATCGTTCACGCCAAGCAGCACAACATATCGCCGTCACGGCGATGAGCCGGGTCGTTCCGATCCGGTCGTGCCGCCCTCTTCCCGACTTCCGATGCCGGGCAGCGCTTGTGTGCGCTGCCTGCGCCATGGCCCGCCGTTCTACTTTTTCATCGAACGGAAACCTCCATGGGCACTTCCATGCAATACCTGGGCGAGCGCATCACGTTGTGCGCTTGCGCCACCACCTGGATCGAAGGTGAGGCCATCCGGCAGCTCGAACACGCTGCCACCCTCCCCGGCATGCGGCGCGTCGCCGGCATGCCCGATCTTCACCCCGGACGCGGCTACCCGGTCGGCGCCGCGTTCTTTTCGACGGGCCGGCTCTATCCGGCGCTGATCGGCGGCGATATCGGCTGCGGGATGGCGCTGTGGCAGACCGCGCTCGATGCGCGGCGCGTCAGTGCGTCGAAGCTCGCGAGCCGGCTCGGCTCGATCGACGCCGCGCCCGATGCGAGCTGGCAGCCGCTCATTGCGACCGCCGGGTTCGCGGATCATGCGTACGCGGCGTCGCTCGGCACGATCGGCAGCGGCAATCATTTCGCGGAGGCGCAGCGGATCGACGCGGTGTATGACACCGATGCCGTCGAGGCGCTCGGTCTCGATCCCGATCGCCTGCTGCTGCTCGTGCATAGCGGGTCGCGCGGCTTCGGCCAGTCGATCCTCGAGCAACACATGCGCGAGCACGGCTACAACGGCCTCGACGACGCGGATGCCGCATGCACGGCGTACCTCGCGCGTCACGATGCGGCGTTGCGCTACGCGATCGCGAATCGCGACCTGATCGCGCGGCGCATGCTGGCGCGCTGGCGCACCGATGGCCGGTGCGTGCTCGACGTGAACCACAACCTGGTGAGCCGTGCGACCGTCGACGGCGAGCCGGGCTGGCTGCATCGCAAGGGTGCGACGCCGGCCGACGCAGGGCCGGTCGTCATTCCCGGGTCGCGCGGCGACTACAGCTACCTCGTCGTGCCGGTGCGGCCCGACGATGCGGCCAGCCTGGCATCGCTGGCGCACGGTGCGGGCCGCAAGTGGGCGCGCGGCGATTGCAAGGGGCGCCTCGAACGGCGCTTCACGCCGTCGCAGCTCACGCGCACGCCGATCGGCAGCCATGTGATTTGCGAAGACCGCGACCTGCTGTACGAGGAAGCCCCGCAGGCGTACAAGCCGATCGACAGTGTCGTCGACGCGCTCGAGGTGGCCGGCCTGCTGCGCAAGCTGGCGCGGCTCGCGCCGGTGCTGACCTACAAGACGTCCGGGGAGGCTGGCCGATGCTGATGCAGATTTCTTCGGCGCACGGCCCGCTCGAGTGCCAGCTTGCCGCGGCCAATGCGTTGCGGCGCCTGCAAGTGGAAGCCGATGCGCTGCGCGTCGTCGTCACGGTGCTCGATACGCAGCCCGGTGAACGGCTCGGCACGCTGCGCTCGGCGCTGCTCGATCTCGACGGCGCCGGCGCGCAGGCGCTTGCGGATCGCTGGACAGGCACGCTGCAATGGATTTGCGCGAGCCCGTACCGGTTGCGCCATCCGCGCAAGAACTGGTTCATCGGCGTCACGCGCTGTGCCGACGCGCAGCCGCTGCCGGATGGCGATGTGCGGTTCGAAGCGATGCGTGCACGCGGGCCGGGCGGCCAGCACGTGAACAAGACGAGCTCCGCGATTCGTGCGACCCATGTCGCGACCGGCCTGTCGGTGCGCGTGGAAAGCGAGCGCAGCCAGCACGCGAACAAGCGCCTGGCGCTGCAGTTGCTGCAGGTCAGACTCCAGCAGGAAGCCGACCGTCACGCATCCGATGCGCGCCGGCAGCGGCGGATGCAGCACTTTGCGCTGGAGCGCGGCAACCCCGTGCGCGTGTTTCACGGGGCGGCGTTCGTGCCGGCTGACTAAGCCCGAGCGCGTGGCCGCCGGTGGTTGTTGCGCCGGCGGCCCAACACCGCTCACACGCCCGGCCGCGTGAGCGCGATACGGCGCGCCTAGCGCGGCGCGATCGACAACAATGCGGCGAGCATCGCACCGTCCGGCTTCGCGAGATCGTCGAGCACGTCGAAGTGCTGCATGCCGGGGAGCCCGACGTGGACGCTCCGCTCGCCCGCCGCTTCGCATGCGGTCGCGTACTCGCGTGCCTGCCGGACGAGTTCGGGCAATTCGGCCTCGCCGACCGCCACGACCGTCGGCGCGCCAGGGCCGATATGGCGCAACGGGCTGTACGCTTCGACCTCGTGCGCGGTGAGTTGCAGCTTGTCGTTCAGGCAGCACAGCGAGATCGGTTCGAGATCGACGAGCGGGCTGATCGCCAGCGCCGAGACGACGGCTGGATGCGCGCGGTGCACGGCCGTCAGGTGGCCGCCGGCTGAATGGCCGCTCAGGTGGATCGGCCGCTTCGCGGTGCCGAGGCCGTCGGGGTCGTTCGCGAGGTAATCGAGCAGCGCACCGATCTCGCCGACGATGCCGGTCATCGTCGCGACCGGCGCGAGCGTGTATTCGGCGAGTATCACGTCGAAGCCGCACGCGAGCGGCCCGCTTGCCGCGTAGGCGAAATCCTCTTTCGCGCAGTGCTGCCAGTAGCCGCCGTGGATGAACACGAACAGCGGCGCATCGGGCTGGCCGCACGACAGCCAGTCGAAACGCTGCGCCGGTTGCGCGCCGTAACGCAGGTCGCGCCGCACGGACGCGGTGTCGTAGAACGCCGCACTGCGCGCCTGCATCGACGCCAGCAACGCGGGGAAATCGGGAACGGCCAGCGTGTTCAGATAAGCGGCGTCGAGCGCCGTGCGGTCCATGCCGCGATAGAGGATCGTCATCGGGAATTGCCTGGTTCGGGTTGCGGAAGCGCGGACGCAAGGTCCGGTGCGAAGGCGGCTTCTCAGTCGCCGATGCACGCATTATCCGCAGCGCGGTGCGGATCGGCTATCCGGAATCGGCGAGCGCGGAAACCGTCTGTCCGTTTTCGGCGGGAGATTGGCGCGACGTGCCGCCGCACCGTGATCAGGTCCGCACGCGCGAGCGTGAAGACCCGATACAGCCGGCGGTGCGCCGGGCATTCAGATCGATTCGGAGATTTCGTTCAGGTTCAGGCCGGGATCGCACACGTAGACCGACCGGATCTTCCGCGTCGCGCCCGTGCGTTCGACGGGCCTGTCGACGATCGGCATTCGGCGCGCTTCAGGTGCGCGATCAAGTCATCGAGCGGCACCGACGCGATGAAGCGATGCAGGCGCTCGCCGATCAGCTCGTGGACAACGTCGCCGCGTTCGTGGGCGCCGCGCCGCGGCATGGGGTGCGACGCACGTGGCGCATGGCACGGCGGCGGGAGATTTGAACCGTGCAAACGGAACGGCCCCACTCGATGGCTCGAAGCGGGGCCGGCTGAATTCGGGGGCTGCTTACGCCAGCGACTCGGCACGTAACGGGTTCGTGCATCCGCCCTATCTTGCGGCCGGTTTCTGAATGCCTGATGGGTGCTACTTTAGGGAATCCAGATCGCCAACGCTGTAGGGCCAGTCTGAAACTGAATCGGACGACTGCTGAAAAAATCCGTTTCGACAGCAGCGCACCGCTATCGACGCGAATCTCAGTACGCCGACATCTCGACGCAAGGATCGACCTTGGACGGCGAGCAGATGACCGAGTACTTGGCGCTCTCGCGCATCAGCGCTTCGCCTTCGTGCAGCGCGATCTTGATCTCGGGGTGACGCTCGTACGCGAGGAATGCCGAGCATATGACCGCGGACATCACGACGAGGGAAAACACAAATTTTTCAAGGGTTTGGAAACGTTCAGGCATGGTTCGACCTTTTTCTAGGCCGTGATTATAGCCCAGGATAAGGGTTTTCCCTATATCCCTGCCCGCATGCCGGGCATCGCCGGGAGCGCCCCCCCTTTTTCGTGGTCGCTTCGCCCGCCCGTTCGCACCCGGGGCACCGGACGGGACGCGCGAGCGTCGCCGCGCCGCGTCGCTCAAGCGGGATCGCCGGGAGCGGCCGCTTCGACGGGCCGGACGGAAGACGGGCGAATGCCGGCGCCGGCGGCGTCGATGCCTGTCCGGTTGTGCAACATGCCGCGCTCGAATCGCTTGAACGACTCGGCAATGTGCGTGCGCAACAGCGTGACATCCCACGGTTTGATCAGGAGCTTCTGGACCGATCCGTCGCCGGGCGTGGCGGCGATCGACTGCCCTTCGCCATGGCCCGACAGCAGGATGCGCACGATGTCCGGATAGAGCGCCTTGACGCGCTGCAACAGATCGATCCCGGACAGGTGCGGCATGCGGAAGTCCGACACGATCACGCCGACCCGATGTTGCGCGAGCAGGTCGAGCGCGTCGGCGGGATCGGTCGTGCCGAGAATCTCGTAGCCGTCGCGGCTCAGCGCCTGCCTGAGCGTCTGCAGGACGGCCGGGTCGCGGTCGACCACCAGCAGCGTCCGGTGCAGCAGCTCGCGCTGCCGGCAATGCTCGGGAAGCTCGGAGCCGGCGGAGAGCATGTCGGCGATTTCCGTGCCGGTGACCGGATGGCTGAAGTAATAGCCCTGCATCGCATGGCAGCGGTGCCGGTTCAGGAACGAAAGCTGTGCTTCCGTCTCCACGCCCTCGGCCACCGTCTCCATGTGCAGCGACTCCGCCATCGCGATGATCGAGCGCGTCAGCGACGCGCCTTCCGCGCTCGTGGTGACGTCGCTGAGGAACGACTTGTCGATCTTGACGACATCGATCGGCAGGTCCTTCAGGTACGACAGGCTGGAATAGCCGGTGCCGAAGTCGTCCAGCGACAGCACGACGCCGAGCGCCTTCAATTGGCGCAGCGTGTTCGCGATCGCGTCGCGGTCCTGCATCAGCACGCTTTCGGTCAACTCGAGTTCGAGCCAGGCCGGCTCCAGGCCGGTGTCCCGCAGCGTCCCGCGCACCACGTCGGCCATGTTCTGCTGCCGGAACTGGCGTGCCGACAGGTTGACGGCGATCCGCAGCGGCGCATACCCGTCCCGACGCCACGCGACGGCCTGCGCGCAGGCCGTGCGCAACACCCATTCGCCGATCGGCAGAATCAGCCCGGTTTCCTCGGCGATCGGGATGAAGCGGTCGGGCGGAATCACGCCGATTCCGGGGCGGCGCCAGCGAATCAGCGCCTCGACGCCGCTGATCTGGCCGGTCTTGAGATCGACCTTCGGCTGGTAGTACAACTCCAGTTCGCCGTTCGCGACGGCCTCGTGCAGCGCGTTTTCGAGTTCGGCCTGTTCTTCCACCCGGGCGCCCAGCTCGCGCGTGTAGAAGCTGTAGCCGTTTCGCCCGCGTTCCTTCGCGCAATACAGCGCGGCGTCGGCCGTCTTCAGCAGCGTCTCCGCGTCGACGCCGTCGGTCGGGCAAACGCTGATGCCGATGCTCGTCGTCACGTGCAGGTCGTGTCCGTCGAGCATGAACGGCGCGCCAAAGGCGTTCAGGACCTTGCGTGCGACCGCATCCGCGTCCGCATCCGTCGCGGTCGACAGGTTGACCAGCATCACGACGAACTCGTCGCCGCCGAGCCGCGCGACCGTGTCGCCGTCGCGCACGGCAGCCTTGAGCCGGTCCGAGACGGCTCGCAGCAGGCTGTCGCCGACCGAATGGCCGAAGGTGTCGTTGACGTGCTTGAAGCGATCCAGATCGAGCACCATCACCGCGACCAGGTGCCCCGTGCGCCGCGCCTGCGACATCGCCTGCTCCATGCGGTCGCTCAGCAGGTTGCGATTGGGCAGGCCGGTCAGCGCATCGTGGTTGGCGAGGTATTCGATGCGCCCCTGCTGCGTCTTGCGCTCGGTGATGTCCTGCACGATGCCGCGCAGGATGATCGCGTGGTTCAGGTCGCGCCCCGCCTCCGCGTGGTGCAGCACGTGGCGCTCGGTGCCGTCCGGGTGAATCAGCCGATGCTCGAGCGAGAACGGCGCGCCCTCGGTGCGCAGGCTCGTGAACGACTGGATCAAGAGCGGCTGCTCGTCGACCGGAACGGCTTGCAGCAGCCGATCGAAGGTCGGCGGCGTGCGCTCGGGGTCGAGGCCGAGGATCCGGTACAGTTCCGGCGACCAGTTGCCGTCGATCCGGCCGGCCTGATACTCCCAGTTGCCCAGATGCGCGAGCGCCTGCGCATGCGTCAGGCTGATCTCGGCGGTCGCGAGTTTTTCGAGCGTCGCGGCGGCGCGCAACAGGTAGCGGATCCGGTAGCCGAGCAGCTTCCAGCGCATCGGCTTGGAGACGAAATCGGTCGCGCCGGCGTCGAAGGCATTGGCGATCGACGCGTCGTCGTCGTTGCCCGTGAGCATGACGATCGGCACGCGGCGGCCCTCCGGCAACGCGCGCAACCGGCGGCAACAGGCGAAGCCGTCGCCGCCGGGCATCTCGACGTCGAGCAGCACCACGGCGGGACGATGACGCAGGAACGCGTCGATGCCCTCCTGCGGCCCGGTTGCTTCCTCGACGCGAAAACCCTCCGGCTCGAGGGTTTCCACGACCAGCAGGCGCGTCATTGCATCGTCGTCGATGATCAGAATCACCGGTGCATCGACATTTTCCTCGTTCACGACCGTTCTCCTGTGCTCCTGTATTCGACCCGCCGGGATCGCCACCGCGATCGTCCGGCGGCCCGCTCAATCCTCCACCATGCGTTCCGCCGTCAATGCGGCCTGCGCGTGCCCGAATTCGGTGTCCGTGCCGGCGACGAGTTCGGCTGCCGCGGCAACGTCGGCGGCGCGCGCCCGCTGCTCGATCGCCTTGCAGCGGGCCGACAGCAGGTGCGCGCCGACGTTCGCACTGCTCGATTTCAGCGTATGGGCGGCAAGCCGCAGCGCATCGGCGTCGCCCGCCACGACGGCCGCACGCATGTCGCCGATCAGCCGCGGCGCGTCCAGCGTGAACTGGTCGATGACGCGGGTCAGGATATCGGGGCGGCCCGGCCGCTGAAGCGCGCGCAATGCGTCGAGCGCCTTGCGGTCGATCACGTCGGCTTCACCGTCCCGATCGGCGGCGGCCGCCTCGCCGGCTTCGGCGGCCGCTTCGATGTCCGCCGGGGTTCCTGCGTCGCCGCTCGGGATTGCCGGCCCGGACGCTGCGCCGCGGGCATGGCGCGCGAGCACCTGCAGCAGCGCATCGCGACGGAACGGTTTTCCCAGGTAGTCGTCCATGCCGGCGGCCAAGCAGCGCTCGCGGTCGCCGCTAAGCGCGTTGGCGGTCAACGCGATGACGGGCAGACGCGGCGCGCCGGCCGCCGCTTCGCGCTGCCGCAGCAGTCGCGTCGCCTCGAAGCCGTCCATCAGCGGCATCTGGCAATCCATCAGGACCACGTCGAACGCGTCGTCGGCCAGCATCGTCAGCGCCTGCCGGCCGTCTTCGGCCACGGCCACCCGATAGCCCGTGTCCTCCAGCATCGCCAGCGCGATCTGCTGGTTGACCATGTTGTCCTCGACCAGCAGCACGCGCGCGGATCCGGCGTCGGGCGGCAGCGCCGCGTCCGGCCCGGCGTCGTCGGACACCGGCGCGGCCGACGGCAGCGGCGTTGGCCTCACGTGCATCGCCGACGCGATGGCCGTATAAAGCTCCGCGCCATGGAGCGGCTTCGTCAGCCGGGCGTCGATGTCGAGTTCGCGTGCGACCTGGATGCTGTCCATCATCTCGAACGCGGTCAGCGTGACGATCCTGAGCGCGCGCAGCGATGCGTCGTGGCGGATGTGCTGAACGAGCGAGATGCCGTCCATGCCCGGCATCCGCACGTCGACGATGGCCAGATCGAACGGCGCGCCGTCGGCGACGGCCGAGCGCAACTGCGACAGCGCGTCGTCGCCGTTGATGGCCGTCGCGACGCACAGCTGCCATTCGATCGCATGTTCGACGAGCACGCTGCGATCGGTCTCGCTGTCGTCCACGATCAGCACCTTCAATCCCGCCAGCGACGACCTCGCGCCCGCCGCGACGTCGGCCACGCCGGACGCCGGCTCGAGCCGCGCGGTCACGGTAAACACCGAGCCCTCGCCGGGCGTCGATTCGAGCGTGAGCTGGCCGCCCATCATCTCGGCCAGCTGGCGGGAAATCACGAGCCCCAGCCCGGTTCCGCCGTATTTGCGCGCGGTCGAGCTGTCGGCCTGCTGGAACGGCTGGAACAACCGCGCAGCCACGTCCGGCGCGATGCCGATGCCGCTGTCGGCGATCGCGAACACGACGTGGCCGTCGTCCGCATACGACACGGCCAGCTCGACCTGCCCGCGCTCGGTGAACTTGATTGCATTGCCGATCAGGTTCGTCAGGATCTGGCGCAGCCGGACCGGGTCGCCGCGCATCCATTTCGGCACGGTATCCGCCTTGCGGAATACCAGCTCGAGCTCCTTGCGCTGCGCATTGGGCTCCAGCAGCGCGACGACATCGTCGAGCAATTGGTGCAGGTTGAAATCGATACGCTCCAGCGTCAGCTTGCCGGCCTCGATCTTCGAAAAATCGAGTATGTCGTCGATGATGATGAGCAGCGTCTGACCGGATCGATACACGGTGTCGACGAACTTGCGTTGCTTCGACGTCAGGCGCGTGCGTTGCAGCAGCTCGGTCATGCCCAGCACGCCGTTCATCGGCGTACGGATCTCGTGACTCATCCTCGCGAGAAACTCCGACTTCGCCGAATTGGCGGTTTCGGCCGCGGCGATTGCCGCCTGCAGGTCGATGTCGCGACGCTCGATTTCGTCGAGCATCGTGTTGAAGCCGGCGATCAGGGTCGCGACTTCGTCGCGGCCCTGATGCGACATGCGCAGGGACAGGTCGCTGCCGCTGCGGATGCGGGCCATGGTGCGCGTCAGATTCCCCAGCGGGCGCGAGATCGACGTGCCGAGGCGATGACTGATCACGAGGCTGGCGATCGCGAGCAAATACGACACGGAGGCGATCATCACGATGGCGCTCGTCACCGCGCGATTGACCTGCGACACGATGCCGCGCTGCTGCAGATCGACGCGCACGGCCTCCTGTTCCGTATAGGCCGCGAGGCGATTCGCGGTCGTCTCCACGTCCGCGATGATGCGCTGCATGCTCGCGTCGTTGGACAGCATGTTCGACCTCACCGCGAGGATGCGGCGTGCGGAACCGCCCAGTTCCGCGGCCAGCGGAATCACCTCCTGCGCGCGGCTCGATTCGCGCTGCCCGCTGGCGACGAGCGCATCGCGAAGCGCGCTCGCGGCGGCGGCGAGCTTGCCGAGATTCTCCCGTGCGTCGCCGTCGGCGCGCTTGAGATGTTGCGCGCTTTTGCTTTGCGCGACCATGCGAAGATCGGCCGCCAGCTCCTTGATGCCGCTGTTGACGACGGTCGACAGGTATCGGATCCGGGCCGCCTGCCGCTGGAGCGCGACCGTTTCGTCGAGACGCTGTCGCGCCTTGACGATCCGCAACGCGAACGGGTCGGCGATTTCCGCCAGCTTCGTGTCCAGTGCATCGAGGGACTGCCGGACCTTGTCCGCCCTCGCGTGGTAGCGCGTCGCGACGGACGGCTGAGCGAACATCCTGCCGCGCAGCGCGACAAGGCCGTCGTTGCCGTCGAGGATATCGGCCGCCACGCGCCCGAGCGTATTCGCGACGTCCTGCGTCGCGGCGGCTTCGAGGTTCGGCGCCGCGATCGTCAGCGCATTGCGCGCACCGTCGGTGGCCGCCTGCAGTTGCTCCCTCAGCGGGGCGAGCCGGTATCGGTTCGGCGCGGCGTCGACGCGAGCGGCAATGGCGATGATGTCCTTGACGTTCATGCGAACCTGATCAAGCGCATGAATCGTCCCGTTGTACGCGGTGTTGGCCGCTAGCGCGTCGTTCACCGCCGCATCGGCCCGGCTGTCCAGCCGTTCGGTTTCGGCGCGGATCGTGGCCATGAATGCGTCGCCTCGTGTCTGGATGCGCTCGATCAGACGGCTTTCGGCGCCCAGCCGCGCCTCGTCCCGCAGACGCTGGCCGACGCCTTCGCTCATCGACCGCAGCATCGTGCGCAGGTCGGCGGACGGCGCGTCGACGCCGTGCCCGTCGATCGCGCGCACGGCGGCCGTAAGGGCGGCAGTCCGCTGCAATTGCGTTTCGATCTCCGCGGTCGCCTGCTCCTGCTCGGAGGTGTCTTGCGCCTGTTCGAGCCGGCTGAAATCCACCGCCAGCTCCGCGTACGCGCGCTGGAGTTCGTTGCTGCGCACCTGCAACGGCAGCGATTCGGTCGTCAGCGTGCGCACGCCGGACGCAATGCCGTGCACCGAGATCAGGCTGGCCGCGGAAATCGCCAGCGCACCCAGCAGCATCAGGCTGGTGCCGGTGACAAGCTTGGCCTTGATGTCCATGCAGCCTCCGGATCGGGACGGCCCGCGCGCGGCCATCCGGCGGGTTATCTGGCCGGCGCGTCCACGGGTGCGATGCGGCCGTGCGCGATTTCGGAGAGGAACACCGCGTTCAGCGCCTGGTGATTGTCCGCGCCCAGATCGGCGATCAGGCCGCCGAGATCGAGATGCCTGATCGATTCGAGCGCCTGCTTCAGCGCCGCCCGGGTCGGCGACGGGCCGGCCCGCTCGAGGCCGATCAGCATGACCTTCGCGTCGATGCAGCCCTCGATGTGCACCACGCCCGCGTGTTCTCCCGGAAAGCGCTGCTCGATCAGCCGTACGCAGTCGCGGATCACTTCCCGGTCGTTCTGGGGAAGCGGCACGACCTGCGAGATCAGCGTGCCGTCCCCTTCGTCGCCGACCAGGCGCAGCAGGTCGTCGGTGCCGACGAACGATACCGATGCGAGCCGGGCCTTCAGGCCTTCGCGACGCGCCGCGCGGATGAACGCGGCAATCGGCGTATAGGGGCCGGCCATGACGACGACGTCCGGCTGGCCGACCAGCAGCGATGCGAGGCCCGTGTCGACCGCCGTGGTCCCGCGGCGGAACGTGCCTGTCGCGACGACGTCGAGGCCATGGCGCTGCAGCGCCAGCCGCGTGCCCGCCAGCACCGCGAGCCCGAAGCCGTCGTCCTGATAGAACACCGCGAAACGTTTCGCGCCATCGTGCGCGATGAAATGGTCGACCAGCGCGCGGGTCTCGTCATCGTAGCTGGCGCGGATGTTGAAGACCTCCGGCACCACCGGCTTGCGCAGTGCCATCGCGCCGGTGAACGGGCCGACGAGCGGAATGCCGGCCTCCCGGATGATCGGCAGCACCGCGGAGGTCGTCGGCGTGCCGACATAGCCGAACAGCGCGAACACATTGCGCCGTTCGATCATGTCCAGCGTGCTGTCGATGGTCCTGTCGGGCTCGTAGCGATCGTCGCCGACCACCAGGTCGATCTTCCTGCCGTGCACGCCGCCGCGCGCGTTCGCGTCGTCGAACACGGCTTGCGCACCCGCCAGCAGCGCGCGCCCGAGGCCCGCCGAATTGCCCGATTGCGCGTTGACCATGCCAAGGCGGATCGTGCTGTCGGTCACGCCGGGCTCTGCCGCGAGGCAAGCGCCGGGGCCGATCGTCGCGGCGACGCAAGCCAGGAGCGTCAGGGTCCGGCGCAACGTCGTGCGTCGCGCGTGACGGCGGATCGCGCGGCCGTGTCCGGGCTCGGCGGCAGGCGCCATCGAGCCCGGCCCGCGCCGGCCCAGGGATCGAACGATCGGCGCGAACGCCAGGCGATCGGCTCGGGCAAGCGTGTGCAATACATGCGGAAACCGGGTGCCGGAACACATTCGTGCGACAGACACGCTATTGCCCATGCTGGGTTCCCCTCGCGCCGGTTTCTTGATTCTTTGATATCGGGTCATGCCGCCCCATGCCGGACTACTGACGCGGCACGAAGCAATTAGTCATATATATAGGTTGCATCAAATGCGACTGCAAGCCGGAGGGCGAATAAACGCGGATAATTGACGGCATTGCACTTCGCGTGAGGAACGTTGTCGCGCCGAGCTGTGTTTCGTTGTGCTTTCGGAATTTCGATTCGATTTTTAATTCGCTATTTTCTTGCTGAAATTCGCGCATTCGAATCGCGATGAATACGCGCGGCAATGACGCGATTCGGGACCGCTGCAAAGACGGTATCGGCTTCCGACCTGCAACGCGGCCGGAAGCTCGCCTGTCCGGCGCGAATGTCCTGATCGCCGGAGGGGAAACCGGCGTCCGCGGCGTGCCGGAAGCAACGGCGAAATACGCGGCTACGTCACCGCGGCGCCGACGCGCCGCTCGCCGCGTTGCCGGGCCACGCCTTGCCGATTTCGTCGACCAGCGACTTCGCGGTGCCGGTCACGAGCGCCGCGTCGACGCCGGAGGTCTGCCACGAGCCGTCGGCGGCCTTCACGAAGGTGAGGTTCGCGCGCGAGGGCTTGTAGTCGGCGTTGCGCCACGTGACCACGACATCGCACGAGTACGTGCGCTCGCCGAGCTTCTTGCAGTCGCCATCGGGCTTCGCCGACACGACATCGGCCGAGACCGGCAGCGGCTGGCCGAACAGCGCGTTCAGGCCGCCGTGGTTTTCCGCTTCGAGCGCGCGGCGTACGGCGGCGTCGACGTCGCTCGATCCGGGGCCGTCGTGGAGCAGGTTGCAGGCGGCCAGCAGCGTCGATGCACCGGCGAGTGTCAGCAGCGTGTGGAACTTCATGGATATCCGTTATCGGGTGAATGCCGCGTAGTCTGCAACGTCCGCGTGCCGTGCGCGGTATCCATTTGTAACCAATTGCACGGATGCGCAAGCGGCGCCGCGTGCCCGTGTGTCGCCCTGGGGCGTGAACAGGCCCTCGCCTATTGCCGCTCCTGCTTCACGCGGCTCACGAGCTGCGTCGGGCTCACGAACTGCAGCGCGATCACGACCCACACGAGCGTGATGGCCATGTAGATCATCGCCATCGCGTCGATCGACTGCGGCGCACGCACGCCGGTCGAGAACACCGCGTAATACAGCGCGACGACGAGCGTCTGCGTGCTCGGCCCCGCGGTGAAGAAGGTCAGCTCGAACATCCCGATCGTGCGCACCAGCACGAGCAGCCCCGCCGCGAGCATGCCGGGCACCAGCAGCGGCAGCAGCACGTGGTGGAAATAGCGCCACGTGTTCGCGCCGAAGATGCGCGCGGCGGCCTCGAGATTCGGATCGATCTGCTCGATGAACGGCGTCATCACGAGGATCACGAACGGCAGCGCCGGCACGAGGTTCGCGAGAATCACGCCGGGCAGCGTGCCCGCGAGCCCGACCTTGTACATCACGGTGGCCATCGGGATCCCGTACGTGACGGGCGGCACCATCAGCGGCAGCAGGAACACCAGCAGCGCCAGGCGCTTGCCGCGGAACTGCACGCGTGCGAGCGCGTACGCGGCCGGCACGCCGAGCGCGATCGACAGCAGCACGACCGCGCCGACGACCTCGACGGTCACCCACAGCACGCTCGCGAGCTGGAAGTCCTCCCATGCCTTCGCATACCAGTGCAGCGTGAAGCCCTGCGGCAGCGGCGTGCCGAACCAGCGCGTCGCGACCGAGTTCACCGCGACGGTCGCGATCAGCAGCATCACGTTCAGCAGGAAGAACGCCATCAGCCCCCACACGAGCGCCTTCCAGGCGCGGCCGGCGAGATGGCTTGCCATCTTCTGCGGTTTCCTCGCGTCGACGGGGCGCTCACCGCGCGCATCGGGCGCGTCGTGCTTCGGCGGCCACGTGCGGGCGGCATGGTGGTCGGTCGCCATCAGCCCTTGCCTCCCGTCACCGCGCCCGTATAGAAGAAGCGGCGCGCGCCGAGCATCGATGCGACCACCAGCAGTTGCACGAAGCCCATCACGATCGCGATCGCCGACGCGAGCGAATAGTCGTAGCTCTCGAACGCGGCTTCCGCCGCCGCGATCGAGATCACGCGCGTGGGCCCCGCCGGCGCACCGAGCAGCACGGCCGACGGAAACACCGAGAACGCCTGCACGAACGACAGGCACGCGGCCATCGTCAACCCCGGCACGAGCAGCGGCAGGTAGATCCGGCGGAACTGCTGCCACGGGTTTGCGCCGAGCGTCGCGGCCGCGCGCGCGAGCGTCGGGTCGATGCCGCTGATGTACGACAGCATCAGCAGGAACGCGAACGGGAAGCCCGACACGATCAGCGACAGCAGCACGCCCCAGTAGTTGTGCGTGAGCCGTACTTCATCGGTGTACAGGTGCAGCCCCTGCAACGCCTGCGGAAACCAGCCGTTCGGCCCGAAATACGTGAGCATCCCGTCGGCGACGAGCACCGTGCCGAGCGTCACCGGAATCACGAGCAGCGTCGTGACGAACTTCTGGTACGGCGAATGGCGGCGCAGCGCGAACGCGACGGGCACCGCGATGCCGACGTTGATCAGCGTCGCCGGCACCGCGAGCTTCAGCGTGACGAGCACGGTCGGCCACATCGCGGTGTCGGTGAAGAACTGCACGTAGTTCGCGAGCGCGCCGCCGCCGTTCATCGGCTGGAACGACAGCACGAGGCCATACGCGAACGGATAGATGAACAGCGCGACGATGAACGCGAGCGCGGGCGTGACGAGCCAGGCTTTCGCGTCGCGTGGCGCGCGGGCCGGGAGCGTGCTCATGCGGCCTCCCGGCGTAACCGCGCCGCTCATGTCGGCGCTCCCGGGTAGACGAGCGCGCGTGACGGCGCAACGCGCAGCCGCAGCGGCTCGCCTTCCGTGAATTCGCCGGCGACGCGCGCCCAGATCGCGCCGAACGGCGTGATCGCGCGGATCAGCGAATCGCGGCCGCCGTACTCGACGGTTTCGACGGTCGCGTCGAACGTGTTGTCGCCGCCTGCGTCCGCGCGCTCGATATCGTCGGGGCGCAGCGCGACCCAGACGTCCTTGGCGTCGAAGCCGGCCATCGGCACGCCCGCGAGTCGCACCCCGCCCGCGGCGACATTCACGTAATCGCCGGCCATCCCTTCGAGCGTGAACGGCAGCACGTTGCGATAGCCCATGAAACGCGCGACATGCAGGTTGTGCGGGCGTGTGTAGACGTCCTTCGGCGTCGCGACCTGCTGCACGACGCCCTCCTTCATCACGACGATGCGGTCGGCCATCGACAGCGCCTCGTCCTGGTCGTGCGTCACGTAGATCGTCGCGCGTTCGAGCTGCGTGTGGATCCGGCGGATCTCGGCGCGCATCTCGATGCGCAGCTTCGTGTCGAGGTTCGACAGCGGCTCGTCCATCAGCACGAGCGGCGGCTCGATCACGATCGCACGCGCGATCGCGACGCGCTGCTGCTGCCCGCCCGACAGTTGCCCCGGCAGCTTGCCCTCGTGGCCGAAGAGCTGCACGAGTTCGAGCGCCTGCTGCGCGCGCCGCCGCGTCTCCTGCTTCGGCACGCCGCGCATCTTGAGGCCGAAGCCGACGTTGTCGAGCACCGACATGTGCGGAAACAGCGCGTAGTTCTGGAACACCATCCCGAAGCCGCGGCGCTCGGGCGGCAGCACGTCGATGCGCGTGTCGTCGAGCCAGATGCCGCCGCGCGTGAGCGGCTGCAGCCCCGCGATGCAGTTGAGCGCGGTCGACTTGCCGCAGCCCGACGGGCCGAGCAGCGCGATGAATTCGCCACGCCGGATCTCGAGATCGAGCCCGTCCAGCGCGGCGACCTGCGCGCCTTGCGCATTGGTGAAGCTGCGGCACACGTCATCGAGCCGCAGCCGTTCGAAACTGTGCTTCATTGCGCGAACTCCGTCGACGCGGGCGCCGCGGCGCCCGCCGGTCCATGCGTTACTTCGACTTCTGCGAACCGATCTCGCGGTCCCACTTCTGGAACGCGGCGACCATCGCTTGCGCGCCGAGCGGCTGCACGTGCGGGCGATCGGCGAGCAGCTTCGCGTACTCGGGGCGGCCGAACTTGCGGATCACCTCCTGGCTGTGCGCAGGCGCCATCTGGAGCGTCACGCCCTTCACCGCCGGGCCCGGGTAGAAGTAGCCGTCGTCGTAGGTCATCGCTTGTTGCGCCGGTTCGAGCAGGAAGTTCATCAGCTTGAACAGCACGTCGAGCTTTTCCTTCGGCACGCCCTTCGGGATCACCATGTAGTGCGCGTCGTTGACCCACGTCATGTTGTCGAATGCCTGAATCCTGAACTCGGCCGGCACGATGCCGAGTGCGCGCGGGTTGAGATCCCAGCCGGTGACGGTCACGGTCATGTCGCGCGTGCCCTCGCCGAGCTCCTTCATCACGGCCGACGTGCCGCCCGGGTAGTACGGCACGCAGTCGTTCAACGCCTTGAGGAACGCCCAGGTCTTGTCCCAGCCGTTGATCGGATCCTGCGGATTCTTGTCGCCGAGCACGTACGGCAGCCCCATCAGGAACGTGCGGCCGGGGCCCGAATTCGCCGGGCGCGCATAGATCAGCTTGTTCGGGTGCGCCTTGCACCACGCGAGCAGCTGGTCGGGCGTCTTCGGCGGATTGCCGACCTTTGCCGGGTTGTATTCGAGCAGCGGGCCGGCCGGCATGTAGGTGACTTCGAGGCCGTAGCCCTGCGCGAGATCCTGCATCTTGCGCGGGCCGGGCGCGTATCTGTCGAGCACGCCGGGGAACGCGGCCGCGTCGTCGGGCAGCAGCTTCAGCCACAGGTTCTGTTCGATGCCGGCGGCCAGCGCGTCGGTGCCCGTCAGCACGAGGTCGATGTCGGAGCGCCCCGCCGCCTGCATCGCCTTGATCTTGCCCGGCAATTGCGGCGCGGGCGCGTTCGTGAACGTGACGTTCGATACGAGGTTCGGGTTCTTGTCCCGGAAGGCCTCGATGGCCTTCTGCGTGAGTTGCAGGTTGCCCGCGACATCGACGATGTTCAGCGACACGGGGGCGGCAACGGCTACCGCGGCCGACAGCGTGAAACCCAGGGCGAGTGCGATCCGGCGGACACGGCGAGCGATCGGGGTGGCGTTCATGTCTCCTCACTTCGGTCGGTGGATGGGACCGTTCTTTTCAGGAAATCATGACGGCGTTATACGATGTCGGTCAACAAAAAACCACGACGCGCGGGGCGGGACTTTCCCTGACAAAAACCTTCCGTTGGTTGACGATTTGTGTGCCAACTGCAGCGAGCGAGCCGTCCGGCGCTGATTGCGACGCGTGTTAAGACGTCGTATCTCGATGGACCGCGAGACGGAATGGGTTCAGGGCCGCATTGCGGCCAGACGGCGACGGGACGCGCGCCGGGTATCCGATTGGGCCGGCGCGTCGAAGGCAGGAATATCCAGTCAGTCAGGCCGCGCCGAGTGCAGCCACTTCGCGGATCAACCGTTCGGCATCCTGCCACTCGCCATACCCCGACGCGGGATTCAGGTGCCCGACCTCCCCCAGATCGATGAGCTGGCTGCCCCACCCTGCCGCCAGCGCCTCGACGCGTTCGAAGCGCGCGAGCGGATCGTTGCGGCTCGCGGCGACGATGCTAGGAAACGGCAGCCGCTCGGTCGGCACCGGCGTCCAGCCGTGCGCGTCGATCGCCTCGGGCGCGGGATAACCGGCGGGCATCGGCGATTCGAGATCGGCCGGCGCCGCGAGCAGCGCGCCGTGGATCTTGCGCGTGGCCTGCCGCGCCCAGTGCACCGTGATCATCACGCCGGCGCTGTGCGCGACGAGGATCACGGGGCCGTCGATCGCGGCCAGCGCCGCCTCGAGCGCCGCGACGCGCGCGGCACGGCTCAGCTTGTCGGCTTCGAGCGGTGCGACCGAGCGCGCGTTCGGCAGGCGCCGCTCGAGATGCGTCTGCCAGTGGTTTTCGACGTGGTCCCGCAAGCCGGGCACGATCAGGATGGTGGGTGCGGTCGTCAGGGTCATGCAGTCTCCGAAGCATTCAGGAAAGGGAGGACGCGCGCCGTTCGTGTTCGACGCGCGCGAGATCGGCCACATAGCTCGCGCGTCCGATCGCGAACAGCACGGCGGCCATGAGCGGCACGACGGGAATCCATTGCAGTGCGCCGACGAGCCCCGCGCGATCGGCGACCCACCCCGTCAGCAGCGGGCCCGGCGCCATGCCGAGCAGGTTGTTGGCGAGCGTGAGCGTGGCGAATGCCGATGCGTGGATCGCGGCCGGCGTCAGGTTCGCGACCATCGCGCCCGATGCACCGGACGCGCCCGCGCCGACCAGCATGCCCACGCAGATCAGCGCGAGCTGCAGCGGCCCGGGCGGCAGCCGGAACGCAATCGCGAGGCACGCGCCCGTCAGCACGCAATACGCGATCGCGGTCAGCCACTTGCGCTTGCCGTCGGTCTTGCCGACGCGGTCGGTGACGATTCCGCAGCCGACCATCCCGACGCCCGCGAGCAGCACGAAGCCGGCCGCGAGGACGGCCGCACGGTCGGGCGCCATCGCGTAGTAGCGGTTCAGGTAGCTCGGCAGCCACGCGAACAGCGCGCCCGGCACGAACAGGTGCAGCCCGCTGCCGAGATACGCGCAGATCACCGAACGCGATGCGAACAGGCCCGACATCAGCGCGCGCACGCTGCCGCGCAGGTCGCGCGGCGCGCCGGCGTCGCGCCGGCACGGTGCGATGCGATATGCGGCGAGCCGCCGTTCGGTCACGACGCAGCGATACGCGACGAGCAGCACGATGCCGAGCGCGGCCATCACGCCGAACGACCAGCGCCAGCCGAGATGCGCGCCGACCAGCCCGCCGAGCGCCATCCCGAACACGGAACCGAACGCGCCGCCCGCCATGAACGCGCCGGTCAGCGTCGCGCGCAGCCGGGCCGGAAAGATGCTGAGGATCAGCGCGACGCCGACGCTGCCGTACGCGGCTTCGCCGAGCCCGACGAGGCCGCGCGCGACCAGCATTTCCGCATAGTTGGTCGACAGCGCGCAGCCGAGCGTCGCGACGCTCCACAACGCGGCCATCAGCACGATGCTGCGCACGCGCCCGAAGCGGTCGGCGAGCACCGACAGCGGAAACGTCAGCAGCCCGACCAGCAGCGCGACGACGCCGGACAGCGAACCGAGCTGCGTGTCCGACAGCGCCCACGCGTGCTTGAGCAGCGGGAACACGGCGTTGAGCACCTGCCGCGACATGTAGTCCGACAGCAGCAGGCCGACGGTCAGCCCGAACACGAGCCACGCATACGCGGGCGCGCGCCGGCCGGCGGCGGCGACGTCCTGCATCGACGGCTCGACATGATGGATCAGCATGCGTGTCTCCTCCGGCACCGGAGCGGTCGTGCTCCGGCGCGGCTTGCGCGGCCCCGCTCCGTTGACCGGAGTCATCCCCCGCGCCACGCGCGGGGATGGGCGCCACGCCACAACGATCGGCGGGCGGCGGCCAGTATGGCCGCCTGCCCGGATGCGCGTCAGGCGGCCCGCAGCGGCACGTTCACCTGGCCTGGCCGGCGGTTCGGCGCCATCCCGAGGTGCGCGAGCGTCTCGTCGATGCCGTCGTACTGCACGCCGATCCGGTAGATCGCCTTCGCCTCCTTGCCGGTCGCGATGTCGCGGCCGAGTTCGCGCGCGATCCGTGCGCACTGCTCGACCTGCTGCACCGACGTCATCCGGTTGCCCTTCTGGTCGATGATCGTGTCCTCGATCCCGCAGCGCGGATGCAGGCCCAGCGCCATCGCGACCGTGTTGATCGGCAGCACGTTCTTCATCAGCGATTCGAGCGTGATGCATGCGCCGTCCGGGCAGCGCCGCACGAATTCCATGAAGTTGTACGGATTCGGCCCGTCGAAGCCGCCGCCGATGCCGACCCACGTGACGTTCAGCGGGCCGCGATAGACGCCGCGCCGGATGATCCGTTCGAGCGTTTCCAGCGCGTGCATGCCGGTGAGCTGGAAATGCGGCTGGATGCCGGCCGCCTGCAGGCGGCGCAGGTGCTCGTCGACCCAGCCGGGGCCGGCCGGCACGGTCATCTCGCGGTACGCGTCCCACAGCGCGGCTTCGTTCAGCGACGTGCCGGCGATGTCCTTGCGGTTCATCAGCTCGGTGATGTTCATCTGCACGGTGTTGATCGCGACCGTCACCTGGTCGGGCTTCGGCGTCAGCTCGGCAAGCATGTGGCGCGTGTCGTCGGACAGCCATTTCGCATCGGCGCCCTCGCCTTCCGGCGCGAACGAGATCGAGCCGCCCACCTGCAGGATCATGTCGGGCACCGCCTCGCGCAGCCGGCCGAGCAGCTCGTTGAACTTCGACAGCCGCTTGCTGCCGCGGCCGTCGAGCTCGCGTACGTGCAGGTGCAGCACCGTCGCGCCCGCGTTGTAGCAGTCGACGGCCTTCTGCACGTGCTCGTCCATCGTCACCGGAATGTCTTCCGGAAAATCGGCCGGCATCCATTCGGGGCCGTACGGCGCGACCGTGATGACCACCTTGTCCTGGTTTTCCGGGTGCAGCGAATCGTCGAGAAATTGCATGTCGTCCTCCAGTGGAAATCGTTGTGTTTCGGGCGTACGGGCGTGCGTATCCCGCCGCGCCGGGCGGCCCGGCGCGTCGTTCAGGGTTGCGGATCGGTTACGGTGCGGGCGCGCTCAGAACGGCACGTCGCCGACGATGCCCGCGCGCTCCATCTTGCGCACGCAAGGCGGGTAGTCCATCACCGCGTAGTGCTGGGTGCTGCGGTTGTCCCAGATCGCGACGCTGTTCTTCCTCCAGCGCCAGCGCACCTGGTACTCGGGGATAGCGGCCTGGCTGATCAGGTACTGCAGCAACTGGCCCGCGCCGGGATTCGCGTCCTGCCCGACCCGCACGCGCGCCGGCGT
Organism: Burkholderia sp. BCC0405; assembly: GCF_902833075.1. Lineage (NCBI taxonomy): Bacteria > Pseudomonadati > Pseudomonadota > Betaproteobacteria > Burkholderiales > Burkholderiaceae > Burkholderia > Burkholderia sp. BCC0405. The sequence continues at coordinate 50,217 of NZ_CADFEO010000015.1, forward strand.
GTGGAAGTTCGTGAAATGGGTGGTGAACGCATTCACGTACAGCACCTTCTCGCCGGTTTCCGGGTGCGTGCGCACGACCGGGTGCTCGGCGTCGGGGTACTGCGCCTTCAGCGCGAGGCGCTTGTCGATCGGCATCGCGGCGCCGAAACTCGCCTCGATGCTGTGCCGCGCGCGCAAGTCGTCGATCTGCTGCTTCACGTGCGCCGGCAGGCGCTCGTACGCGAGCACCATGTTCGCCCACATCGTGTCGCCGCCGACCGGCGGACCGTCGACGCAGCGCAGCACGCAGCCGAACGGCGGCGCCACGCGCCAGCTCGCATCGCTGTGCCACGCATTCTCGTAGCGGTCGTTCGGCTGGTCGGGCGACTTGTAGATCCGCACGAGCCCCGGGTGTTCGGGATCGCTGCCGGCGACCGGATGATCCTCGAGCTCGCCGAAGCGCCGCGCGAACGCGACGTGCTCGGCGCGCGTGATGTCCTGGTCACGCAGGAACAGCACGCGATGCCGGAGCAGCTGCGCGCGGATCTCGGCGAACAGGCCGTCGTCGTGCACGGCGTCGGCGAGGCTCACATCCAGCAGTTCCGCGCCGATCGCGCAGGTCAGGGGTTCGACTCGCATGCGCGTCTCCTCAGACGATGAACACCGACGAACCGGTCGTCTTGCGCGATTCGAGATCGCGGTGCGCCTGCGCGGCGTCCCGCAGCGCGTAGCGCTGGTTGATCTCGATCCGGATCCGGCCGGCCGCGACGTGCGCGAACAATTCGCCGGCCAGGTCGTGCTTCTCGGCCGGATCGGCGATGTAGTCGGCCAGCGCCGGGCGCGTCAGGTACAGCGAGCCCTTCATCGCGAGGCGCTGCGGATCGAACGGCGGGATCGGGCCCGATGCGGTGCCGACGCACACCATCAGCCCGCGCCGCTTCAGCGAATCGAGCGAGCCTTCGAAGGTGTCCTTGCCGACGCTGTCGAACACGACGTCGACGCCCGCGCCGTCCGTCAGTTCACGCACGCGCTTCGCGACGTCCTCGCGGCTGTAGTCGATCGTATGGTCGCAACCGTGCGCGCGGGCGATTTCGGCCTTGCGTTCGCTCGATACCGTGCCGATCACCGTGAGCCCGAGCAGCTTCGCCCATTGCGACACGATCAGCCCGACGCCGCCGGCGGCCGCGTGCAGCAGGATCGCGTCGCCCGGCGCAAACGCGTGGATGCGGCGCAGCAGGTAGGCGGACGTCAGGCCGCGCATCGTCATCGCGGCAGCCGTTTCGCACGAAATGCCGGCGGGCAGCCGCACGAGCGGCGCGGCGGGGATCAGCCGCTCGGTGCTGTATGCGCCGAGCGTGTTCAGGAAGCCCGTGTAGGTCACGCGGTCGCCGGCGGCGACATTCGTCACGCCGGGGCCGACCGCTTCGACCACGCCGGCCGCCTCGACGCCGAGGCCGGCAGGCAGCGGCACCGGATACAAGCCGCTGCGGAAATACGTGTCGGCGAAATTCAGTCCGACCGCGTCATGCCGCAGGCGCACCTGGCCGGGGCCCGGGTCGCCGACCTCGACTGCCTCCCAGCGCAGGACCTCGGGGCCGCCGGTTTCGTGGAATCGCACTGCATGTGCCATGTCGTTCTCCGTAGGGTGTCAGTCCGATGCGCGTCGCGCATCGTCGGGTTCGTTCGGTTCGTTCGGTTCGTTCGCGCGTGGCGGCGTCGCGGCTGCGCCGTCCGCCAGCGATGCATCCAGTCCGGCCCAGTCCGCGTCGCCGAGATAGCGCCGCGCGGCCGGGAAAATCACGCCTTCCATCCGCCCCATCTGCTCGAACGCGCCGTGCGCATAGCGGGCGAGCGCCGCGTCGAAGGCGGCCGACGGCAGCCCGTCCGACGCGATCCGCATGAGCGCATCGAGCGCCTGTGCGTCGCGCTGGCGCTGGCGGTCGAGTTCATCCAGCTCGGCCGCGACGCACTCCGCGCGCACGCGCAATGCCGCGCAGAGGCGCGCTTCGGCGGCCGTGCCGGCGCGGGCGCGCTGCAATGCGCCGAGCGAGGTCAGCGCGTCCTGAGTCAGCGCGTCCTGCGTGTCGGCCACTTGCCGCGGCGGCGCGCCCACGTGCGCCTTTGCGCCGGACGCCGTCAGCGCCCGCAGCAACCCGCCGACCGCGCGATGCGCGTCGAAACAACGCGCCATCACGCGCGCCTCGGCAGGCGATCGCCGCGACGTGCACACGAGCACCGGCACGCCGCTGGTCGCGAGCAGGCGCTGCCGTTGCGCGCGGGCCGCCGCGTCGGCATCGTGCGGCAGCGCCGCGACGCCGATCAGGTCGCAGCCGAGTTCGGCTGCAAGCGTGCCGGGCGCCGCATCGCCGGCCGCCGGATGGCCGGCCCCCGGATGGCCGGCCCCCGCGATCGCATGGGACACCCCCTGCGCCCGCGCGGCGGCTTCCACTTTCGCACCGTGCTCCGGCAGCCGCGCTCCGGATAAACGCGAGTCCGGCGCGGCGCCGGGTAGCAGGAACGTGACCCGGGCGCCGACCGCGCGCGCCAGTTCGAGCGCATGGCCGATCGCGTCGATGCCGCCGGGCGCGCCGTCGACCGTCACGAGCAGATGGCGATACATCGCGCTGCTCCGCTTATCCGGCGAGCGGCGCGCCGCGCCGCGTGCCGGTCGATACGATGTTCATGGCCCCCTCCTCGTTGCGTTCGTGATGCATCGGAACCCATGCTATCGATGCGGCGCCGGGACGGCCCCACTCGTCGCGGGGGGGATTGACGCGCGAACGCGGTTCGGCCGATCCTTCCCCCACGCCCACCCCGGACGCTGGCCCGCACGGCACCGCCGGATTCCGACTGCTGCCCCGATGGCCCACCCACCCGATCGCGCCGACGCGCCCCCCACCGAACTGGTCCTGAAGACGACCGCGCCGCGCGTACCGGCGCAGTTGCTGGCCCGCGCGCGGCTGAGCCTCGCCGCGCCCGCTTTCGGCGGCCGGCCGGTCGCGCTCGTGCAGGCGCCGGCCGGCTACGGCAAGACGTCGCTGCTCGCGCAATGGCGCCGCGAAACCCTTGCGCTCGGCCGCGCGGTCGTATGGCTGTCGGCCGACGAGCGCGACGATGCGGCGCGGTTGCTGCAGGGGCTCGTGCAAGCGGTGCGGACCGGCTGCGCGCGGCCCGGCTTCGGGCGCCTGATCCCGGTCGGCGCGGCCGACGCGGCGCGCGCGCTGGAAGGCGTGACCGCGTGGCTGGCCGAGGTCGCGCAACTGTCGATCGATGCGCTGCTGATCGTCGACGATGCGGAGCGGCTGCCGCCAGCCGGCCTCGATGCGCTGACCTATGTGCTGCACAACGCGCCGCAAAACCTGCATGTCGTCGTTGCCGCGCGGCGCGGGCTCGATCACGCGGCCGGCGACCTGCTCGCCGGCGGGCAATGCACGCTCGCGGGGCCCGACTGGCTGCGTTTCACGCTCGACGAGACGATTGCGCTGGTCGGCGCGCGCTTTGCGCACCGGGTCGACGCCGATGCGTGCGCGCGGCTGTTCGAACGCGTCGACGGCTGGCCGCTCGGCCTGCAGCTCGCGATGGCCGCGATGGCGCGCTCGGCCGATCCGCGCCAGGCGGTCGACGCGCTCGCCGCCCGCGTGGACGGCACGCGCGACCGGCTCGTCGAGCTGCTGCTCACGAACCTGTCGGTGGACGACACGGCTTTCCTGACCCGCACGAGCGTCGCCGATCGCCTGCATCCGTCGCTGTGCGCCGCGCTGCTCGACGACGCGGCCGCGCCCGACCGTCTCGCGCGGCTCGCACGCGACACGCCGCTGTTCATTGCGTCGGACGATTCGGACTGGTGCCGGCTGCATCCGCTCGTGCGCGACACGCTGCGCGACCGCCTGGCCGCGGGCCCGGAACCCGAGCGCAGCACGCTGCATGCGCGCGCGGCCGCCTGGCTCGACGCGCACGGGATGACCGAGGAAGCCGCCCGCCACGCGTATGCGGCCGGCCAGTTCGAGGTGGCGTATGGGCTTGCGCAGCGCTGTCTCGAGGATGCGATCAAGCAGGGCCGCATCAACGACGTGCTCGACTGGCTCGCGCTGCTGCCTGACGCGGAACTCGACAAGCGCCCGACGCTGCGCGTCGCGGTGGCGTGGGCGCTGGCGCTCGGCGAGCGCCATGTCGAGGCGCAGCGCCAGATCGCGGGCATCCTCGCGGATCCCGGCACGCCCGCGGCGATGCGCTACGAATGCGCGCTGATCCTCAGCGCGGCCGCGTATTACGCCGACGAAATCGACCGCTTCGTCGAGCTGTTCGAACCGTGGGCCGACTTCACGCCGCCGGCGGCGACGTGGCTCGCGCAAATGCACGCGAACCGGCTGTCGGCGCGCGCGATCATCGTCGGCGAACCGGCGCAGGCGCGCCGCTTCCAGCACGCGGCGCCGCGCGGCGAGACGGCGGCCGGGTTCGGCTATGTCGCGCGCTGGGGCGAGCTGATCACGGGCCTGAGCTACCTGTGCGAGGGCCAGGTCCGGCTGGCCGACGACGCGCTGTCGCCGGCGCTGGCGCGTGCGGAAGCCGATCTCGGGCGCCGCCATCCGCTGACCTGCATGCTCGCGGCGATGTGCGCGGCGCTCGCGTACGAGGCCGACCGCGTCGACCAGGCCGCCGCGCTGCTCGCGAACCGGCTCGACGTGCTTGAACATGCGGGCACGCCCGACACCGTGCTGCTCGGCTATCGCACCGCCGCGCGCATCGCGCTGCTGCGCGGGGTCGAGCACCGCGCGATCGACCTGCTCGAAGCGCTCGACGCGATGGGCGTCGCGCGCCGCCTGCCGCGCCTGTCGGTCGCGAGTCTCGCCGAACAGGTGCGCATTCATGCGGCGCGCTATCGCGAGGCAACCTGCCACGCGCTCGTCGAGCGGATCGACGCGATCGCGGCGGCCGAGTTTCCGTCCCACGGGCCGCTGTGGCGGCGCCCCGTCGTGCTGCTGCAGGCAACCGCGCACGCGGGCGCGGCGCTGGCCGCGCGCCGCTGGGACGACGCGAGCGCGGCGCTCGACGAAGCGGCGGTGCTGGCCCGCGAAATGAGCATGGGCCAGGCGCGCATCGAGATCATGGCGCTCAGCGCGTTCGCGCTCGAACAGTCGGGCGGCGGCGGCCGCGCGCTGCTCGACGAGGCGATGAACCTCGCGGACCTGTTCGGGCTGACGCGCACGCTCGCCGACGCGCATCCGGCCATCGCCGACTGGGCGCGCCGCGCCGGCGACGAAGCGGCTCCCGGCGCCGGCCCCGCGCGGCACGCGCTGCCGCAGCCGCGCATCGTGCCGCCGGCCCCGCGCGCCGCGGCCAGCCCGCGCGCGGTGCCGAGCGTCGTGCTGACGCCGAAGGAGCGCGCGATCCTCGAACTGCTCGCGCGCAACCTGTCGAACAAGGAGATCGCGGTGGCGCTCGCCGTCGGCGAGGAAACCGTGAAGTGGCACCTGAAGAACCTGTTCGGCAAGCTCGACGCCAGCTCGCGCAAGCATGCGGTACGCCGCGCGCTGGTGCTCGGCCTGCTCGAAAGCGCGCCGTAACGCCGGTTCCGCCAATCGGGCGTAGGGCCGCGCCCGCCTTCCTCCGATTCTCCGCAACCCTGCCCCCCGCGCATGGGGGGGAGCGGCCGCCCGCCGTTGCGTACTCTTTCCGCACGGCTCGCACGGGCGATGCAGGTCACGCCTTCCCGCCCGCCTCGACGCTTCCCCGCTTTACCCGGACGGGCTCGATCCCGTCCGGATCCAATACGATCCTGGAGACTTCATGAAGACGAAACTGGCCGCGCTCGCGGCGCTTGCCGGCTGTTCGGCGCTCGCGCACGCGCAATCCTCCGTCACGCTCTACGGCGTGATCGACTCGGGCCTGCTGTACCAGAGCACGTCGGCGGCGTCGTTCAGCCCGAGCGCGCCGAATACCGGCAAGGTGTTCCGCATGAAGGACGGCGGCATCTACTCGAGCTTCTGGGGCATCAAGGGCAGCGAGGACATCGGCGGCGGCTACAAGGTCAACTTCAAGCTGCAGGGCTCGTTCGACAGCGGCACCGGCAAGCTGCAATTGAGCGACACGCCGGGCGCCGTCGCGATCTTCAACCAGATCGCGTCGCTCGGCGTGTCGGGCCCGTTCGGCTCGTTCACGGCCGGCCGCCAGATCGTGCCGATGATTTACGCGATGGCCGACACCGACGTGCGCAACGCGCAATTCTTCGGCAGCGTGCTGACCGCGTGGCTCGGCCTGAACACGGCGGCCGGCTGGCCGGGAACCAGCACCAACGGCGCGATCGGCGCGCTGTACGACAGCAATGCGCTCGTCTACCAGTCGCCGACCTTCGCGGGCGCGTCGATCGCGCTCGAATATGCGCCGGGCGGCGTGGCCGGCCAGTTCCAGGGCGGTACGCGCGAATCGGTCGTGCTCAGGTATGCGAACGGCGGGCTGAACGCATCGGCCGTCTACTACAACGGGCACGACACGAACCCGGCGCCGGGCGTCGCGCCGACCGGCGTCGACAACAATCGCTTCGTCTACGCCGGTGCGAAATACACGATCCACGATTTCTCGGTGTCGGCGTCGTATGGCAACGGCCGGAATCCGTCGCATGCGGACAAGGTGAACCTCGACATGCTGTCGGCCGGCATCGGTTATCGCTTCACGCCTTTCCTGCAGGTGAGCTCGGCCGTGTATTACCTGAAGGATCGCAACGTCTCGGCGAACAAATCGACGGCGGTCGTGCTCGCGGCCGACTACAGCCTGTCGAAGCGGACGACGGTCTATGCGCAGGTCGGCCACGTGAACAACCGCGGCACGATGGACCAGATGCTCGTGTACGGGCAGCCGGTCGCGCCGGGCGTCGGCACGACGGCCGCGATGATCGGGCTGCGGCACAACTTCTGACGGTTCCGGCGGCGTCGGGCGATGCGGCGGCGCACGCGTGCGGCACCGCCTGCATCGAGCCGCGGGATCGGCTACAGTGGGCGTTTTCGGCGCGTTCCGCCCCGCCGCCGCGCCATCGACCGTGGCGCGCGGCAGCCGGGACGGAGCGCGGAACCTCCACTTCGACGAGCGAACCTTCATGTCCGACCTGTCCGCCTTCCCGATCACGCAAAAGTGGCCGGCCCAGCATCCCGACCGTCTCCAGCTCTACTCGCTGCCGACGCCGAACGGCGTCAAGGTGTCGATCATGCTCGAGGAAACCGGCCTGCCGTACGAGCCGCACCTCGTGCGCTTCGACACGAACGACCAGTTCTCGCCCGCATTCCTGTCGCTGAACCCGAACAACAAGATCCCGGCGATCATCGACCCGGACGGCCCGGACGGCAAACCGCTGCCGCTGTTCGAATCGGGCGCGATCCTGATCTATCTCGCGGACAAGACGGGCCAGTTGATCCCGAAGGATCTCGCCGGCCGCTACGAGACGATCCAGTGGGTGATGTTCCAGATGGGCGGCATCGGGCCGATGTTCGGCCAGCTCGGCTTCTTCCACAAGTTCGCCGGCCGCGACTACGAGGACAAGCGCCCGCGCGACCGCTACGTCGACGAATCGAAGCGCCTGCTCGGCGTGCTCGACGCGCACCTCGCGAACCGCCAGTGGATGATGGGCGATACGTACACCATCGCCGATATCGCGATCTTCCCGTGGGTGCGCAACCTCGTCGGCTTCTACGAAGCGGGCGACCTGGTCGGCTTCAGCGAATTCCGGAACGTCGCGCGGGTGCTCGACGCGTTCGTGGCGCGTCCGGCTGTCGCGCGCGGGCTCAATATTCCGGCGCGAGGCTGATCGGCCAGGAAAGCGCAACGGCCACCGCCCAAGGTCGGCCGTTCGAGTTCGCCCATGCCGCGCCGTTCACGACCGGCGCCCGCATGCGTGTTCAAGTGCCGGCGTGGCGCTTGCACGCGATACGCTCGAAACGTGTGGTGCGCTCGGCCGCACCCGGTTGTCTTCATCGCGGGCTTGCAGTGCGGCACAATGAGCGCCCTGTCGCGCGGGCGGCCCCGATGCGTGGCGCCCTGGAAGGCGTGAAGGGTGCCTTTGCCCGGATCGAACGCCGACGCCAGGCGGCGTGTCGTGTGGCGCAGATGCGAGGCGCCTGCCCGGGTGCGGCCCGTGCGACGATGTGCGATGACCGACATGAGAAATGGAATGACGACTACATTCGACGCGGCAACGACGGCGGCGATCGCCGCGTTTGCGCAATTGGATTTACACACGGCGTTGCAAGCGATGCGCGCCGAGGCCGACTACGACCACGAACGAGACCAGTGGATCTCGCGCTATATCGACGAGCACGGCGGCGGCGCGGACGATGCAGAATATGACGCCTTGCACGCGCAGGCCCAGGCAACCCCGGAGTACGCGCAGTTCGTCGATACGGTGCGCCGGGAAATCCTGGAATACTTCGGCGTGACCGACGAGCAACTGGACTGGATGGTCGTGCTGCGCGAAGACGACAGCGATGAGCTCTGGGCGGAAGTCAACCGGCAGCGGAGCGCGCTGGGAACCGGCGAAGTGCGCGGAGATCTCTGATCATGGCTTGCCGTTGGGGCCGCGAGGCGTGCCGGGGGCGGGGCTGGAATCAGGTCAGCCGCGTGGTGCGCGGGGCGCTCGGTTGCTGCAACCGGTCCGCCAACGGAGGGCAAGCTTTCGGATCGTCGGAGCGCGTGGCCGTCATGCCCTGACATGGGCCGTCGATCGTGCAACGGCTCGACCGGCTGCAATGGGGCGGACAGGTGCGTCGGCAAGCGGCGTCCACGATCATTCACGAAGCATGCTTTTTGCCCGCCCCGCGCGTTTGCATCGCGCATCCGGCGGCGCTACTCGCCGTCCGCCCCTTTCGGCGCCCCGTCTGCCAGCCCCGCCAGCAACTTTCCCAGCAGCTGCGACAACTGCGCCTGTTCCGCCTCCGACAGCACGGCCAGCAGCGCGCGCTGATTGTCGATGTGCGCGACGACCGCTTCGTCGATCAGCGCGCGGCCCGTCTCCGTCAGCGCGACGAGCGTGCCGCGCCCGTCGGCCGGGTTCGGCCGGCGTTCCACCCAGCCGGCTTTCTGCAAGCGGTCGATGCGCGCGGTCATCCCGCCCGACGACATCATCAGCGCGTCGTACAGCGCCGTCGGCGTCAGCGCGAACGGCGCCCCGCCGCGCCGCAGCGTGGCGAGCACGTCGAATTCGCCCGGCTGCATCCCGTAGCGCGCGAACAGCGGATTGAGACGGTCGCGCGCGATCACGAGCGCCGCTTCCTGCAACCGCCCCATCACCACCATCGACGACGCGTCGAGATCCGGACGCTCGGCGCGCCATTGTGCGAGCGCATGCGCGGCTCGATCCATTAACCCTCCTCGGCTCACCAGTTATCTTGACGTCGAGATAAATCAGCATTTATCTTGATGTCGAGATACTTTACATGAAGAACGCGCCGCGCCTCACCGGGGCCGCGCACCGATTTCGAGGGCCTTGCAATGAATCGCTTCTCTTCCCCCGGATGGCGGCTCGCCGCCATCGTGCTCGTCGGGCTGAACCTGCGGCCGGCGCTTGCCGCGGTCGGCCCGCTGCTCGACATGATCCAGCGGGCGACCGGCATCAGCGACGGCGCGGCCAGCCTGCTGACGACGATCCCGATCCTGCTGATGGGGCTCGGCGCACTGAGTGCGCGACGCCTGCAGCGCCTGACCGGCATCGCGGGCGGCGTCTGGCTCGGCGTCGCGCTGATCGGGCTGGCCTGCGTGTCGCGCATCGGCGCGCAGCACGCGTGGCTGCTGCTCGCGAGCGCCTGCTGCGCGGGTGTCGGGATCGCGATGGTGCAGGCGCTGCTGCCCGGCTTCGTGAAGGCACATTTCGCGACGCGGATCGGCGGTGCGATGGGCGTCTATTCGACGTCGATCATGGGCGGCGCCGTGCTCGCGAGCGTCGTCGCGCCGTTCGCCGCGGCGCGCTGGGGCTGGCTCCCCGCGCTCGCGGGCTGGGCGCTGCCGGCCGCGGTGGCCGCGCTGGCGTGGCCGCTGGCCAGCCGTGGCGGCGACGCGTTCGCCGCCGGGCCGACGTCGGCGTCGAACGCGCAGCCGGCGCGCTCGGCGCGCGCGTGGCGGCTCGCGCTGTTCTTCGGCATCGCGACCGGCGCGTACACGCTCGTGCTCGCCTGGCTGCCACCGTACTACATGCGGCTCGGCTGGTCGCCGACGGCGGCCGGCAGCCTGCTCGGCGGCGTGACGCTCGCGGAAGTCGTCGCGGGGCTGACGATCTCGGCGACGATCGACCGCCTGCCCGACCGCCGGCCCGCGCTGCATGCGGCGATCGCGTCGCTGTTCGTCGGCTTGCTGGTGATGCTGGCCGCGCCCGAAGCGCTGGCGTTGCCGGCCGCGCTGTTGTTGGGCGCGGGGATCGGCGCGCTGTTTCCGCTGTCGCTGATCGTCACCGTCGACCATGCCGCGACACCGGCCGATGCCGCGTCGCTGACGGGCTTCGTGCAGGGCGTCGGCTACCTGATCGCCGGACTGTTTCCGTTCGCGGCAGGCATCGTGCGCCAGCATCTCGCGGACCTGACGCCCGCCTGGATCGCGATGGCCTGCCTGTGTGTCGCGCTGTTCGCGCTGGCGGCGGGGTTTGCGCCGAAGCGGGTGCTGCACGCGGCGCGTGCGTAGCGTTGGCGGCCGCTCAGTTGACCGGCTCGCAAAACGGGATCTTGTCGCGCAGCGCGTTGCCTGCGGCGACCGGGTCCCGCCCTGCCGGCAGCGTGACGGAAACCGACGTATGACCGGTCTTGCTCCGGGGTTCCTGGCCCGGCCAATGACTCTCCTTCCAGGTGGCGATCCAGTCGAGATCGCCGGCGCTCGCACCGGGCACGAAGCGCAGCCGCAGCGAACCGTCGAAGTCTTCGCTGCAATGCGGCGAGTGCCGATAGTCGCGCTCCGTGAAGCAGGCGCGAATCTGCTTGCTGCAGCTGAACGGGAGCTTCGCTACACGGGGCGTGCGGGCATGCCCGCCGTTCGGTCGCAGTTCGACGAAGTCGGCGTTTTCCCAGCTTCCGCCACCGCCGGAATAACTTTCGGACCAACCGGCGAGCACCGCGACCGCGAAGCGCTCGCCGCCCAGCGGATACAGCGCGGGGTAGATCCGCAGCGGCGGCGGCTCGCCATCGCCTTCGACCCGGTCAGTGGGCGGGTAGTCGGAGAAATTCCACTGCTGCACGACCTTCCAGCCGGTGCCGGACGCGAAACTCACTTTCAGCAGCTGCGGGCCCGGCAGGGTCGCATAGTAGACACCCGCCGCGTCGTTCCTGGCCCGGTACAGCGAAGGCGCGCTGTCCGCATCACCTGACTCGCCGGAGGCGCCGCACGATGCCGACGCCAACTCGCAGACCTTGCGCGGCCAGTCGCGATCGGGCACGGCGGTTTTCGTCACCTCAATAAAGGGCACGGCGCGGGCTTCATTGGCTTCAGCGGCGGCGTTGGCCGTGGAGGCCGCCAGCAGAGCGGCCGTCAATCCCGCCAGGCCGAACCTGCGTGATCGAGTCAGGGTACGCATTCGACGTTGTCCTTGTCAGGTTGCTTGCGCGGTGCGCCGTGATCGCGCGAAGTGGCCCATTCTGCCCGAACGTGGCCGGCCTGCGCGCGATCAGCCCGCGCTCGCGTACAGCGTCGAATCCGCGAACCCCTCGGCGTCGAGCACGCGCCCGATCAGGATCAGCGCGGTGCGCTCGATCTGCGTGCCCTGCACCTTGCCGACGATGTCGGCGAGCGTGCCGGTCACGCGTTCTTCATCGGGCCAGCTCGCGCGATAGATCACCGCGACCGGGCAATCGGCGCCGTAATGCGGCAGCACTTCGTCGACGATGCGGGCGAGATGGCGCACGCCGAGATGGATCGCGAGCGTCGCGCGGTGCGCGGCGAGCGAGCCGAGCGTTTCGCCTTCCGGCATCGTCGTCTTGCCCGCGAAGCGCGTGAGGATCACCGTCTGCGCGACGCCGGGCAATGTCAGCTCGACGCCGAGCGTCGCCGCGCACGCGGCCGTGGCCGTCACGCCGGGCACGATTTCGTATGGAATCCCGAGCGTCTTCAACCGGCGAATCTGCTCGCCGATCGCCCCGTACAGCGACGGGTCGCCCGAATGCACGCGCGCGACATCCTGCCCTTTCGCGTGCGCGCCGGCGAGCAACGCGACGATCGCGTCGAGGTCGAGCTCGGCCGTATTGACGACCTGCTCCGCGCGATGGCCGTCGAGCACGGCCGGCGGCACCAGCGATCCCGCGTACAGGATCACCGGGCAGGTGCGCACGAGGCGCTGGCCCTTCACCGTGATCAGCTCCGGGTCGCCGGGGCCCGCGCCGATAAAATACACCGTCATCGAAAAATCTCCGTCAATTCATGGGGTGACCCGCCGCACCGCATCATGCGCGTGCGGCGGGATCGAGCGCGTCGATGAGCGCCGCGGCCGAGTCGAACGCGCGGTCGGCGTCGGGCAGCGCCGGCCGGCGCAGCATCACGACCGGCAGCCTGCGTTCGCGCGCGACGTCGAGCTTGGCTTCGGTGGCCGCGCCACCGCTGTTCTTGCTGACGACGACGTCGATGCCCATCAGCGCGAACAGCGCGCGCTCGCCGTCGAGCGTGAACGGCCCGCGCGCGGCGATGATCTGTGCACGCGCGTTGCCGGGATGCGCGTCGAGGCAGCGCACGAGCCAGAACTGGTGTGGCGCAATCGCGTCGAGATGCGCGAGCGGTTCGCGGCCGAGCGTGAACAGCGGCCGCCTGAACGGCGCAAGCGCGGCCTCGATGCCGGCCCAGTCGTCGACCATGCGCCAATCGTCGCCGGGCTGCGGCGCCCACGGCGCGCGGCGCAGCGCCCACAGCGGCACGCCCGCTTCACGCGCCGCGGCGGCGGCATTCGCGCTGATCCGCGCGGCATACGGATGCGTCGCGTCGATCACGAGGCCGATGCCGGCGCCGCGCAGATACGCGGCCAGCCCGGCAGCGCCGCCGAAGCCGCCGACGCGTACGTCGCAGCGCAGGTCGTCGGGTACCTTGCCGAGGCCGGCCAGGCTGTAGACGTGACGAGGCCCGAGCGCGCGTGCAATCTTCAGCGCATCGCCGGTGCCGCCGAGCAGCAGGATGCGCGTCGTCATCGCGCCTCCCCGACGAAGCGGCCCTGCCGGTCGATCGCGAACATCTCGACGGCGACCGACGGCGGCACGATGTCGCGCGCGACGCGCAACGCGTGTGCGCAGACGAGATCGCCGAGCGGCACACCGTCGGCATGTGCGATCTTCAGTGCTTCCTGGCTCGTGTTCGCGGCGCGCATCGCGGCCTGCAGCGCATCGCCTGCGCCGGCCTCGGCCGCCCACTGCGCGAGCAGCGGCAGGTCGATGCTCGAATGGCGGCTGTGCAGGTCGAGATGGCCGGCCGCGAGCTTGCTGAGCTTGCCGAAGCCGCCGCACATCGACAGCCGCGCGACCGGCGCGCGCCGCAGGTGCTTGAGCACCGCGCCCGCGAAATCGCCCATCTCGATCAGCGCCATGTCGGGCAGGTGGTAGTGCGCGCGCATCGCGTCCTCGCTCGCGTTGCCGGTGCACGCGGCGATGTGCGCGATCCCGTTCGCACGCGCGACATCGATGCCCTGGTGGATCGACGCGATGTAGGCCGAGCACGAGAACGGCCGCACGATGCCGGTCGTGCCGAGGATCGACAAACCACCGACGATGCCCAGGCGCGGATTCATCGTCTTCAGCGCAAGCGCCTCACCGCCTTCGACGCCGATCGTCACGTCGAAGCCGCCCGCATAGCCCTGCGCGATCGCGAGCGCTTCCAGGTGCGTCGTCATCATCTGGCGCGGCACCGGGTTGATCGCCGGTTCGCCGACCGGCAGCGTCAGCCCCGCGCGCGTGACCGTGCCGACGCCCGGCCCTGCATGAAACCGCACGCCGGGCGCCGCCGCGAGCGCGACGCGCGCGAAGATCAGCGCGCCGTGCGTCACGTCCGGATCATCGCCGGCGTCCTTGATCGTGCCGGCTTCCGCGCCGTCGGCCGTGGTGCGGCAAAACTCGAGCCGCATCATCACGCGCTGCCCCTTCGGCAGCACGATCTCGACCGCATCGTCCGCCCGGCCCGCGAGCAGCAGCCGCGCGGCGGCGAGCGACGTCGCGGTCGCGCAGCTGCCGGTCGTGTAGCCGAAGCGGAGCGGCGCGGGCTGTTCGGGGGTCTCGTCGCGCATCACGCGTCCGTTGCGTTCGTCGTGGCCGACGATGCGCTCGTGTCGGGCAGGCCGGCCGCGTCGGGCTTGCGCACGTCGTACAGCGTGACCGGCAACGGCTGCCGCCACGTATCGAAGCGGCCGAGCGGCTCGGCGTGCGCGAGCGACACGCGCGTCAGCGTGCCGCCGTGCGCCTCGCGCCATGCGGCGAGCGCCATCTCGCCCTGCAGCGTGACCGCGTTCGCGACCAGCCGGCCGCCGGGCTTCAGCGCTGCCCAGCACGCGTCGAGCACGCCGGGCGCGGTCGCCCCGCCGCCGATGAAGATCGCGTCGGGCGCGGCAAGCCCCGCGAGCGCATCGGGCGCGCGGCCCGCGACGAGCTGCAGGCCCGGCACGCCGAGCGCATCGCGATTGTGCTCGATGAAGCGCTGCCGTTCCGCATGCGCTTCGATCGCGACTGCCTGGCAGGACGGATGCGCGCGCATCCATTCGATGCCGATCGAGCCGCTGCCGGCGCCGACGTCCCACAGCAGCTCGCCGGGCGCGGGCGCGAGGCGACCGAGCGTCATTGCGCGCAGATCGCGCTTGGTGAGCTGGCCGTCATGACGGTACGCATCGTCGGGCAGGCCGGGCGTGAGCGCGCGGCGCGGCGCGTCGGGGCCGGCCTGGCAGTCGAGCGCCACCAGGTTGAGCGCGGCCGTTGCGTCGACACGCCAGTCCTGTGCGAGCCCGTCGAGACGCCGCTCGCGCGGGCCGCCGAGATGTTCGAACACGCTGATGCGCGTCGGCCCGAAGCCGCGTGCGACGAGTTCGGCCGCGACGGCGGCCGGCGTGCGGCCGTCGGCGCTCAGCACGAACAGGCGGCGGCCGGGCAGCAGGTGGCGCGCGAGCGTCGCAAGCGGACGGCCGACGAGCGAGACCGCGCCGACATCCTGCAGCGCCCAGCCGAGGCGTGCGGCCGCCAGCGACAGCGACGACGGCGCGGGCAGCACGCGCCATTCGTCCGGGGACAGCGTGCGCGCGAGCGTGGCGCCGACGCCGAACAGCATCGGGTCGCCGCTGGCGAGCACGCAGACGGGCGACGCGCGGCGCGCGAGCACGCCCGCGAGATCGAACGGCGACGGCCACGTTTCGCGCGCGGCCGGCAGCCGCGCGGGCAGCATGTCGAGATGCCGCCTCGCGCCGACGACGAGCGTCGCGTCGAGCAGCGCGCGGCGCGCGGCGCGCCCGAGCCCCGCGTAACCGTCGTCGCCGATGCCCACTACCGTCAGCCACGCCGTCATGCACCCTTCCCCATCGTTCGATTCCCTACCGTGTGTTGCGATGCGCGGCGGCCGGGCCGCCACGCGTTGATCCGTTG
Organism: Burkholderia sp. BCC0405; assembly: GCF_902833075.1. NCBI lineage: Bacteria > Pseudomonadati > Pseudomonadota > Betaproteobacteria > Burkholderiales > Burkholderiaceae > Burkholderia > Burkholderia sp. BCC0405. The sequence continues at coordinate 65,750 of NZ_CADFEO010000015.1, forward strand.
ATGTGCCGAGCGTGGCCGGTGCGATACGGCGACGACGTCAGCCGCGCGGCACAGGGCCAATCAAGACCAGCAAGCCCAGATACATGCCGCCGATCGACGCGATCAGCAGCCACCCGAGCAGCAGCCACGTGAGCGGCCGCGCACCGATTTTCCTGTACAGGAACGTGCCACCCGCCACGATCGGCACGCCGAGGCCGGCGAGCCCGACATTCTTCGGCCACTCGGCCGACGGTGCAAGCGGGATCAGTATGCACGCGAGCAGTATCCAGGCCGGGATGGCCAGCAAGCCCAGTGCAATGCCCATGCCGAACAGCTCCGTCCTGCCGAGTTTCATCGCGGATCCCGGCGGTCGCCGATCTGATGTCGAGCCGCCAATCGTACCATTTGCGAGACAGCGCAAAACCGGCTGCGGCCGTTCTGCGATGCGGTTGCGCGGCATATCGACAATGCCGGATCGTCGCGAAAATCGGGTATCCTACGGCCGTTCGTTCGCCGGTGCCCCTCGGGGCCGAAGAGGGAACACAGGGCGCGCCGCGCGCCGCTGTGGCTGCCCCCGCAACTGTAGACAGCGAGCCGATCTCCCCCTCATGCCACTGGTTCCACCGGGAAGGCCGGGAGCCGGCGCCGACCTGTCAGCCAGGAGACCTGCCGGCCAGAAAGTGCGTGCGTGCCAGTCGGCGTCGGGCGGGGTGTACCGATGCGTTGGCCGCGGCGCGACACTGTCCCGCTACCCCGTTGAGTTCCGCCCCCGTTTCGATTCCTGCGTCGCCCGTCGTGCGCCCGTCGGCCTGCCCGGGGCTCGTGCGCGTAGTCGCGGCCGCGGACGGCGGGCTGTGCCGGATCAAGCTGCCGGGTGGCCGGCTCGACGCACACCAGGCGCGTGCGATCGCCGCTGCCGCGCGTGCATTCGGCTCCGGCGCGATCGACGCGACCAATCGCGCGAATCTTCAGCTGCGCGGCATTCGCGACGGCGTGGCCGACGCGCTGACGCGCGCGTTGCTCGATGCGGGCCTCGGCCCGCGCGTCGACACAACCTCGAATGCAGCCGCCGATGCGGCCGCGCTCGCCGCGAGCGACGACGTCCGCAACGTGATGCTCAGCCCGCTCGCCGGCCACGACCCGGCCGCGCTCGTCGACAGCCGCGCGCTCGTCGCGCCGCTCTTCGACCTGTTGGCGCGCGAGCCCCGCCGCGGCGAGCTGTCGCCGAAATTCTCGATCCAGCTTGACGGCGGCGAATCGGTTGCGGCGCTCGATCATCCGCACGACATCTGGCTGGCCGCCTGGCGTCGCGGCGACGGCGCGGTGCGCGTCGCTGCCGGGCTGGCCGGCTGCCCTCCGGTCGCGCACGACGACCCGCCCGCTTCGGTCGATGTCGCGCCCGACCAAGCCGCCGCGCTGGTTCGCGCGCTGCTGCTTGCATTCCTCGATCTCGCGCCGGCGGACGTCACGCGGATGCGCGCGCTGCTCGCAACAGGCGGCGAACGCGCGTTGCTCGAGCGCGCGCAGCACTATCTGCCCTTCCCGCTCGCGGCCGATCCGGCGCTCGCAGGCTGGCGCCGCACGCATGCCGATCCGACGCTGCGTTTCGGCGTGCGTTCGTCTCTCGACGAGGCGCGCTGCAACGTCGGCGCGCAATTCGTGCTCGGCCGGCTCGACGCCGCACAACTGGAACGGCTCGCCGCGCTGGCCGAAGCCGACGGCGACGGCACGCTGTCGATGACGCCGTGGCAAGGCGTGTTTCTCCACGGCGTGCCGAACCAACGCGCTGCGGCCACGCTCGATGCGCTCGCGACGCTAGGCCTCGTCTGCGCGTCGTCCGACCCGCTCGCGTCGCTCGTCGCATGCACCGGCAGCGCGGGCTGCGCGAAGGCGCGCGCCGACACCAAACACGACGCACTCGCGCTCGCCGCGCGCATCGGCCATGCGCTCGACGTGCACCTGACCGGCTGCGAGCGCCACTGCGCGTTGCCGCATCCCGCGACGCACACGCTCGTCGCGGTTGCGCCCGCGCACTACGACCTATACCGGCGCGACGCTGCCGCGGGCCTCGGCGCCCCGCTCGCGCGCCATCTGACGATTGACCAGACCGCGGCCCGACTGACGGGCGCGCGGCACAGCCAGGACACCACCGATGCTTGACTACATTCGCGACGGGCAGGAAATCTACCGCCAGTCGTTCGCGACGATCCGCGCCGAGGCCGACCTGTCGCAGGTTCCGCCCGACCTCGAGAAACTCGCGGTGCGCGTGATCCATGCGTGCGGGATGGTCGACGTCGTCCGCGACCTGCGCTTCTCGGCCGGCGCCGGGGCGGCGGGCCGCACGGCCCTGGCAGCCGGCGCGCCGATCCTGTGCGATGCGAGGATGGTCGCCGAAGGCATCACGCGCGCGCGGCTGCCGGCCGGCAATCGCGTGATCTGCACGCTCGGCGAGCCCGAGGTGCCCGATCTCGCGCGCCATCTCGGCAACACGCGCTCGGCCGCCGCGCTCGAACTGTGGCGTCCGCATCTGGCGGGCAGCGTCGTCGTGATCGGCAATGCGCCGACCGCGCTGTTCCACCTGCTCGACATGATCGACGCGGGTGCGCCGCGCCCCGCGCTGATCCTCGGTTTCCCGGTCGGCTTCATCGGCGCGGCCGAATCGAAGGCGCTGCTCGCTGCCGACAGCCGCGGCGTGCCGTACGTCGCGCTGCTCGGCCGGCGCGGCGGCAGCGCGATGGCGGCCGCCGCGGTCAATGCGCTCGCGACGGAGGTCGAATGACGACCGCGCGCGGACGCCTGTTCGGGGTCGGCGTCGGCCCCGGCGATCCTGAACTGATGACGATCAAGGCGCTGCGCGTGCTGCAGGCCGCGCCCGTGGTCGCGTATTTCGTCGCGAAGGGCAAGAAAGGCAATGCGTACGGCATCGTCGAAGCGCACCTGCGGGACGGGCAAACGCAACTGCCGCTGGTCTATCCGGTGACGACCGAGGCGCTGCCGCCGCCGCTGTGCTACGAGACGGTGATCGCCGACTTCTACGATACGGCCGCCGGGATCGTTGCCGCGCACCTCGATGCGGGCCGCGACGTCGCGGTGATCTGCGAAGGCGACCCGTTCTTCTATGGCTCGTACATGTACCTGCACGACCGCCTCGCACCGCGCTACGACACCGAGGTGATCCCCGGCGTATGCGCGATGCTCGGCGGCACGGCCGTGCTCGGCCAGCCGCTCGTGTATCGCAACCAGAGTCTGTCGGTGCTGTCGGGCGTGCTGCCCGAGCACGAGCTGCGCGAGCGGCTCGCGCGGGCCGACGCGGCCGTCGTGATGAAGCTCGGCCGCAATTTCGACAAGGTGCGGCGCGTGCTCGACGAGCTGGGGCTCGCGAAGCGCGCGCTGTATGTCGAGCGCGCGACGATGGCGAGCCAGCGCATCGTGCCGCTCGACGAAGTCGATCCGATGGCGTCGCCGTATTTCTCGCTGCTCGTCGTGCCGGGGGAAAAATGGCAAGGATGACGACCCCGCCCGCGATCGTGATTCTCGGCGCGGGCGCGCTCGATACCGCGCGGCGCATCCAGGCGCGCTATCCGGGCGCCCTCGTGCATGGCCTCGCGTCGCGCGTCGCGGCGGACGTGCCGTTCGACGATCTCGGCGTGCACCTGCGCGAACTCTATGCGCGCGGGCTGCCGATCGTCGCGCTGTGCGCGGCCGGCATCGTGATCCGCTGCCTCGCCCCCGCGCTTGCCGACAAAGGCATCGAGCCGCCCGTGCTCGCGGTGGCGGAAGACGGATCGGCGGTCGTGCCGCTGCTCGGCGGGCTGACGGGCGTCAACGCGATCGCGCGGGAAATCGCCGCATGCGTCGGCGTTGCGCCTGCAATCACGACGAGCGGCGAACTGCGCTTCGGCGCGTGCGTGCTCAATCCGCCGGACGGCTATGCGCTCGCCGATCTCGCCCAGGGCAAGCGCTTCGTGTCCGATCTGCTCGCGGGCGCGTCGACGCGCATCGACGGCGCGGCGCCGTGGCTCGACGATGTCGCGCTGCCGCGCGACGACGCGGCCGCGCACGCGATCCGCGTGACGCCCGATGCATGGCGCGGCACGCGCGACGAACTCGTGATTCATCCGCGCAGCGTGGTGGCGGGCGTCGATGCGCAGGCGATCCACGGCGATGAAGCGCTCGCTGCACGCATCGACGCCGCACTCGATGCGCACGGTCTCGCACGGCTCGCGCTCGCGGCCATCGTGGCGCCCGCGTCGGTAATCGGCGATGCGGTGCTGGAGGACGCGGCGCGAACGCTCGACGTGCCGCTGCGTTTCGTCGATGTCGATTCCGAAGGCAACGACGAGGCAATCACCGATGCCGCCGCCCTGCTTGGCCGCGCGTTGCGCGTCGCACACACGCTGCGCGCCACGACGAACGGTATCGCGTGCGCGGTCTCGTCGCATCCGGTCGATCCCGCCACGCTCGGCCGTGCGCGCGGCCGCCTGACGGTGCTCGGGCTCGGCCCGGGCGGCGCAGCGTGGCTCACGCCGGCCGCACGCGCCGCGCTCGCGGACGCGACCGACATCCTCGGCTACACGACCTACGTGAACATGGCGGGCCCGTTCCGTGCCGACCAGCGCGTGCATGGCACCGACAATCGCGAAGAGATGCAGCGCGCGCGCCACGCATTCGAACTCGCGGCCGAAGGCCGGCGCGTCGCGGTCGTGTCATCGGGCGACCCGGGCGTGTTCGCGATGGCCGCGGCCGTGCTCGAGGCGCTCGACGAAGCGCGCGATCCGCGCTGGGCCGCGGTCGACCTGCGCGTGGAGCCGGGCATCTCGGCGTCGCTCGCGACGGCCGCGCAGGCCGGCGCGCCGCTCGGTCACGACTTCTGTGCGATCTCGCTGTCGGACAACCTGAAGCCGTGGGACGTGATCGAGACGCGCCTGCGGCATGCGGCGCAGGCCGACCTGGTGATGGCGTTCTACAACCCGATCTCGCGTGCGCGGCCGTGGCAGCTCGATCGTGCGCTCGATGTCGTGCGTGCGCACCGCACGGCCGAGACGGTGGTCGTGCTCGGCCGCGACATCGGCCGGCCGGGCGCGACGCTCGCGACGACGACGCTCGGCGCGCTGCGCAGCGACCAGGTCGACATGCGCACGATGGTGATCGTCGGCTCGTCGACGACGCGGCGCTTCGCGATCGGCAACGCACGAGAGTGGGTCTATACGCCGCGCTGGTATCGCTGAACGCGGCTAGCGTGTGAACCCGGCACGCGCACGTGGGCATGCCCGCTGCCGGCTGCACCGCCGTCTCGCCAGAACCGGTACACGAGCGCGCCGACGACGGCCTGCGCCGCCACCACGAACGCGACGCAGCCGGCCCATCCCCATCGATGCCAGCCGGGCACCGGCAGGATCGAGCCGAGGCTGCCGCCGAAGTAATAGCAGGACAGGTAGAGGCCGATCGCCGTCGAGCGTGCGCTCGACGCCGCCTGCGAGATGAACGTGTTGGCCGACGCCTGTTCGACGAACACGGCGGTCGAGCTGAGCGCGAGGCCGGCCAGGATCACCGGCACGGTGTCGGACAGCGTGAGCAATGCCCCGCCGATCGCGAGCGCGGCCGCGGCAAGCCCCGGTGCGCGCGGGCCGCGATGCCGCGCGAGGCGCCCTGCCAGCGGGGTCACGACCACCGCCACCAGAAACACCGCATAGATCGCGCCGATCCCGACCGTGCCGAAGCCGAACGGCGCACGGGCCAGGCGCAGGCCGACGAACGTGAACGTCGCGACCTGGGACGCGAGCACGCATGCGCCGATCGCGAACGACGCGAGCAGCGGGCCGCGCGTGACGATGCGCCAGGACGGCCCCGCGCCGCTATCCGCCTCGCGGCCGGCGCGCCGCGCGCTCGCACGGGATGCCGGCAGGCTCGCGTAGATCGCGACACCCGTGACGAGACACAGCGCCGCGACGACGTCGAGCGCATGCCGCCAGCCCCACATCGACGTCATCAGGTTGGTCGCGAAGCGGCCGGCGAAACCGCCGAGCGTCGTGCCGGCGACGAACAGCGCGCTGATCTCGGCCGACGTGCCGCGATCGAAGCGCTCGGCGATATAGGCGATCGACAGCGCGAAGACGAACGGCATGACGAGACCGGCGGCAAAGCGCGCGCCGAGAAACGACGCGAAACCGCCCGCATGCGCGGACCACACGACCGGCAGCGCGACGGCCGCCGCCGCGAGCGAGATCGCGACGCGCCGCTCGATACGTGCAGCCAGCACGCCGACGAACGGCGCGATAATGGCGACGGCCGCCGTGGTGGCGCTCACGCCCTGCCCCGCGCGCTCCGCGCTGACGCCGAAGGCGGCCGCGAGTTCGCTCAGGATGCCCTGCGTCGAATACAGATTGAGAAACGCGGCGAAGCCGCAGAGAAAGAACGCGATGCGCGTGATCCTGTCGTTCATCGGAGCTGCCCGGTCGTCGATGCCGACAGTCTGACGAGCGCGCCGCGTGCGCGCCAATACCGTTTTCATCGCGATTGATACCGGAACGACAACAATGCTCGACCTGCGCCGCCTCCGCTATTTCGTGGTCGTCGCCGACGAACTGCACTTCGGCCGCGCGGCGTTGCGCCTGCGGGTCGCGCAGCCGCCGCTGACGCGCCATATCGCCGCGCTGGAAAGCGAGCTCGGCGTCCGGCTGTTCGAGCGTTCGACGCGCGCGGTGCGGCTGACGCCGGAAGGCGCCGCGTTCCTCGACCATGCGCGCAACGTCGTCAGCGCGGCCGCCGAGGCAGAAGCGGGCGCGCGCAAGATCGCGCAAGGCATCGCCGGGCGGATCGTGATCGGCTATGCGAGCTCGATCCCGATGTCCGACACGTTCCCGGACGTCATCCGCGTCGCGAGCCGGACGATGCCCGACGTCGAGCTCGCGTTCCGCGAGGCGGCGACCGCCAGCCAGCGCCAGCAGATCGCGGACGGCACGATGGACATCGGTTTCGGCTGGGCGTGGAACGGTGCGCCCGGCGCGCCGGTGGCGTCGCTCGTCGTGTCGCGCGAGCCGCTCGTCGCGGCCGTGCCGGCCGGCGATCCGCTCGCGGGCCGGGCGAGCGTCGACGTCGCGGAACTTGCGAACGCAACCTTCGTCACGTTTCCGCCCGGTTACGGCTCGGCATTGACCGCTGCCCTGGACGACTTGTGCGCGCAGGCCGGGTTCGCGCCGCGGATCGGCGCGACCGCGGCCCAGATCACGACGCTCGTGTCGCTGGTGGCCGCCGAGCGCGGCATCGCGATCGTGCCGGGATTCACGGCGACACTGCGGCGTCCGGGCGTCGTCTACGTGCCGCTTGCCGGCACGCGCGCGGTCGAACAGCTCGTGTCGTGGAACGAGCCGTTCGCGTCGGCATGCGTCGAGCGCTTCGTCGCGCTGGCACGCTCGCTTGCGCAGCCCATATCGGCATGATGCGAGTCAAGCGCCCGGATCGCGCTTCCCCCGTGGTTTCGGTGTTCTGGCCGCGCGCCCCCATCTTCCACACCGATCACGTTCGCCAACACGGCTGATCACCCTCACCGAATTCCCCAGGTATCGCCGGAATGACGCGCGCAGCACAGCCGCCGTGATGCGCGTCCGGATTGCCGGCGCGGTCGCCCGCGAAATCGATGAAGGCTGCCCGATACCTCAGTGCACCACGATTGTGTAAACGGCTCGCGCGTCAGCCAGCCCCCCGTCATTCGTGGCCGTGACGGCAAATGTGTACCTCCCGGTGTTCCTGGGCGTACCCACCATCCCGCCTGTATCCTGATTGAACTGGAGACCTGGGGGCAATGCCCCGCTGGTCACCGTGAAACGGACGGTCGCAGGCGTATTCGTCGTGATTTTCGCGGCGTAGAGCGCGCCTCGAGTGGCGACCGGCAAGACCGCGGGGCCCAGTTGCGGTGTCGGTGCCGATACGGTCTGCGGATCGCCGATCGGGTCGCCTGCGGAATTCACCTGCTGCAACGACCAACTATGGCCGGGGCGGATGGCCTTCAGGGTCCAGCAGGTAGCCTGGTCGCGAAGCGCGGCTCGCTGCTTTTCGGTGAACGCGCCGAGATTCCTGGCGGTTTCCCACTGCTTGATCTTGTCGAGAATCTTCGGCGTCTCCTCTGCCGAGAGCAGGAATGCCGCCGTGCCCTGGACGCCCATGCCAGCGTTGAGCGCCGCGCCGCGTGCGAGCATGGTTTCGATCCGGGTCAACGAGACGCCGGTGATATCGAACCATCCAAGCATGCCCGGCAGGTAGTTGGCCTGGTAGAAGACGTTGTTGCGGTACAGCTGATCCATCTCCGAGTTGGTCCAGTTCGCCCGGGTCAGCGTATCCCACGCATTCGAGGTCATCCGGCTTGTCTCGCTGATGTATCCATCGTGCCTGGTCTGGGCAGCGTAGGTGCCGTTTATCAACCGGGCAATGCCAAAGCTGCCCCAGCCCGAATCACTGGCGGATTCCACCCCGTCGAACGAGTGGGACCGGATGCCGACGTTGTTCCTGATGGTACCCAGTCGGATGGCGATCTCGTCGATGATGCCGAGGCCGCCGGTGGCCCCGTCATACGAATTCACGATCACCCTCGCAACGGGCGTGCCAGGTACGGCTTCGGTGGGAAAGGAGCCCCACCGGCCTCGGGTCAGTCCACTAACTTGCCATTCATTGACGTTCCTTCGGGCATCGGTGAACGAGATGAACTCATTGCCGATACGCAGCATCTTCTTGTTGATCCCGTCCCGCACTGGCGCGTATCCGCTCAAGTAGAGCATCGTGCTCGTCATGCTCAACTGCCGGGACAAAGCGGCGTGCCCGCCCAAGGCCAAGCGAGGGTCGGCAGGCGGTGAAACGTAGGGATCGATGGAGGTGGGCGGCCCGACGCTGATGAAGTCCGACATGGTATGAACGCCGACGCGGATACCGTGCTCTTTTGCCGTTTCCACAAGCTTTGCGGCCCCGTCGTCGTTGTCGCCGAAGGTGGAGTCGAACCGATAATGCCCGGTGTATTTCCACGGGCCGCGATAGCTCCGTGACGAGTAGATGTAGTTGATTCCCGCGCTGTTGGCGAGGCGGGCAACCTTGCCGACATTGCCGGTGTCGAGATCTTGCAGCACAAGAAACGACTGGCCGCTGGCCTGCGCCACTTTCTGCCACTGGCCATTCTGGGTCGGATACGGGAGGTTTTCACTCGAAGCAATGAACGACAATATGGTCGTCACGAGATCCGGTTCACTGCCGTATAGCGCAATCTTCGATCCGATTACCGAGCCTGCGGTGTCGAGTGGGCCGAGCGGGATCGGATAGCCGTTGGGGTTGAGCCGCTCCCGCTGGCGCGTATAGTCAAACGTAAAGGCGCGCAGCACCGCCCCCCATGAAGTCTTTGCCGCGACGCTCCACGGCTCCATCGCCGCTACGTCCACATTGTAAGGATTGGGGATGACGTCGCTTTCCCAGCCATATTGCGGATATTCCTTGGGCCACGCGCCTTCGGTGCGGTCGCTGAGCGGCTTGAGGCCGATGGCGAATTCGTTGTCTCGTACAACGCCCGCGGCTTCGCCGACGGTCTGGTTGATCGCGACAGGCAACGGTCCCCACAGCAGCGTCTGAACGTCGCAAGCGGGTTCGATCAACACGCGGGTGACTTCGAAGGTGGCGTAGCCGTTCTTCTGCAGGACGCGGACATCGACCTCGAATCCGAGGCCTGTATCGTTCATGAAGGATAGCGTGTTGTCAGCGGAGGACCATCGGACGCCAGCGGGCTTCACCAGTAGCCCGTTGATCACGAGTCTGACGAGCGGGACGAACTTCCCGGGCGAGATGTAGTCATGGCCGCTGCGGGAATCGATGAGTTCGACGATAGTGCCGGTGGAATCCAGGCCTAGCGTCAAGTAGCCGGCCGGAATGTGTAGAGTGCTTGTCATTTTTCGACGTTCCTGACGAGAATGGCGGGCGCGAGCGGCGCAGATGTACCAATGCTTCCGTCCTTGGCGTGCCGTGGGTCAATGTTTGGAATATCGAACCGATGCTGCTGGCATACATGCAGCGATGGTCGGCGGATACCCCGGACATTGGACGTAGCTGATCCGGCCGACGGATTCGAGCGCTCCCGCCCGCCGTCGACCGCGGCAATCTTTCATCGAAGGTCGACCGTGCCAGATTTCGAAGCGCGGCCCTTTCCGGCGTCGGAATCGCGGGACCTGCGTCGTGAGCTGTGCGTCCAACCTGCGACAAGCGACGCACCATGACTGTCTCCACGGCGCTCGCCGACGCAAGCGATCTGCGCGGAGCATACGGCGCAACAAGCGATTCCGATGGCGGCCAGCCGCTGCACGGCCTGGTCGGACTTCCGGCGGTGGAACCGGCGCAGTTCGAAAAGAGGCGGCGGTCGGTTCGATTTTTATTGGCTCGGAACTTCGGCGATGTACGAAATATGGAGGTTTTGCCCCCAATCGCTGCCCGAATATTCGGGGAACACCTTATCTTCGCGAGTGATGTTGACGTTGAATCCGGTCGTCGTGACTTGGGTCACCGTCACCGAGAACGTGTCCGGATAAGGGGATGCGACGCTGGGGTCCTGGAGGGCCGTCACGATAACAATGGGTGCGGTCGAAAACGTACCCGGGAACGTGATTTTCGTATTCAAAGGCGGGTTGAGCCAGGAATTCCGGTCGCCGCCTTGAGTGCTTCCGACTGCCTGCTTTGCCACGATTCTTTCCAACATTTTGAACTCCTTATGGATAAGGCGACGTTACATCGTAGGTGAGCCTTGCGCGAAAGTACTCCGCTCGAGAACAAAGGTATGCCGCGCGTGCGGCGAAAGCGATTACACGCGCTTACACGGTTGAAACAGCTATCAGGGCTCGTCGAAATAGTGGCCGGACCAACACGCGAGATGCGGGCCGACGACATGTGGATGTGTGGCGGCCTTGTCTGGCCAGCCCGCAACGCTGTTGAAGCAACGGTCGAGCATTGGAGTCAACGAAACGGCAGCGCTTGATTCAACTCCGATTCGCGGCATGGTTGCGCGCGTCGTGCCCGTTTCGCCGCGCGAAGTGACATTGTTATTGCGGAAACGGTGACAAGTTTTCTGGGTCTACGCCCGATGCATTGCACAACGGTGTCGAATCGGCGAGATCGTTACTTATCGGGAATCAAATAACAAAAAGAACTCCTGACTGTTCACTATTCGATGCGAATCCTCCAAGATGGGCACGCCGCCGGCCGGGCATGCCTGGTCGCACGACCGGCGGCGATACGCGGGCCAGCGTATCCCTCTTCCACTTGGAGAACACAATGAACAACAATGTGTTGCCGCGTTTCATCCCGCGCGCCTTTGCCGCGGGTTGTCTGCTCGCCGTGGCGAGCGTGTCCCATGGCGCGGGCGTCTATGCGCCCTACGTCGACGTGACGCTCTACCCGACGCCGCTCGTCGACCAGATCGGCGTCCGGCAAGGCATCCAGCAGTTCACGCTCGCGTTCGTGGTCGCGGGCAACGGTTGCGTGCCGTCGTGGGGCGGCGTGCAGCCGATCGGCAACGGCGCGAGCGGCGGCCTGCTGACCGCGCTGTCGACGTCGATCGCGAGCTATCGCGCGAAAGGCGGCGAAGTGGCCGTGTCGTTCGGCGGCGCGAACGGCACGCCGCTGATGCAGGCGTGCTCGACCGTCCCCGCGCTGGCGAGCGCCTACCAGACCGTGATCGACACGTACGGCCTCACGCACATCGACTTCGACATCGAGGGCGTGTCGCAGACGGACACGGCCGCGGTCGCGCGCAACTTCCAGGCGGTCGCGCAGCTGCAGGCGAGCTATGCGGCGCAAGGCAAGCCGCTGCACGTCACGCTCACGCTGCCGACGATGCCGACCGGGCTCACGCAGGACGGCCTGAACGTCGTCAACGCGGCGATCTTGAACAAGGCCGCGTTCGATGCGGTGAACGTGATGGCGATGGATTACGGCCCGGCGAACATCGACATGGGCGCGGCCGCGATCAGTGCCGCGCAGGCGCTCTACTCGCAGCTCGATACGGCCTTCAAGTCGGCCGGCCAGCCGAAGACCGATGCGCAGCTCTGGCAGATGGTCGGCGTCACGCCGATGATCGGCGTGAACGACGTGCAGGGCGAAACCTTCACGCTCGCGAATGCGCAAAGCGTGCTGAACGCGGCGGTCGCCAACGGCTACGGCTTCTTCGGCAACTGGTCGATTGGCCGCGACCAGGCCTGCCCGTCCGGCGGCGCCTCTGCGTCGCCGACCTGCTCGGGCGTCGCGCAGCAGCCGTACGCGTTCGCGACCATCTTCAAGCAGCTCGGCGGCAAGTGGGGCGCGGGCGTCACGCAGGACCCGAACTACGGCGGCGGCTCGGACGGCGGCACGCCGCAGCCGGGCGCGCCCTGGGTGGCCGGCCAGGTCTATACGGCCGGCGCGACGGTCACCTACCAGGGCACGACGTATCAGGCGCAATGGTGGACGCAGGGCGACGTGCCCGGCCAGGCCGCCGTGTGGAAGCCGGTCGGCGGCGGCACGCCCACGTGGTCTGCCACCACCGCGTATTCAGGCGGCGCCTGCGTGATGTACCAGGGCGCGAAATACTGCGCGAAATGGTGGACGCAAGGCGACAACCCGAGTGCGGGCGGTGTGTGGGTGAAGTCGTGATGCGGCGTAGCGGCCGTCGCTAGGCCCCACGCCTGCGCATCAGGGGCCGTTCACGGCGATCGATACCGGTTCGCCGGCGGACGGCCCGCTGGCCGGCGGCACCCTGCCCGCTGTCAGCCGCGCGCGTGCTCCGCCAGCAGCCTGGCCTTCGCGTCGACGAGCAGCGCCGCATGCGTATCGCGATGCTGGCGAATCCGCTCGGTCGGCCCGACCACCGACAGCCCGTACCAGTCGCCGTCGAGCGTCAGCGCGACCGCGATCGCCGACAGTTCGGGCGCGCTCTCGCCTATGTTCTCGGCCCAGCCGAGTTCGCGAAACCGGGCGGTTTGCGCGACGAGCGCGGGCAGGTCCGCCACTGTCGTGTCGGTGAAACGTTCGAACGGCAACTGCGCGCCGAGCGCCTGCTGCGCGTCGCCGTCCAGTTCCGCGAAAATCGCCTTGCCGATCGAGTTCGCATGCAGCGGGCGCAGCTCGCCCGGCGCGCGCGTATAGCGGATCGCCTGCTCCGATTCGACGACGTCGAGATAGGTGACGGATACGCCCTGGATCTTGCCGAGCACGGCCGTCTCGCGGCTCGCGTCGCGCAGCGCGACGAGATGCGGATGAACGATGTCGACGACCGGATCGGTCGCGTCGATCGCGGCGGCGATCGTCTGCAGGCGGCGCGTCGGGTAGTAGCCGCCGCGCTTGCGCACTTCGTACAGGTAGCCGCGGCTCACGAGCGTGCGCGCCATCGCGAGGCAGCTCGACGCTGGCACGTTGAGCAGGCGCGCGAGTTCGGTGAGCGGCAGCGGCCGCCGTTCGGCGGCGAACAGCTCGAACAGGTCGAGCGTGCGGGCAACGAGTTTGACGTCCATGACGAGCGCTTGAATCGGAACGGGAGATCGCGCACCGGGCCGGCCGCCGGGACGGTACGGTCAGTACGACTTCGGCAGCCCGAGCACCTTCTCCGCGATGTAGCACAGGATCAGTTGCGGACTCACGGGCGCGAGCCTCGGAATCATACACTCGCGCAGGTAGCGCTCGACATGGTATTCCTTCGCGTAGCCCATCCCGCCGTGCGTCGCGACCGCCGTCTGGCACGCCTGGAACGCGGCTTCCGCGCCGAGGTATTTCGCGGCGTTGGCCTCCGCGCCGCACGGCTGCCCCGCGTCGTAGCGCGTCGCGGCCTTCATCACCATCAGCCACGCGGCCTCGAGCTGCATCCACGCCTGCGCGAGCGGATGCTGGATCGACTGGTTCTGCCCGATCGGCCGGCCGAACACGACGCGCTCGCACGCGTACTGCGTCGCGCGGCGCAGCGCGGCCTGCCCGAGCCCGATCGCCTCCGCGGCGATCAGGATCCGTTCGGGATTCAGCCCGTGCAACAGGTAGCGGAAGCCGTCGCCTTCGTTGCCGATCAGGTCGCCTTCCGGTACGCGCAGGTTGTCGATGAACAGCAGGTTCGAATCGACCGCCTTGCGGCCCATCTTCTCGATCTCGCGCACCTCGACGCACGAGCGGTCGAGATCGGTATAGAACAGGCTCAGCCCGTCGGTCGGCTTCGCGACCTGGTCGAGCGGCGTGGTGCGCGCGATGATCAGCATCTTGTTGGCCACCTGCGCGGTCGAGATCCAGATCTTGCGCCCGCTCAGCACGTAGTGGTCGCCGTCCCGGCTGGCCTGCGTGGTCAGGTGCGTGGTGTCGAGGCCCGCATCGGGTTCGGTCACCGCGAAGCACGCCTTGTCGCGCCCGGCGATCAGCGGCGGCAGGAAGCGCGCCTTCTGCGCGTCGTTGCCGAACACCTGCACCGGGTTCAGCCCGAAGATGTTCATGTGGACGGCCGATGCGCCGGACAGGCCGGCGCCCGATGCGCTGATCGTGCGCATCATCAGCGCGGCCTCGGTCATCCCGAGCCCGGCGCCGCCATGGGCGGGGTCCATCGCGATGCCGAGCCAGCCAGCTTCGGCGAGCGCCGCGTGGAAATCGTCCGGGAACCCGCCCGCGCGATCGCGTTCGAGCCAGTAGTCGTCGCCGAAGCGCGCGCAGATTTTCTCGATCGCGCTTTCGATCGCGCGCTGGTCGTCGGTCAGGTCGAACTGCATGGAATGCACTCCCGGAAAAAGGCGAGCGGTCGCGCCGCTCTCAAGAAAACGCCATGCGGCACCGCGGTTTGCCCGCCGAAGGATGTCCCCGTGCGGGATGGCCCGCTCGGCGCGTCGGCACGAAGCGGCCAGTCTCGGGCGCTCACAACGGAAACACGCCCACGATCACCGCGGCGAACACCATCAGCACGGTGGCGGCGAACAGGAACGGAATCGTGAATTTCTGGTGCTCGGCCAGCTCGACGCCGGTCAGGCCGACGATCAGGAACGTCGCGGGCGTGAGCGGGCTCACCGGGAAGCCCGTCGTCATCTGGCCGAGCAGCGCGGCCTGCGCCATCTGGATCGGCGGCACGCCGAGCAGCTTCGCGCTTTCCGCGAGCACCGGCAGCACGCCGAAATAGAACGAATCGGGGTCGAACAGCAGGCTGAGCGGCATCGACAGCAACCCGAGCACGAACGGCATGTGACGCGCATGCTCGACCGGCACGTGCGCGACGACCACGTCCGCCATCGCCTTCAGCATCCCGGTGCCGGACATGATGCCGGTGAACGCGCCGGCCGCGAGCAGCACGCTCGCCATCATCAGCGCGGCCTTCGCATGCGCGTCGATCCGCTCGCGCTGGGCCTGCACGTCCGGGTAGTTGATCACGAGCGCGGCGACCGTGCCGAGCATGAACATCACCATCGGGTCGACGATGCCCGACACGAGCGTGACGAGCACGACGAGCGTCAGCAAGAGATTGATCCGGAAGCGCTCGGGCCGGCGCAACGCGCGTTCGGCGTCGGTCAGCGCGCGCGGCGCAATCGCGAGCGACGCCGCGCCGGCGCGATCGAGCCCGAGCCGCTTCGCCTCGCGCACGCCGAGCACGTACGCGGTGCCGAACACGAACACGAGCCCGACGATCTGCACCGGAATCATCGGCATGAAGATCGCGGAACCGGGAAGGTGCAGCGCCGCCGACGCGCGCAGCATCGGCCCGACCCACGGCAGGAAATTGACGCCGGCCGCCATCGACGCCACGCACGCGAGGATGCGGCGATCCATCCCGAGCCGCGTGTAGAGCGGCATCATCGCCGGCAGCGTGACGAGAAACGTGACGGCGCCCGAGCCGTCGAGATGGATCAGCAGCGCGAGCAGCGCCGAGCCCATCACGATGCGCGGCGGATGGCAGCCGATCACGCGCAGCACGCCCGCGATGATCGGATCGAGCAACCCCGCATCGGTGAGGATGCCGAAAAAAAGAATCGCAAAAACGAACATCCCGGCGATCGGGCCGATGTTCTGTACGCCGTGCACGATGAACTTGCCGGTCGCGAGCCCGAAACCGGCCGCGAGCGACGCGGCCACCGGCACGACGATCAGCGCGACGAGCGGCGACAGCCGTTTCGTGATGATCAGGCCGAACAGCGCGACGATGGCGATCGCGCCGATCCATGCAAGCATGATGCGTCTCCTCTTCAGCCGGTGCGCCTGTGCAGCGCCCGGCAGGGTGTTCGAAGGGGCGTGCGGCACGCATGGCCGTGCGGCGCCGTCGGGCGCACGGCACGGCCGGCGGCCGCGAAGCCGGTCAGTCCCGGTGTGCGGCGCGATCGCGGCCGTCAGCGTCGGCGAACACCTGCGCCGCGTGTTCGTTCAGCGCGGGCGGCGGCCGCCGGTACGTGGCGGGCGTGCGACCGAGCTTGATCGGCGACGCGATGCCGCGATGCCGGCCCAGCTCGACCTTCATCTCCCGATGCGCGACATGCGGATGATCGAGCGCCGCATCGAGCCCGAGCACCGGCGCGCACGGCACGCCGCGGCGCATCAGCTGCTCGGCGAGCGCCGCGCCGTCGTGTCCGGCCAGCGCCGTTTCGAGCCGCGCACGCAGTGCGGCGCGATTCGCGCTGCGCGCGCGGTTGTCGATGAAGCGTGGATCGTCGAGCCAGTCGCGCGTGCCGAGCACGTCGCACAGCCCCGCGAACTGCCCGTTGTTGCCGACCGCCAGAAAGATGTCGACGGTGGCCGTTGGAAAGCTGTCGTACGGCGTGATGTTCGGATGCGCGTTGCCGGTGCGCACGGGTGCCTTCCCCGAATGGAAGAAGTTCGGCGTATGGGGATGCAGGATCGACAGCGCGCAGTCGAACAGCGTCGATTCGACGAACTGGCCGCGGCCGCTCGCGTCGCGCTCGCGCAGCGCCATCAGCACGCCGAGCGCCGCGTTCAGCCCGGTGACGAGATCGACGATCGGCACGCCGACCCGCAGCGGCGCGCCGCCCGCTTCGCCATTGACGCTCATCAGCCCCGCGAGCGCCTGCACGGCCGCGTCGTAGCCGGGCAGCCCGCCGAGCGGGCCGTCCGCGCCGAAGCCCGACACGCGGCAATGAACGAGGCGCGGAAACCGCGCATGCAGCGCGTCGAAGCCGAGCCCCCAGCGCTCCATCGTGCCGATCTTGAAATTCTCGACGATGGCGTCCGCGTGTTCGAGCAGGCCGAGCAGCCGTTCGCGGTCGGCCGGTTGCGTCAGGTCGAGCGCGATGCCGAGCTTGTTGCGGTTCACGCCGAGGAAGTACGACGCGGTATCGCCGTCGAACGGCGGGCCCCACGTGCGCGTTTCGTCGCCGGACGGCGGTTCGACCTTGATCACTTCCGCGCCGTGGTCGGCCAGGATCTGCGTTGCATACGGGCCGCCCAGCACCCGCGACAGATCGATGATGCGCAATCCCGCCAGCGCGCCCTGCTGCTCGTGTTCCGCCATGCGTCCCGCTCCTGGTTCCGGTTGATCGGACGGCCGGTTCCGGTCGCCGCGCACCTGCGGCGCGGTTTCCCGGATTCGACGAATAATTCTTGTGTGTGAATTTATATTCACACTCGGGAATTGCGTTGTCAACCCCGGCGGCACCCTGAGGCCGGACGGAAGGCGCCGCCGTGCGCAAGTGGGGCCGATACCGAACACGACGCGGTTGCGATGGCGCCCCGCCATTCGCTAAGCTGGCGGGCCATCTTCATCTCGAAAAACAAGGCGGACGATTCATGAAACGGATACTGCTCGCGGCCTTCGTGCTGGCGTCGACGCTGGGCGTCGCCCACGCGCAAACCCAGACGTTCCATTTCGGCGAAGGACAGACGCAGATGCCGGGGGGCGCGCCGCAGGCGGCCTCACCGACCGCACGGCCCGCGCCCGCGCGCCGGCACGTCACGCCGCCGTCCCACCATCGGCGTGCCGTTCACAAGCGCCGCCAGCCGCGCCACGCGAAACCGGCGCGCAGCGGAATCTATACGCACGCGTGACCCGTTTTCGGTTCCGCGAAGCCGTGCACGGAACTGTCATGAACGGCCGCTAAGATCGGTGTGGGCGCCTGTACGCCGTCGCGGCCTGCCGCCGGGCAGCGGGCCGCCGACGCGCATTTTCTCCACGATTCAGCACCTGCTTTACCGAATATGAGTACCGGGCTGGACACTCTCGCCGTCATCAAGGAACGCGCCACGATCGTGTGCCGTCAGCGCAGCAGCGTGCTGCTGGTCGCCCGCGCCGCGTCGCGCTGGTCGCTGCCGGGCGGCACGATCCGGCGTGGCGAGACGCCGCTCGATGCTGCGCTGAGGGAGCTCGCGGAGGAAACGCGGCTGGAGGGGCTTGCGCTCGACTACGCGGTGCAGTTCGGCGGTCTGACCAAGCTCCATCACGTGTTCGTGGCCGACGTGCCGGCGCACCTGACGCCGCGCGCGAGCAACGAGATCGCCCGCTGCAAGTGGTTTACCGTCGACCGGCTCGACACGCTTCATGCGAGCGTGCCGACGCGCAAGATCATCGAGCTGCTGCGGCTCGAGTGTTTCTCGGCGAGCGCGAACGGCCGGCCGCGCTGACGCCGATATCACCCGCGCCGGTCACGTGCGCAGGAACGGGCCGGCCTTGCGCTCGAGCAGCGTGACGAGTTCGGGCTGCATGCAGGTGTAACGGTCGGGAATGTCGAGGCACACGATCTTCTTGTGCCGCAGATGCGTGCCGAATTGCGCCGCCAGCTGCGCCCGGTGGGTACGCTCCATCACGAACACGACATCGGCCCAGTCGAGCTGCTCGACGGACAGGCGCGTATCCGCGTCGGGCGCGAGGCCCGCCGAGTCGGTTTCGACGTCCGGCCAGGCGGCGAATACCGCTTCGGCGGTCGGGCTGCGCAGCCGGTTGCGGCTGCAGATGAAGAGCGCCCGCATCATGTCGCTTCGCGATTGCCCGACACCGCCCTGCTCACCCTTGCGCAATCGCGCCCGGCCGGATGTACGCGAGCATGTGCGGCACGTAGTCGGCCTTGCCGAGTTCGACGCCATGATGGCGCAGGATCGCGTACGCGGCGATCGCGTGGAAGTAGAACTGCGGCAGCGCCCAGTCGCGCGCGTACTGTTCGCCCGTCATGTCGAACGCGATCCCGTTTGGCATCTCGAGCGCGATCGGCAGCGCGGCGCCGCCGTCGAGCGCATCCGGCGCGAGTTCGCCGAGAAAGGCGAGCGTGCCGGCGACGATCGCCTGCGCGTCGGCGAGCGAGCCGGGTTGCGCATCCGCCTTCCATCCCGCCTCGCGCAATGCCAGCAGCGCAGCCGGCACCGGTTCGCCACGCAGCCGGTGGACGGGCTCCATCGCCTGGAAACACGAGAAGCGCACCTGTGCCGCGAGCGGATACATGTCGGGCGCCAGCTTCAGCGCCATCGCCGCGTCGGGCGCGTCGCCCGCGGCCTGCCGGTGCGCGGCAGCCTTGTCGAGCCACGCGGTCTGCGCGCGCAGCAGCTGGGTAAACGTCGGAACGAGAAGTTGGGTCGGTGACACGCGTGCGCTCCTATGTTGTGGTTTGCGCCACGATAGCAGCGTCGGCACGAACCTGCATCCTGGCCTGGGCGATGAGCGCCATGCGATGCGGATCGGGTGAGGTGGCGCGTGACACGGGTGAGTGCACCCCGACGCGGGACGCTGACGGCGCGCGGCCGCATCCACGCAACCTCAGGGCTTGCCGTGTCGCGCCAGGAACCGGTCGAGCTGCGATGCAAACGCCTTGCCGTCGCGCGCGCTGAACGGCGCCGGCCCGCCCGTGTCGATGCCCGCGCTGCGCAGCTGATCCATCATCGCGCGCGTCGACAGGCGTTCCTCGATGTTCTCGCGGCTGAACCAGTTACCGCGCGGGTCGAGCGCATGCGCGCCCTTGTCGAGCACGGCGGCGGCCAGCGGGATGTCGGCGGTAATCACGAGGTCGCCCGCTTCCACCAGCTCGACGATGCGCGCATCGGCCACGTCGAAGCCGGCCGGCACCTGCACCGCCTTGATGAATGGCGACGGCGGCGTGCGCAGAAACTGGTTCGCGACCAGCGTCACGCCGATTTCGGCACGACGCGCGGCGCGAAACAGCATGTCCTTGATGACGGCGGGACACGCGTCGGCATCGACCAGTACTTGCATGGTGGAGTGTTCCAATGGGTTGAAGCAGAAGCGGCGATCATAGCGCACCGCCGGCCGGCCATCAGCCTGCTAGCCCGCGCACAGCGCATCGGCCATCACCCACTGCGCGCCCCACGCAGCGGCGAGCCGCGCGCCCCGCCCGATCCGTACGGCCACATCGTCGAAGTCGACGAACACGACGTGATCGGCCGCCGCGGGTTTCGCGGGCATCTCGCGCGTGCGTCCGTCGGACAGCACCCACAGCCAGCGCTGCTTGCCGGGCTCGCGCCGCGCCGCGCGCGCCAGCAATTGCGCGGCGGCCGCGATGCCGTCCGCGAGCGGCGTGCCGCCGCCGCCTTCGACGGGTTCGAGCCAGCGCGCATTCCACCAGCGCGGGACGGTCGGGCCAAAGCGTCGCGCGGCGCCGTTGCCGCCGAAGCAAATCAGCGCGGTTTCGACCCGGTCGCGCGCGGCCTGGTCGAAATACGCGACGATCAGCCCCTTCGCCAAGGCGAGCCGCTCGTGCGACAGCATCGACGCCGAACAGTCGAGCACGAAGCAATGCAGCGCGTGCGGCGTGCTGGCCCGTTTCTGGAAGCGCAGATGGCCGTGGTGCAGCGAATCGCCGCGTTTCGCGGCCAGTGTCGCCGGCCACGCCACGGCCGTGCCGGCGCGCGCCGTGCCCGGCACGCGCACGGCTGCGCCTGATTGCCATCGAGGACCGCGAACGAGGTTCGCGGCGGCGCCGGCTCGATGGCTCAGCGTTTTTTTAGCGGCAGCGGCACGACGCCTTTGACGTTGCGCAGCCCGGCCGCTTCGGGCGGCAGGTAGCCCCAGTCGCCCTGCGACGGCGTGGCATCGTCCTTCGCCGCGCCCGATGGATCGCCGGGGCGCTCGCGCGCATCGGGCGCACCGTGACCGTCGCGTTCGTCGTCGGGTTGCGGCGCGCCGGACGAGGGTGGCATGCCCGCGTGGCGCCGGTGCCGCAGCACCGCGTCGGCCACCCGCTCCACATGCGACACCGTCACCGCGCCGGCCTGCTCCAGCGCGGCGAGCGCGCGCGCCGCGCGCAGCATCACGAGATCGGCGCGCAGCCCGTCGACGGCCGCGTCGATACACAGCGCGCTGACGCGCGCATGGACCGCATCGTCGAAATCGAGCGCCACCAGCCGTGCGCGCGCCGCGTGAATCCGGTCGCCGAGCTCACGTTGCGCGGATGCATGGCGCGCGCGAAACGCATCCGGATCGAGATCGAATGCAAGCCGTGCCTTCACGATCCGCTCGCGCTGTGCGGCGTCGAAGCAGTTCTCCAGCTCGACCATCAAACCGAAGCGGTCGAGCAGTTGCGGACGCAGCTCGCCCTCCTCCGGATTCATCGTCCCGACGAGCACGAAGCGCGCATCGTGCGCGTGCGACACGCCATCGCGCTCGACGATGTTCACGCCGCTCGCGGCGACGTCGAGCAGCGTGTCGACGAGCCCGTCTGCGAGCAGGTTCACTTCGTCGACGTACAGCACGCCGAGATGCGCCCTCGCGAGGAGTCCCGGCCGGAAGCGCACGCCGTTTTCCGCGAGCGCATGCGCGAGATCGAGCGTACCCGTCACCTGCTCGTCGCTCGCCGACAGCGGCAGCGTGACGAACTGCCCTTCGGGCAGCAGCTCCGCGAGGCCGCGCGCCGCGGTCGATTTCGCGGTGCCGCGCGGCCCGCTCACGAGCACGCCGCCCAGCGACGGGTCGATCGCGGCGAGCAGCAGCGCCTGCTGCAGCGCATCCTGCGCGACGAGCGCCGCAAACGGAAAGACCGCGCGGGCGTGGTGCGTCGTCGGATCGGTCATCGCCGTCCTCCTTCCTGGAGTTGTTCGCTCGCGAGCCAGACCGCCTCGATCCGGTCGCGATAGTCGCCCGGCTGCTGCCACAGGCCGCGCTGCATCGCTTCGACGAAGCGTTCGCAGATGCCGTGCAGCGCCTTCGGGTTGTGCCGTTCGAGGAATGCGCGGGTGGCGTCGTCGAACAGGTACGCGTCGGCGACGAGCGCGTACTGGTGGTCGGACAGCACGCGCGCGGTCGCGTCATAGCCGTACAGGTAGTCGACGGTCGCCGCCATCTCGGCCGCGCCCTTGTAACCATGGCGCTTCACGCCGTCGAGCCATTTCGGGTTGACGACACGCGAGCGGATCACGCGCGCGATTTCCTCGCGCAGCGTGCGCATCCTCGGCGCGACCGGGTTCGCATGGTCGCCGTGGTAGATGCTCGGCTGCTGCCCGGACAGGTGCCGCACGGCCGCCGTCATCCCGCCCTGGAACTGGTAGTAGTCGTTCGAATCGAGGATGTCGTGCTCGCGGCTGTCCTGGTTCTGCACGACGACGTCGATCGTCGCGAGCCGCTCGCCGAACGCGTCGGCCGCGGCGTCGCCCGCGCTGTTCTGCGCGTACGCGTGGCCGCCCCACCGGCGGTAGGCGTCGGCGAGATCGGCGTCGGCCTGCCAGCGGCGCTGGTCGATCAGGTCCTGCAGGCCCGCGCCGTAGCTGCCCGGCCGCGCGCCGAACACGCGCCAGCCGGCGCGGCGCCGCGCCTCGTCCGGTGCCACGCCCCGTGCGATCCACGTCTCGCGTTCACGCTCGATGCGCGCACGGATCGGGTTCAGGTCCTCGGGCTCGTCGAGCGCGGCCACGGCCTGCACGGCCGCGTCGAACAGGTGCATCAGGTTCGGGAACGCGTCGCGGAAGAAGCCCGAAACGCGCAGCGTCACATCGATGCGCGGCCGGTCGAAGATCTCGATCGGCAGGATCTCGAAGTCGGTCACGCGGTGGCTGCCGTGCGCCCATTTCGGCCGTACGCCGAGCAGCGCGAATGCCTGCGCGATGTCATCGCCACCGGTGCGCATCGTCGCCGTGCCCCATACCGAGAGGCCGATTGCGCGCGGATAGTCGCCGTGATCCTGCAGATGACGCTCGATCAGTTGCTGCGCGGATTTCAGGCCGAGCGACCATGCGGCCTGCGTAGGCACCGCGCGCGTGTCGACCGAGTAGAAGTTGCGGCCGGTCGGCAGCACGTCGGGGCGGCCGCGCGACGGCGAGCCGCTCGGCCCCGGCGGCACGAAGCGGCCGTCGAGCCCGCGCAGCAGCTGACGCATTTCCTCGCCGCCGCACGCGTCGAGCGCGGGCAGCAGCGTCGCGCGCACGCGTTCGATCACGGCGAGCGTGTGCGGCCAGTCGCCGGGAGGCGTCGCATCGGCGCCCGTGTTGCCGCGGTCGGCTGTGCACAACCCGTCGAGCCAGTGCTGCGCAAGCCGCTCGAGCCGCTCGCGCGTATCGCCCGCATGGCGCCACGGCGATGCGTCGAGCGCCTGCAGGATCGCCGGGCGCGGGCCGGCCCACGGCGCGGCCCAGTCGGCCGCGAGCGGATCGAAATCGTCGCCGAGCGCGAGATCGCGCGCGAGCGCCCCGATCAGCCCCGCCCGCGCTCCCTTGCCGTCGCCGACCGGAAAGCGTGCGAGCGCGAGCAGCGTGTCGCGCCGCTGGCGCGCGGCCGGCGATACGCCGAACACGTGCAGCCCGTCGCGAATCTGTGCTTCCTTCAGCTCGCACAGCCACGCGTCGACGCGCGTGAGCAGCGCATCCTCGTCGCCCGTATCGCGCGGCGGCGACACGCTCAGTTCGTCATGCAAACGATGCTCGGCGATCGTGGCAAGGATCGTCTTGCGCAGCAGCTTCGCGCGCCGCCCATCGACCATCAGCGCTTCGTAGTATTCGTCGACCTGCCGTTCGAGATCCTGCAGCGGCCCGTAGTTTTCCGCGCGGGTGAGCGGCGGCATCAGGTGATCGACGATCACGGCCTGCGCGCGGCGCTTCGCCTGGCTGCCCTCGCCCGGATCGTTGACGATGAACGGGTACAGGTGCGGCAGCGGCCCGAGCGTCAGGTCGGGCCAGCACGCGTCGGACAGCGCGACGCTCTTGCCCGGCAGCCATTCGAGGTTGCCGTGCTTGCCGAGGTGGATGACCGCGTCGATGCGATACGCGTCGCGCAGCCAGAAATAGAACGCGAGATACGCGTGCGGCGGCACGAGATCCGCGTCGTGGTAGCTCGCGTAATCGTTCTCGCCGCGCGAGCGCGACGGCTGGATGCCGACGAACACGTTGCCCGCGCGCCAGCCGGCGATCGTGAAGCGCCCTTGCCGCAGCGTCGGGTCGGCTTCGGGCGGGCCCCAGCGTGCGTTCAATGCGTCGCGCACGGCCGCCGGCAGCCGCGCGAAACGGGCGACGTAGTCGGCCAGCGGGAAGCTCTGGAATGCGGGGCGCAGCGCGTGCACCGCCGTGTCGTTGGTCACGCCTTCGGTGAGCCGTGCGATCAGCGCGTCGCCGTCGGGCGGCAGGTCGGCCACCGCATAGCCCGCATCGCGCAACGCCGCGAGCACGCGCAGCGCGGACGCCGGCGTGTCGAGCCCGACGCCGTTGCCGATCCGCCCTTCGCTTTGCGGATAGTTCGCGAGAATCAGCGCGATGCGCTTGTCGGCGTGGTCGACCGTGCGCAGCCGGCACCAGCCGCGCGCGAGCGCCGCGACGAACGCGATCCGCTCGGCATCCGGCTGGTAGCGCACGACGTCGACCTCGGTGTGCGGGCAGCGGTACGCGAGCCCCTTGAAGCTCACCGCGCGCGTGACGATGCGCCCGTCGACCTCGGGCAGCGCGATGTGCATCGCGATGTCGCGCGCATGCAGACCCTGGTTGTCGGCCACCCACGCATCGCGATTGCCGCCGGACAGGATCACCTGCAAGACCGGCGCGTCGCCGGCGAGCACGTCGTGTTCGGGGCTGTCGATCGCGCCGGCCGCGAACGCGGTCGTGTTCAGCACGAGCGCGACGTCGTGCGTGTCGCAGAGCTGCGTGATGACTTCGCGGCTTACCGCGTCCTTCAGCGACGTGACCGCGATCGGCAGCGGATTCAGCCCTGCGTCGACGAGCGCATCGGCCAGCGCGTCGAACACGGCCGTGTTCGCGGCCTGCCAGTGCGCGCGATAGAACAGGATCGCGACGACGGGCGCACCGGGCGTCCAGCGCGGCCGCCAGTCGTCGACGCTCGCGCGGGCGCGCGCCGGGTGGTACAGCGCGGCGGCCGGCAGCGGGCGCGGCAGCTCGGGTTCGTCGCCGAAGCCGAGCGTGTGGAATGCAATGCTGCGCAGCAGCGCCTCGGCGTTGTGCGCGCCGCCTTCGCGCAGGTAGCGCCACCACAGCCGGCACAGGTCGGGCGCGACGGTGCTCTTCGCGACGAGGTTCGGGTCTTCCTGCAGGTCGCCCGAAAACATCGCGAGCTGCTGCCTGCGCTTCGACGCGAGCGACACGGCCTGCTCGATCCCGTACGGCCAATACGCCTCGCCGCCGAGATGATCGATCACGACCGACTTCGCATGCTGCAGCACGTCGTCGACGTAGAAGTCGACCGACGCCGGCTGCCGCAGGAACGTGACGTTCGCGAGCCGCACGCTCGGGAAGCCGGCCGGCAGATGCGGCACGACGCTCGCGAGCAGCGACAGCGTCGTGTCGGCCGAGCTCAGGATCACGATGTCGGCCGGGCGCTGGTCGATCCGGACGACGCCCTGCGTATCGTCGACGAAGCCGCCCGGCGTGGTGCGCAACAGATGCATCGTGCGTTACGCCTGTAGCGGCTCGGCCGCGCACGCGGCATCGAACGCGCGTTGCAGCGCGGCCGCGTCGAGATCCTCGCCGATCAGCACGAAGCGGCTCGCGCGCGTTTCGCCGTCCTGCCAGCGGCGATCGAAATAGCTGTCGAAGCGGCGGCCGACGCCCTGGATCACGAGCCGCATCGGCGCGCCGGGCAGCGCGGCGAAACCTTTCGCGCGGTAGATCGTGTGCGCCTCGACGACGCGCTGCAGCGCGGCGATCGTCGCTTCGCGCGTGCCGGCGTCGCCCGACACGACCACCGAGTCGAAATCGTCGTGATGATGATCGTGATCGCCGTCGTCGGCCGAGCCGTGATGGTCGTGACGCAGGTGGATCGTTGCTTCCGATGCCGATTCGAGACCGAGCAGCATCGCGAGATCGAGCTCGCCGCGCGTCGCGCGCACGATCTTCACCTCCGGCGGGATCTCGTCGCGGATCGCCGTTTCGATCTGCGCGAACGCCGCGCCGTCGACGAGATCGGCCTTGTTCACGATCACGAGATCGGCGGACGACAGTTGATCGGCGAACAGCTCGTGCAGCGGCGATTCGTGGTCGAGATTCGGATCGGCGCGGCGCTGCGCGTCGACGGCCTGCGGGTTTTCCGCGAAC
Organism: Burkholderia sp. BCC0405; assembly: GCF_902833075.1. Classification (NCBI taxonomy): domain Bacteria; kingdom Pseudomonadati; phylum Pseudomonadota; class Betaproteobacteria; order Burkholderiales; family Burkholderiaceae; genus Burkholderia; species Burkholderia sp. BCC0405. The sequence continues at coordinate 92,144 of NZ_CADFEO010000015.1, forward strand.
TGGCCGCTGGCAGCGGCCGGCCCGTCGACCACGGTCACGACCGCATCGACCGTGAAGCTGTTGCGGATCGTCGGCCAGTTGAACGCCTGCACGAGCGGCTTCGGCAGCGCGAGGCCCGACGTCTCGATCAGCACGTGGTCGATGTCCGCGCGGCGCTCGACGAGCGCTTCCATCACCGGATAGAACTCTTCCTGCACCGTGCAGCACAGGCAGCCGTTCGCGAGTTCGTAGAGCTGGCCGGACGCTTCGCCCTGCGCGCCGTCGGCATCCTCGCAGCCGATGCCGCAGCCCTTGAGGATTTCGCCGTCGATGCCGAGCTCGCCGAATTCGTTGACGATCACCGCGATGCGGCGGCCTTCGGCGTGCTGCAGGATGTGGCGCATCAGCGTGGTCTTGCCGCTGCCGAGAAAGCCCGTGACGATCGTGACGGGAAGCTTGCGTAGGGTCATGGTAGGTCCAGTGTCGAAAATGGAATCAGGCCGGGATCGTCGCGTCGATAGCGGCGTGGCAGTTCATCTGGCGGATCGCGGGCAGGCCGCCGCGCGATCCGCACGGACAGTCGCGGGGCGGGCGGAACGACGAATCGGACATGGTGCTTCCTTGCGAACGGTCGACATCGTGAATGCCAACACGGCTGCCGCCGGCCCGGCTCGCGCAGCCGACCGTTCCCCGCGACGGCCGGCGCGGGTTCGCGCATGGGCAGATCGGCGGAGGAAGCGGGCAACATGCGGGCGTCGGGCCTGCTGCGGCCGTGGACGATGCGCCGCCTCCCCGCGGCGCTGAACCCCAATGTTTAGGCCGGTATCCGGGCTGACGAACACGCCGCTTCGCCTTCCCGGATGCGCGCGGCATCCAGTGGCGGTCGTCCGCATGCGCGCGGCATGCGGCGAAGCGGCGTTGCGTGGCGCTTGCGCGCGACGCGTTCGCTTACCGTTGCGGGGGCAGCACAGGTTGGCTCGACTGCGGCGCAGGCGCGCGCCCTGTTTCCCGTTTAACTGCGCGCACCGGAGCGGCGCGCGCGAGCACCAAAACGCGTGCGAGTGTAGGCGGCGGTGCGGGGAGCGTCAAGGCGAAGCGGGCCGCCCGGCCCGGTTGCGGATGGCCGGCGCGCAGGGCTGGAAGCCGTGCGCGGCGGTTCGCGCGGGTGGATCGCTGTGCTATCGTAGCGCCGCGTTCGGTGCTCGCATGCGCATTCCGCGCCTGCAGTTAAACGGGAAACAGGAGGCGGCCTGCCGCCCGGCCTGTGCTGTCCCCGCAACGGTACGCCGCCCGCGCGACGCGCTTCCCCGCGCACGCGCCCATGCCGCCCACGATGCCACTGCCCTTCAGCCGGGCGGGAAGGCTGCGGCCTGGCAAGCGGCCAGCCCGGATACCGGCCGACGCAAGGGGCGAGCTCGACGCTCGCCGAACGCCCGATCCGCGGGGGACGGATGGGTGCGCATTCCGCCCGCGTCCGCGCGGGCTTCGTTCGATCCGCCATGCGTGACCTGTCTGCCGGCCGCCACCGCGCTGCCCGCCTGCCCTGTTCCACTGTTTCGACACGGTGCGCGCCGTGCCGCGCCCGATGAGCCGCGCGTGGCTCGTCGGCGCCGGCCCCGGCGACGCCGACCTGCTGACGCTCAAGGCCGTCCACGCGATCGGCGCGGCGGACGTGCTGCTCGTCGACGATCTCGTGAATCCCGACGTACTGCGCCATGCGCGAGCCGATGCGCACATCGAGCACGTCGGCAAGCGCGGCGGTCATGCATCGACGCCGCAGGCGGCGATCGTCGCTGCGATGCTCGCGCATCTGCGCGCGGGCCGCAGCGTCGCGCGGCTCAAGGGCGGCGACCCGTTCGTGTTCGGCCGCGGCGGCGAGGAACTGGCCGCGCTCGGCGCGGCGGGATTCCCGGTCGAAGTCGTGAACGGCGTCACCGCGGGCATCGCCGCGCCGGCCGCCATCGGCATCCCGGTCACGCAGCGCGGCGACGCGCAGGGCGTGATCTTCGTCACGGGCCACGGCGCGGGCGCCGACGAGCCCGACTGGCGCGCGCTCGCGGCCACGCGCATGACGATCGTCATCTATATGGGCATCCGCCGGCTCGACGCGATTGCAACCGCGCTGCGCGAAGGCGGTTTGCCCGGCGATACGCCGTGCGCGGCGATCGAGCATGCGACGCGCCCCGAACAGCGGCACGTGCTCGCGACGCTCGATACGCTCGTCGAACGCGTCGGCGCAACCGGCATCGGTTCGCCGGCGATCGTCGTGATCGGCCGCGTCGCGGCGTTCGCCGACGCTCCCGCGGTACGTGCCGCGCTCGGCGGCCGCGCATGATGCGTGTCGCGCTCGGCATCGGTTTCCGAGCAGGCGCAACGGCCGCGCAACTCGATGCCGCGATCCGCGCGGCGCTGACGCTGTATCCGGCCGCCGAACCGGCGCTCGTTGCCACGCTCGCCGACAAGGCGCGTGCCCGCGCGCTGCGCACGCTGTGCGCGCGACGCGGCTGGCCGCTCGTCGCGTTCGACGCGGCGCACCTTGCGCGCCATCCCGAACTGGCCGCGAGCGGCCCGTCGGATGCCGCGCTCGCCCGCTTCGGTGTCGCGGGCGTGGCCGAGCCGTGCGCGCGGCTCGCGGCGCCGCACGGCCGGCTGCTGGGCCCCAAATCCATCCGGGACGGTGTGACGGTCGCACTCGCCGGCCCGCTCTGAACCCTTTTGTTTCGCTTTCTTTCGACAGGACGAATCCGATGAAAACCGACGCCGAATCCCATCAACGGATGACCGAACGCCGCCGCGCGGGCCACGAGAAGAAGCAGGCCGCCGCCGTCAACGAAAAGGGCCTGCTGATCGTCAACACCGGCAACGGCAAGGGCAAGAGCACGGCCGCGTTCGGCATGGCGGTGCGCGTGCTCGGCCACGGCATGCGGCTCGGCGTCGTGCAATTCATCAAGGGCGCGCTGCACACGTCCGAGCGCGACTTCCTCGGCGCGGTGGCCGAGTGCGATTTCGTGACGATGGGCGACGGCTATACGTGGAACACGCAGAACCGCGACGCCGACATCGCGACCGCGCGCAAGGGCTGGGACGAGGCGCGCCGGATGATCGAGAGCGGCGACTACCGGATGGTGATCCTCGACGAGCTGAACACGGTGCTCAAGTACGAATACCTGCCGCTCGACGAAGTGCTCGCAACGCTGGCCGCGCGGCCCGATTCGGTGCACGTCGTCGTGACCGGACGGCATGCGCCCGATGCGCTGATCGAGGCGGCCGACCTCGTCACCGAAATGCGGCTCGTCAAGCATCCGTACAAGGAACAGGGCGTGAAGGCGCAGCGCGGCGTGGAGTTCTGAGCATGCCCGCCTGCCCCGCGCTGTTCGTCAGTGCGCCCGCGTCGGGCCAGGGCAAGACGTCGGTGACGGCGGGTCTTGCTCGATTGCACCGCCGGCGCGGCCGGCGCGTGCGCGTATTCAAGAGCGGGCCCGATTTTCTCGATCCGATGCTGCTCGAGCGCGCGAGCGGCGCGCCCGTGCATGCGCTCGACCTCGGGATGGTCGGCGAGGCCGGCTGCCGTGCGCTGCTTGCCGACGCCGCGCGCGAGGCGGACCTGATCCTGATCGAAGGCGTGATGGGGCTGTTCGACGGCACGCCGAGCAGTGCCGACCTCTCGGCCGCGTTCGGCGTGCCGGTCGTCGCGGTGATTTCCGCGAAGTCGATGGCGCAGACGTTCGCGGCGATCGCGTTCGGGCTCGCGCGGTTCCGGCCGGGGCTGCCGTTTCACGGCGTGCTGGCGAATCGCGTCGGCTCGGCCCGGCACGCGGAACTGCTGCAACAGGCGCTGCCCGACGACCTGCGCTGGCTCGGGCACGTGCCGGCCGACGCGGGCATCGCGTTGCCGGAGCGGCATCTCGGCCTGCACCAGCCGAACGACATCGACGATCTCGACGCGCGGCTCGATCGCGCGGCCGACGTGCTCGCGCACACGGCGCTTGCCGAATTGCCGCCGGCTGTCGGGTTCGCGGAACCGGAGGCGGCAGCGCCGCTGCCGCGTGCGCTCGCCGGCAAGCGGATCGCGGTGGCGCGCGATGTCGCTTTTTCGTTCATCTATCCGGCGAATCTCGCGTTGCTCGACAGGCTCGGCGCGCAGGTGCGATGCTTCTCGCCGCTCGCCGACGAACCCGTGCCGGACGGCTGCGATGCGCTGTTCCTGCCGGGCGGCTATCCGGAGCTGCATGCGGCGACCCTCGCGGCGAACGCCGCGACCGCGCGGTCGATTCGCGCGCACGCGGCAGCGGGCAAGCCGGTCGTCGCGGAATGCGGCGGGATGGTGTACCTGTGTGAATCGCTGACCGATGTGGACGGCGCGACGACGCCGATGCTCGGACTGTTGCCGGGTCAGGCAACGATGCAGCGCCGGTTTGCCGCGCTCGGCATGCAGCAGCTCGATACGCGCAGCGGGACGATGCGCGGCCACACGTTCCATTATTCGCGGCTCGCGACGCCGCTCGAACCGGTCGCGAGCGCCGCGCGGCCCGACGCGATGTCGGGTAGCGGCGAAGCCGTCTATCGACGCGATGCGATCGTCGCGACGTACATGCACATGTACTGGCCGTCGAATCCGGAAGCGGTCGTGGCGATGTTCAGCGGGGAATCGTTCTAGACTCGGGACGGCTCAAGTCATGCCGGGATTGCGCGCCCCGTCGCAACAATCCCGGGCGTACTTTATGCGGCTGCGGATGGTGTTCGATTCGCGCGTCGCCCGCATCCGGGCCAGGACGGCCTTGCTGTCGAACGGCTTGGCCGCGCCCGATGCCTCCCCGGCCATCGACGCTTCCTGCCATGCTCGCCCCTGCGTTTCGCGTGACTCGAGAAGCCGCCAACCGGCTCGTACGACGGGTCACGCCAGGAACGCCTCCGCCAGCTTCACCCAGTACGACGCGCCGGTTGGCAGCGCCGCGTCGTTGAAGTCGTAGCCGGGGTTGTGCACCATGCAGCCCCCTTCCCCGTCGCCATTGCCGATGATCAGGTAGCAGCCCGGCCGCTTCTCGAGCAGGAACGCGAAATCCTCGCTGCCGGTGAGCGGCACCATCTCGTCGATCAGGTTCGCGTCGCCCACCCACTCGCGTGCGACGTTGCGCGCGAACGCGGTCATTTCCGCATCGTTGACGAGCACCGGGTAGCGGCGCTGGTAGTCGATCGTCGCGGTCGCGCCGAACACGGCGGCCTGCGCATGGACGACCTCCTTGATGCGCGTCTCGAGCAGGTCGCGTACCTCGGGCTTCAACGCGCGCACCGACAGGCGCATCTGCGCGCGATCGGGAATCACGTTCGGCGCCTCGCCCGCGTGGATTGCGCCGACCGTGACGATCGCCATGTCGAGCGGCGGCACGTTGCGCGACACGATCGTCTGCAGCGCGATGACGATCTGCGCGCAGACGACCACCGGATCGACCGCCTTGTGCGGCACCGCGCCGTGGCCGCCACGCCCCTGCACGTCGACGATCACCGTATCCGACGACGCCATGAACGACCCCGGCAGGAAACCGAACTTGCCGGTCGGGAAGCCGGGCATGTTGTGCATCGCGAAGATCGCGTCGCACGGGAACAGCTCGAACAGCCCTTCGTCGAGCATCTTCTTCGCGCCGCCGAGCCCTTCCTCGGCCGGCTGGAAAATCAGGTTCAGCGTGCCCGAGAAGCGGCGCTCGCGGGCAAGATGCTTCGCGGCCGCGAGCAGCATCGCCGTGTGGCCGTCGTGGCCGCACGCGTGCATCTTGCCGGCGATCTTGCTCTCGTACGGCAGGCCCGTGGCCTCGTGGATCGGCAGTGCGTCCATGTCGGCGCGCAGGCCGAGGCGCCGCGCGCCGTCGCCGACCTTCAACTGCGCGACGACGCCCGTGCCGCCGAGCCCGCGGTGCACCGTGTAGCCCCACGACTGCAACTGCTCCGCGACGAGGTCGCTCGTCGCGAATTCCTCGAAGCCGAGCTCGGGGTGGGCATGGATGCGGTGCCGGATCTCGATCATTTCGTCGGCGAGGCCTGCGGGAATCACGCTGTGCGTCACGGTGTCGTCTCCTGATGTGCGGTGGTGCTGCCGGGATGTGCAGGCAAGGATAGTCCGTTCAACGGCAACCGAGCAGACGGAAAGTTGTCGCGGTAGCAACTCGCAGTTGCCATATTGAGAACGGTGCGCGAGCCGCGCAAGCTGGCCGTCCGGACGACTGCCGCGCCGGGGCCGGACACGCGAAACTGTGCGCCACCTGTCAACTTCTTGCGTATGAGGGCTCCAATGACCATTGCTCGGCATCCTTAAATAGTTATGGATAATCAAAAGCTTGTGAATGTTTGTTCACTTTTTGACGCTCGTACATTTTTTGTGTACGATGGCAAAAAAGTGAACATGCGATTGCCTTCGATGCCCGCGAACCCTTCCCTCTCCATGTCGGAACAGCAGGTGCTCGACGAAGCCTGCGCCGCGTTCGAACGCGCTACCCGGCGCTTTCGTGCGCGGCCCGTACGGGTGCCGGCCGCCGGCCACGCGCGCGCCGACGCGATGATCCGCTTCGACGTTGCCGGGCACGCCTTCGAGATGCCGGCCGCCGTCCGCCTGCGCGTCGAATCGCTGGCGGACGCGCTCGCGACACTGCGCCGCCTCGGCGGCGATACCGCGAAGCCTGGGGAGCGGCCGCTGATGCTCGTCGCGCCATACCTTTCGGCCGAACTGGCCGCCGGCCTGACCGACCAGGGCATCCCGTATCTCGATACCGCCGGCAACGCATGCCTGATTCAGCCGGAGGCGACCGTGATGATCTCGGGCCGGCCGAAGCCCGCACGCGCACCGCGCCGGCAGGCGTCGCGCGCAACGACGCCCAAGGGGCTGGCCGTGATGTTCGCACTCGCGACGCAGCCGGGCCTCGTCGCCCAACCGTACCGGGCGATCGCCGCCGCGTCGGACGTCGCGCTCGGCACGGTCAATCTCGCGATGGACGATCTGGTCGCGCGCGCCCTCGTCGGGCAGCGCCGCAACGGCGAGCGCCTGATTCCCGACTGGCCGCGCTTCGTGCAGGAATGGGTCGCGCTCTACCCGAGCCGCTTGCGCGCGAAACTGCCGAGCCGACGATTTGCCGCGCTCTCGCCCGACTGGTGGCGCGGCTTCGATTTCGCCGCATTCAATGCGCGGCTCGGCGGCGAGCCGGCGGCCGACCTACTGACGCACGATCTGAAGCCGGCCGCGATCACCGTCTATACGCACGGGACCGCGTCGAACCAGCTGCTGCTACAAGGCCGCCTGCGCGCTGACGAGCGCGGCGACGTCGAGCTCGTCGAAGCGTTCTGGCCGCCGCCGGCGGCGCTCGCCTGGCGCGAGCAGGACGTACCGGTCGTGCCGCCGCTGTTGATCTACGCGGATCTCGTCGCGTCCGGCGACAGCCGCAATCTCGCCGTCGCCGAGCGCATCCATGACCGATACCTCGCCCACCCGCCCGCTTGAGGTCGACGCACGCCGGCCGCTGGCGCCCGCGGCGCTTGCGCTGCTGCAGAGCGTGTGCTCGACCTGCTCACGCCTCGACGCGGCATTCGTGGTCGCCGGCGCAACCGCGCGCGACATCCTGATGTGGCACGTTCACGGCATTCAGCCGGCGCGCGCGACGCGCGATGTCGACGTTGCGGTGTGCGTGGTGAGCTGGCCGTTTCACGAGCGACTCATCGACGCGCTCGTCGCAACCGGGCAGTTCGCCCGCGCACCGAAACAGCAGCAGAAACTGCTGTTCGACAGCGGCACACACGGTTTTCGCACGGAGCTGGATCTCGTGCCGTTCGGGCCGCTCGAAACGCCGCCCGGCGAGATCGCGTGGCCGCCCGGCGGTGAGTTCGTGCTGAACGTGTTCGGTTTTCAGGAAGCGGTGGACACCGCGCAGCCGGTGTCGATCGACGCGCACACCGTGGTGCCGGTGGCCAGCCTGCCGGCGCTCGCGCTGCTCAAGCTGCTCGCGTGGAAGGATCGGCGCGCGCGCCAGAACAGCGACGCGTACGACCTGCTGTTCCTGCTGACGCATTTCCACGACGCCGGTAATCGCGAGCGCATCTGGGATGTCGCGCCGGACCTGCTCGAAATGCACGCGTTCCAGCCGGAACTCGCCGCTGCCGCGCTGCTCGCGCGCGACGCGCAACGGATTGCGTTGCCGCACACGCGCGACGCGATCCGCGCGCTGCTGTCGGATGAAGCGACTTATGCCGCGCTCGGCCAGGATCTGCTGGCACGCGCGTTCGCGCTGTTGCCCGGCGAATTCAGCGATGACGCCGACCGGTATCTCGACGCGTTCCGCACCGCCTTTCTCGCAGATCGCCCCGCACCGCGCACGTGACGCGCCGCTGCGGTACAGCCGCGCGACCGTGCGCGCGGCATGCTGCGCTCAAGCCGCCCAGTCTTCGAGCGACAACCCGGCGACACGCGCCGAACTCGCGGCGGATCTCGCGTTCCGTCACCCCCTCGAACTCCATGTCCTTCGGGATACGGATTGCCTGGTTACGGGCATTCTTGAAAATGGAAACAGTGCGCATGAGCCACTCCACGGGAGTACGATGCACCCGGTCTAGACATATGCCGGCATATGTCAATATGGGCGTACGCAACCCGGATGTCGCGCCCCATGCTGCGGAAGATGTTTCTCCATTGTTGCAGGCCTGTCGTCGATGAGGAGCGTGATCCATTCTTCACGACGCAGGCCGCGCGGTCCATATGCCGGACGGCCGATGCCGGCGCGTCGTGCCGCGCATTCGCGTCGTCACGGCAACCGGAACGTGTCGAAGAACGTATCGCGCTCGATCATGGTGAGCGCCGCGCGCTTGTGCGGGAAGTCGAATTCCTTCAGCGTGTGGAACCCGAGCCGGTGCATGTACGCGATATGCCGCACGTGATCGACGCGCGGTTCGCCGACGAGGCGCTGCGTGCGCGGTTCGTCGACGAACATGTAGTGCAGCACCCCGCTCCACCATGCATGCAGCTTGCCGGCGCTCTGGAAGCGCGGGTCGCCGATCAGCAGGTGCAGCCCGCGGTCGTAGTCGTGCGCGTCGTAGAACGGCGCGAGACGGTCCTCCTTCGCCCAGTAGAACTCGAAATAGCCGAACGGCGTGTCGTCGAAATAGCCGATCATCGGGTGCATGTGCGGATCGGCAAGCCGCTCGGCGAGATACGCCGCGTGCTCGTCGCGCGTGCCGCGCTGGTCCCAGAACTGCGCGACGCGATCGAGGTTCATCCAGCCGCTGAACAGATCCGCGTGCGCGTCGACATCGACCGTGCGCAGGCTGAACGTCATCCCGACCTGCGGCATATAGCGTGCGTAGATCTCGCCGGCCGGCAATGGCGGCCGCACCGGGTGCCGGTGGCCGTTCGTGATCACGTGGCGCAACGGCATGCCGCCCGACGCGGGCGCCTTCAGCCACGGCCGCGGGTTCTGCCAGAACGTCGCGCGCGACACGGTGAGACGCAGCGTGTCGCCGGCCACCTGCGCGCCGTCGATCACGCCCTCGCGCACCGCGCGCGCGACGTACGACGCAATCGCCGCCGCATCGGCGCCGCCGAGCGGCGCCGTGATCGTCGCCGTGATCGTCGCCGCGTCGTAGCGCGTGTCGGTGTTGAACAGCGCGACGAACGCCGCGAGCAGTACGTCCGGCGAGTCGTCGGGCCGCCACGCGTCGAGCGTGTGCTCGGCGACCGCCAGCGCCTGCCCGCGTGCGGCGCCGTCGAGCGCGGCGGCCACGTCACCTTCGACGGAGCCCGAGGCGCCGGCCGGTTTCGTCAGCGTGTCTTCCATCACAGTGCTCCCGCGTCGTGGCGGTCGGCGAGGACGTGCAGCCCCCGCTCGAGTGCCGGAAACAGGCTGCGCTGGAAGTTGTTCCAGCGCAGTTCGAGAATCGTGTCGTCCGGCGCGATCGGCGTGTCGAGCACGTCGCAGATCACCTCGCCGGAATCGATGCCGTTGTCGACGTAGTGGAACGATGCGCCCGTCATCATCACGGGCTCGACGGACGACGTTGCGCCGCTCGCCCAGTCGACCCGTTCGCCGCGCGCGCCGTGCAGCGCGTCGAGCGTCGCCCACGCGCCGCGCCGCTGGTACGGCGAACCGTCTGCCGTGATGCCGGGGTGGATGTTGGCGATGCGCCGGTGAAAGCGCGCGCCGGGCCGCACGAGTTCGTCGAGGATCACGAGCAGCCCGTCGAGCACGACGACGTCGGCTTCGAGTTCGAGCAGGCGCTCGAGCAGGCGGCGCTCGAACGCCTGTTTGGCCGCAGCGCGCTCGCGCGCGTCGCGCGGCAGCCGCCGGTACGTCGACGGGATCGTGCAGAACAGTTCGTCGACGGGCCGGCCCTGCACGGTCAGCCCTTCCGGCAGGATCCACGGGCGGCCGGGCGTGCGCGCGAAACCGTAGTCGGCGACTTTCGCGCGGTTGGCCGGCGAGCCTTCGTCGTCGTCGACGATCACGCCTTGGAGCGTGTAGCGTTCGCCGAGCGGCGAGTCGTTCAGGCGCTCGACGAGATATTCGAGCGGCGCCTTCATGTAGCGCGTGCCGCCGCGATAAGCAACCGGCTGGCCGGCGCGATCGGCCGCGCCGTTGCGCAGCGACTGGATGTAGACGAGATTTTTCTTCGGCATGGATGCGTCGTGGAAAAGCGGACGATGGCGCCGCGGCCCGCCCGCGCCGGCCACGCAGGCCGGCCGGCGCGCCGCGGCGCGCATCGTCACCAGTTGTATTTCGCGGTCGCGATCACGGTACGGTCGGTCCCGAACACGCAGACGTTCGCCGACTGGCAACCGCTGATGTAATGGCGGTTGAACAGGTTCGTCCCGTTCACGGCGAAGCGCCAGTTGCGCGTGTCGTAGTGCACGCCCGCGTCGAACAGCGTGACGCTCGATACCGTCAGCGAGTTGTCGGCCGCACCGGCCGATGCGCTCTGGTAACGAACGCCGCCGCCGAGGCCGAAGCCCGCGAGCGGCCCCGTGTGCCACGTCCAGTCGGTCCACAGCGACGCCATCTGGCGCGGGCGCGGGATGTCGACCGGCCAGTTGTTCAGCGACACGTCGTTGGCCTTCACGTTCTTCACGTCCTGGTAGACGTACGACGCGATCACCGACAGGTTGCGCGTGAGCTTGCCGGTCGCGCTCAGCTCGATCCCGCGCGAGCGCACTTCGCCGATCTGCACCGACTTCGTGCCGGTATTGTCCTGGCTCGGCAGCGCCGGCGTGAGCACGTTGGTCTGGTTGATCTGGTAGATCGCCGCGTTCAGCATCAGGTTCTTGCCGGGCGGCTGCCAGCGCAGGCCGGCTTCGATCTGCTTGCCGCGCGTCGGCTGCGGCAGCCCGCCGCCGAGCAGGTTCACGCCGATCAGCGGATTGAACGACGTGGCATAGCTGACGTACGGCGACAGCCCGTAATCGCCCTGGTACGTGAGGCCCACGCGGCCGGTGAACGCCGTGACGTCCGCCTTCGTCGACGTGCCGCCCGCGCGGTCGTCCATCCGCATGTTGACCCAGTCCTCGCGGCCGCCGAGCGTCAGCGTCCAGCGGTTCCACTTGACCTGGTCCTGCGCGTACAGGCCGAACGTGTTCATCGTCGTGTACGTGTTGGTGCGGATCGTCGCGTCGGGCGTGAACACCGCCGTCGTGACGGGCTGGTACACCGGGTTGTAGATGTTCAGCGGCGGCGCGGCGGCGAGCCATTCGCTGTCGGTCGCGGTCTGCCGGTTGTACTGGAAACCGAGCAGCAGCGTGTGCTGGAGCGGGCCCGTCGCGAAGCGGCCTTCGAGGTTGTTGTCGATGTCGAAGCGGCTGTAGTTCATCTGGAACACGCCGGCCCAGCGCGACACGTCGGTCGTGCTGCCGTCGACGAAGCCGTTGCCGAACACCGACCCGTTGTCGAGCGACAGGTGCATCAGGCGCGTGTTCTGGCGGAACGTCCACGCCGGCGTCAGGTTCCGCTCGAACTGGTAGCCGACCGACCACTGCTTCTTGCGGTAGTAGTTGAAGTTCCCGTCGCCTTCGTAGATGTCCTTGTTGATCTGGCCGTTCGGGTTCGGCAGCACCGTGCCCTGCGCGGGCAGGAAGTTCGACGAGATGTCGCCCCAGTCCTGCAGATAGGTGGCCGACAGCGTCAGCGAGGTGTCCGCGTCCGGACGCCAGCGGAACGACGGCGCGAGCGCGACGCGCTGGTCGTTGTTCGGGCCGGTCAGCGCGTTGCCGTCGCGTGCGACGCCGACGAAGCGGTACGCATACTTGCCGTCCGGGTCGAGCTTGTCGCCGACGTCGATCATGAACTGCTTGCGCGCGTAGTTGCCGATCTGCACGCCGGCCTCGCGCACGCGCTCGCCGTCGGCGAGCTTGGTCTGCACGTCGACGATCCCGCCCGGGTCGCCCGCGCCGTACAGCACCGAGGTCGGCCCGCGCAGCACGCTGATGCTGTCGATCATGTACGGATCGACACGCCAGCTCGCCAGGTTGATCGTGTTCGGCACCTGCAGCCCGTTCACGTACGCGGTCGGCGTGAAGCCGCGCAGCGCCGCGTACCAGTCGGAGCGGTTGTCCGAGCCGTACGACGAGAAACCCGGCACGTAGCGCAGCGCCGCATTCACGTCGGTCGCGCCGGTCATCTCGATCTGCTGCGCGGTGACGACGTTGATCGTCTGCGGGATCTCGTTGATCGACGTACTGGTCTTCGTACCGGTCCGGCTGCGCTTCGCGACGAGCCCGACCGTGCCGTCTCCTTCCGAGGCCGCGTTGACGTTGATCGTCGGCAGCGTGCCGGTCGACCCATTGGCCGACGCACCGTTCTGCGCACTGCTGGCCGACGCCGCTGCGCCTGCGCTCACGGCCGGCGCCGTCTGGGCCTGTGCCTGCCCTGCCGCCACACCGAACGCCACGCTCGCCGCGGCTGCGATCGCACGCAAACGCGTGCCTGTTGCCCACTCCATCTTTCTCTGCTCCACTTGTTTCATGCGGTCTCCGACCGCGCCTTTGTCAAAGAGCGAAAGCCATCCGGCTCGCGCTCACCCCGTTGTCCCGTCGTTTGTCCTGTGATGCCCGGGCCGCGCCTTCTTCATGGGCGGGTGCGATCTCGTTTTCGAGCGACGCGCAGATTTCGTCCGCGCGACGCGCCAGTACCGACAGCAGCGTGTCGGACAGGCCGTGGCTGTCTTCGCAGCAGCCTTGCAGGTAGATGCGCGGCGCGAAGTGCTCGGGCGTCGCGAGCAGGTAGTCGCGCGTCACGTCGCCGCGCGCGAGCGCGTCACCCAGGTGCGGCGCGAGCCCTTCGAGCAGCGCCGAATGCGTGTCGCGGCGGTAGCCGGTGGCCAGCACGAGCGCGTCGAAACGCTCGACGCGCGTGTCGCCGCTCAACCGGTCGCGCAGCGTCAGCTCGATGCGTCCGTCGGCGGTGCGCACCGCCGCCTCGATCGCGCTGTTCGCGAGCAGCGCATGATGCGGCATGCCGTCGATGCGCTGCAGGTACAGCATTTCGTAGATCTGTTCGATCAGCGGCCGGTCGACCACCGCGTAGTTCGTGTCGCGATAACGCTCGAGCAGCGCGCGGCGCGCGTCGTGCGGCTGCGCGTAGACGACATCGGTGAACTCGGGGCTGAAGATCTCGTTGACGAACGGGCTGTCGTCGGCCGGCTTCAACGCACCGGCGCGCATCACGAGGTTCGCGTCGACGTGCGGGAAGCGGCGCGCGAGATCGATGAACACCTCGGCCGCGCTCTGCCCCGCGCCGATCACCGCGACGCGGCGGCGCTCGCCGTCCGGCGACGCGACGAGCCGGTCGATGTCGGTCAGGTACGACGAAGAATGGATCACGCGATCGCGGCCGAGCGCGGCGAACGCGTCCGGAACCGCCGGCGTGCCGCCGACGCCGAGCGACAGCGCGCGCGTGACGCGCTGGCGCTCGTGGCCGGCCGCGTCGCGCGACAGCACGCGCAGCGCGTCGATCCGCGCGCCGTCGCCGCGCACGGGCTCGATCGCCAGCACGGTTTCGCTGTAATGGACGCGATCGTCGAACGCCTCGGCCACCCAGCTCAGGTAGTCGTGGAACTCGACGCGGGTCGGATAGAAGTTCTTCAGGTTGACGAATTCGTTCAGCCGGCCGCGTTCGAACAGATAGTTGATGAACGTGTAACGGCTTTTCGGGTCGCGCATCGTGACGAGATCCTTCAGAAACGAGATCTGCATCCGGCAGTCGTCGAGCAGCATGCCGCGGTGCCAGCCGAATTCCGGCTGGCGCTCGACGAAGCAATGGGCGAGCGTGCGGGCGCCGCCGCGCTCGGCGAGGCGCACGGCCAGCGCCAGATTCGACGGCCCGAAGCCGACGCCGATCAGGTCGAATACGGTTTCTCTCTGCATGTCTCAGCTCCCTTGTCGGTGAATCCGGCGCGTCAGACGTGACGGCCGGAGAAGAACGTCTCGCGCAGCGTGCGCATCCACAGCGACTGCGCGTCGGCCAGCGCGAGACGGCGCTGCCGCGCGAAGCCATGCCGCGCGAGATGGTCGGCAACCCGCGCGTGGCCGGCCGGCACGGCACAGCCGACCGCTTCGGTACGCGGGTCGTCGAGAAACAGGTAATGAACGACGCACGGCAGCCAGCCCGCCACGCAATGCGGGCCGCGCCAGCGCGGCTCGCCGACCAGCATCCGCAGCCCGCGGTCGTAGTCGCGCGCCGCGACGTGCGGCGCGAGCGCGTCTTCCTTCAGCCAGACCGCTTCGAAATACGCGAACGGCTCGCCGTCGAAGCAGCCGACGAGCGGAATCACGTGCGGATCGGCGTCGGCCGCAGCGCCTTGCGTGCCGGGCGGCGTGCCCGGCCAGCCGTCGCGCACGCGCGGTTCGTCGAACCAGCGCGCGAGCCGCGCGGCGTCCTCGGCCGGCTGCCAGCCGCGCAGCGTGAAACGCACGCCGAGCGCAGGCAGGCCGCGCGCGTAGACCTCGCCGCGCGGCGCGGGCGGCCGGCGCGGATGACGGCGGCCGTCGGTGAACATCGGCAATGTCGCGCACGGCAGATGCGGGCCGACGAGCCACAGATCGGCCTGCTGCGCCCAGCCTTCACGCATGCAGAGGCCGCCGTCGGCGAGCACGCCGCTCGCGCGCAGCGCATCGAGCGCCACCGCCGGCCACGCGGCCGGGTCGAGCCGGATCGCCGCGTGGCGGGCGCTATCCGAAAACGCCGCGGCCAGCGCGACCAGCAGCGCACGCCGCTGGTCGGCCGGGGCCGCGCGATGGTTGTACGCGACGAGGCGCAGCGCGCCATCATCGCCGAGCTGCGCGCGCAGCAACTGCGCGCCGATGCCGTCGCCCTGCGCGACGCGGATCTGCGCGCCGTCGCGCACGGCGAACAGGCCGTCCGCGAACGCGAGGCGGCAGGTATCGAGCAGCGTGAATCCGTCCGGACGCACTTCAGCCAGCATGGCGCGCCTCCTGTCCCGTTTCCGTGTGCGCATCGAGTCGCGCATCAAGTCGCGCGCCGAGTGCCGCGAGCGTCGGCGACGCGAACAGGTCCGCGACCGTCAGCGCGTGACCGGCACGGGCCGCCGCGTCGACGAAGCGCACGACGTCGAACGAGGTCGCGCCGGCTTCGAACAGGTTGGCGTCCGCTTCGGGGGCGGCCGTCGCGAACGTGTCGGACCACAGCGCCGCGAGAGCGGCAGCCGCGTGCGGTGCACGTGACGACGTTGCCGCGCGCCCGTTGCCTTCCGCCGGCGAGCGATGCGACGCCGGCGCGACAGCATGCTGGTCGGGCGCGCCGAGCGCCGCTTCCGACGCGCCGGCGAAACGCGCGACTTCGTCGTGATAGACATCGACGAGCGCATCGACGAAACCGCGGTCGATCAGCTCGTCCGCATACGAGAATGCGGCGCTCACGCGGCCGTCCGGATGCTCGACGACGTCCAGCTCCAGCGTAAACACGACGCGATGGCGCACCTCGTCGAATCCGGCCAGCGACAGGCCGGCCCAGTCGCGCGCCGCGGCGCCCGCCGGGCGCAGGTAGTTGAACATCACCTGGAACAGCGGATTGGCCTGCGCGGCACGCGGCGCGCGCAGCGCCGCGACGACGTCCGCGAACGGCACGTCGGCGTGCGCGTAGGCCGTGAGCGCCGTGTCGCGCACTTGTGCGAGCACGTCCGCGCGGCGCGCGGCCGGGTCGAGCCGCGTGCGCACGACGACCGAATTGATGAACAGGCCGAGCGCGTCGCGGGCCGCGTCGCCCGTCAGCTCGCGCGTCGACGCCAGCACGCCGACCGGCTGGTCGGCCGCCCCCGTCGCGCGGAACAGCGCGGTGTTGAGCGCCGCGTGCAGCAGCATCGGCAGTGTCGCGTGCGCGGCCGACGCCGTGTCGCGCGCGGCGCGGATCAGTGCGCCGTCGAATTCGAAGGCGATGCGGGCCGCACGCCATTGCGGCACGGCCGGTGCGTCCGCGCGCTGCGGCAGCACGCGCGCCGGCAGATCGGCCAGCGCGTCGCGCCAGTAGGCGACGCGGGCCGGATGGCACGGCGCGGGCAGCACGAGCGGCATGGCCGGTTGAACGGACGCACCGGCCTCAACGGCCTCATCGGCCGGCGCGGCGCCGCCTTGCACGCGGGCGACATAGCGCGCACGAACCGCGTCGAGCCACAGCTCGATCGATTCGCCATCCGACACGATGTGATGAATTGTCACCGACAGCACATGATCTTCGGCCCCGAGCCGCAGGACCCGCGCGCGCCACAGCGGCGCATCGGCAGCGAGGTCGAACGGCGCGAGTGCATCCTCGCCGGTCAGCGCCGCGGCGCGAACGAGCGCATCGGTTTGCGCCGACAGGTCGACCACCGGCAGTTCGACGGCAATGTCCGAGTCGAGCCGCTGGCCCGGAAGTGCGCCGTCACGCTCGACCAGCCGCGCGCGCAGCGCCGGATGCACGATCGCGACATCCGCAAAGGCCGCACGCAGCGCATCGACATCGAGCGGGCCGCGCACACGCAGCGCGACCGGAATGTTGTACGCGGCGCTGTCCGGCTGCGCGCGCCACAGGAACCACAGGCCGAGCTGCGCCGGCGACAGCGGCCACACGCCGTGCGCGTCCGGTTGGGCGACGGCGACGCCCGGCGCTGCCGCACCGGCATGCGCGGCGCGCGGCGCACCGGCGACCTGCGACGCGTACTGCGCGAGCACCGGCGCTTCGAACAGCGCACGCACCGGCACGTCGCGGCCGAGCCGTTCGGCCACGCGCGTCGCCACGCGCACGGCGGCGAGCGAATGGCCGCCGAGATCGAAGAAGTGATCGCCGCGCCCCACGCGCTCGAGATTCAGCACGTCGCACCAGATCGCGGCGAGCGCGGCCTCGTCGCCGTCGTGCGGCGCTTCGTACGCGCGTTCGACGCGTACCGGCGCCGGCAGCCGTGCGCGGTCGACCTTGCTGTTCGCGTTGCGCGGCAGCGCGTCGAGCACGATCAGCTGCGCGGGCACCATGTAGTCGGGCAGCGTGCGGCGCAGGTGCGCGTCGAGCGTCGCGGCTTCGACCGGCCGCGCGGCCGCCCGCGCGTCGGCGGTCAGCTCGACGTACGCGACCAGCTGCGCGCGTGCGCCCTGCCCGTGCACGACCGCGCACGCTTCGCGCACCGCGTCGTGCGCGGCAAGCTGGGCCTCGATCTCGCCGAGTTCGATACGCAGCCCGCGCAGCTTCACCTGATGGTCGACGCGGCCGATGAAGTCGAACACGCCGTCCGCGCGACGCCGCACGAGGTCGCCCGTGCGGTACAGCCGCGCGCCCGGCGCGCCGTACGGATCGGGCACGAAGCGCTCGGCCGTCAGCGCGGGGCGGTCGAGATAGCCGCGCGCGACGCCGATCCCCTCGCCGCCCAGATACAGTTCGCCGATCACGCCGACCGGCAGCGGATGCAGGCGTTCGTCGAGCACATGCGCGGTGCGTGCGCCGACCAGCGTACCGATCGGCAGGTAGGCGGCGTCGCCGAGCTTCGCGAGATCGTCGCCGGGCCGGAACATCCACAGCGTCGGCGTGATGACCGTCTCGGTCGGGCCATAGCCGTTGACCACGCGCACGTTCGGCAGCGCGCGGCGCAGCATCGCGAACGCCTCGCGCGACGTCGCCTCGCCGCCGACGGTCAGCGAACGCAGCGTCGGCGGCGCGCCGTGCGCGAGCGCCCATTCGGCGAGCTGCGCGGCGCAGCCGGGCGGCACGTAGGTCATCGTCACGCCATCGCGGACCATCATCGCGCAGGTCTGTGCGGGCGGCCACAGCACGTCGGCCGTCACCGACACGGCGGCGCCCGACATGTACTGCGAAAACCAGCCTTCGTGCGCGCCGTCGAAGTTGACCGACTGGAACAGCAGGAACACGTCGTTCTCGCCCGCGCCGTAGCGCTCGGCGATCGCCGCGCAATGCCGCGCGAACGACGCATGATCGACGATCACGCCCTTCGGCTTGCCGGTCGAGCCCGACGTGTAGATCGCATAGGCCGCGTGGCCCGGCAGCACGTCCGGCAGCGCGACGTGCGCGGCTGCGTCGAGTGCGTCGACTTCATCGGCGCGCCACACGCGCAGATCCGGCAGTTCGGGCAGCGACGCGGCGCTCGCGCCGTCGGTCAGCACGTGCGCGATGTGCGCGTCGCCGACGATCTGCGCGAGCCGTTCGCGCGGATGCGCCGGATCGAGCGGCACGAACGCGGCGCCCGACTTCAGCACCGCGATCAGCGCGACCAGCAGGTCGACCGAGCGCTGCAGCGCGACGCCGACGCGCATTTCGGGCCGTACGCCGGCCGCAACGAGATGACGTGCCAACCGTGCCGCGCGTGCATCGACTTCGCCGCGCGTCAACGCGCGATCGGTATCGGCAACGCCGCGTGCGTCGGGCCGTGCCCGCGCATGCGCGGCGATGCGTGCATGAACGGGCACGAACGGTTCGGATTCGGCGGCGCCCGCCGGGGCGTTCCATGCGAAGAGCTGCTCGCGTTCATCGGCGGGCAGCCAGTTGAGATCGCCGACCGGCATGCCGGGGCGCGCGAGCGCATCGGCCAGCAGCGTGACGAAGCGCGCGGCCAGCCGTGCGATCGCGTCCGCGTCGAACAGGTCGAGCGCGTAGATGAATGCGGCGTCGAACGTGCCGTCCGGCGTCGCTTCGACCGAAAGCGTCAGGTCGAATTTCGCGGACGGCGTGCCCGACGGCAGCAACGCGGCCAACGCCGCGCCGAGCGCCGGCAGCGCGCGGCGCTCGCCGTACGCGGCCATCACCTGGAACAGCGGATGGTGACTCGCGCTGCGCGGCACGCCGAGCGCGTCGACCACCTGCTCGAACGGCACGTCCTGGTGCATCTGCGCGTCGACGAGCGCGCGCTGCGTGCGCGCGACCAGCGACGAGAAATCGCCGTGCGCGGGCACCTCGACGTCGATCGCGAGCGTGTTGACGAAGAAGCCGATCAGGCCGGCGACTTCCGCGCGTTCGCGGTTCGCGGCCGGCACGCCGACGGAGATCCGCGCGTCGCCGGTCGCGCGCGCCAGCAGCGCGTCGAGCGCGGCAAGCAGCACCGCGAACGGCGTGGCGCCCGAGGCAGCCGCGAATGCGCGCAATTGCGCGCCGAGGCGTGCGTCGAGCGAAAACCCATGGCGTGCGCCGCGCGCACTGCGGCGTGCGGGTCGCGCAGCTGCGCCGGGCAGCGCCAGCACGCCGCGTTGTGGATCGAGCCGTTCGCGCCAGAACGCGAGCTGGCGGTCACGCTCGCCGGCGTCGAGCCAGCGGCGCTGCCACAGCGCGTAGTCGGCGTACTGGATCGGCAGCGGCGCGAGCGGCACCGGCCGGTCGGACGCATACGCGCGATAGAACGCGGCGAGTTCCTCGAGCATCACGCCCGACGACCAGCCGTCCGACACGATGTGATGCACGGTCAGCGCGAGCCAGTGACGGGTCGCATCGAAGCGCACCAGATGGGCGCGTACGAGCGGCGCCGCGCCGAGATCGAACGCCTCGGCTTCGTCAGCCGTGGCGACCGCCTCCGCGCGCGCCGTGCGCTGCGCATCCGGCAGCGCTTCGAGATCGGTTTCGCGCCACGGGCAGCGCAGCGGCGCGTGGATCGTTTGCGCCACGCCGTCCTGCGCTTCGTCGAAGGTCGTGCGCAGCGCCTCGTGGCGCGCGATCAGCGCGTCGCACGCCAGGCGCAGCGCATGCGCGTCGAGCGGGCCCGTCAGCGCCAGGCGCTCGGTGATGTGATACGCGTCGGGCGCATCGATCAGCCGCGCATGCAGCCACAGCCGCGTCTGCGCGAACGACGCCGGCACGCGCTCGCTGCGTGGCGTGCGCGGCGGGATCGGCAGCACGCGGAAGTCGATGCCGGCCGCGCCGAGCTTGTCGATGAAGACCGCGCGCTGCGCGTCGGGCAGTTGCGCGAAACGCGTCGCGAGCGCGAGCCAGTCGGGTTGAACCTTCGTCATCCGTCGTCCTTATTGGGTTTCCAGTTCGCCGAGCAGCGCATCGATCGCGCTCGCCGCGTCGGTTTCGCCGCGCGCCGCGCAGGCCGCGTCGATCGCCTCCGCGCAGCGCGCCAGCGTGCGCGTGTCGAACAGCGTGCGCAGCGGCAATGCGAGCCCCCAGTGCAGGTTCGCCTGCGCGTGGGCCTGCGTCGCGAGCAGCGAATGGCCGCCGAGCAGGAAGAAATCGCCGTCACGGCCGATCGCCTCCACGTGCAGCACGCGTTGCCAGATCCCGGCGAGCGCGCGTTCCGTGTCGGTCGCGAGCGCGACGTCGGCTGCCGCTTCGCGCGCCGGCGCGGGCAGCGCATGGCGATCGCATTTGCCGTTCGGCGTGACGGGCAGCGCGTCGAGTTCGATCAGTCGCGACGGCACCATGTAGGCCGGCAATTGCGCACGGAGCGCGTCGAGCAGCGCCACCTGGTCGAGCGGGCCCGCGTCGCCACGTGCGACATAGCCGATCAGTTGCTCGTCGCGCACGATCACGACGGCGTCGTTCACGCCGGGCGCCGCGCGCAGCAGCGCCTCGATCTCGCCCGGCTCGATCCGCTGGCCGCGCAGTTTGACCTGCGTATCGACGCGGCCAAGGTAGTCGAGCGCACCGTCGGCACGCCGTCGGGCGAGGTCACCGGTGCGGTACATGCGCGCGCCCGGCACGAACGGATCGGGCACGAAACGCTCGGCGGTCAGCGCCGGACGGCCGAGATAGCCGCGCGCGAGGCCCGCGCCCGCGAGATACAGTTCGCCGGTCGCGCCGGCCGGCACCGGCTGCCACGCCGCATCGAGCACGTGCAGTTGCAGGTTCGCGATCGGATGGCCGATCGGCACCGCGGCAGCCTCCGCATCGTCGGGGCCGCAGGTCCAGTGCGACACGTCGATCGCGGCTTCGGTCGGCCCGTACAGGTTCACGAGCGTCGCGTTCGGCAGCAGCCGCGCCGTCTTCGCGACGAGTTCAGGCGCGAGCGCCTCGCCGCTTGCAACGATCAGGCGCACGCTGTCGCACTGCGCGGCGGCCGAGAAATCGTCGAGATACGCGGCGAACGCGGCCAGCATCGACGGCACGAAGTGCAACACCGTCACGCCGTGTGCGTGGATCGCGGCGGCCAGGCGCGCCGGATCGCGATGGTCGCCGGGCGCGGCGATCGCGAGCTTCGCGCCGATCGCCAGCGGCCACACGAATTCCCACACCGATACGTCGAAGCCGAACGGCGTCTTGTGCAGCACGACGTCGTCGCGTGTCAGCCGGTAAGCGTGCTGCATCCACGCGATCCGGTTCGCGAGCGCGCCGTGCGTGTTGCCGGCGCCCTTCGGCTTGCCGGTCGAACCGGACGTGTAGATCAGGTACGCGAGCTGCGCGTCGTCGATCGCCGCGGTCGCGCCGGCGGCGTCGTGTCCGGCTTCATTGGCGGTTTCATCGGCGAGCAGGTCGGCAACCGTCAGCAACTGCGTGCCCGCACCGTCACCGAGCGCCGCTTCGACTGGCTCGCGCAGATGAGCCTGGGTGATCGCGACGGCCGGCCGCGCGTCGCGCAGCAGGTACGCGATGCGCTCGGGCGGATAGTCGGGATCGACCGGCAAGTAAGCCGCGCCGGACTTCAGCACGCCAACCAGCGCCATCACCATGTCGAACGAACGCTCGACGCACAGAGCGACCGGCGTGTCGGGCTGCACGCCGCGCCGGCGCAATGCGGCCGCGATGCGCGACGTGCTGGCGTCGAGTTCGCGATAGGTCGCGCGATGCACGCCGCCGTGAACGTCCGCGTATTCGAGCGCGATCGCGTCGGGCGTCGCCCGCGCCGCATCGGCGAATTGCAGATGCAGCGGCTGGCGTTGCGCGTCCGGCCAGGCGTGCGCGGTGTTGCGCGCACGGACCAGCGCGTCGCGAGTCGCTTCGTCGGCGATCGACAGCGTGCCGAGCAGCGCATCCGGCGTGCGGGCCAGCGCATCGAGCGCGCATGCAAACGCGCGGTGCCAGGTTTCAACCTGCCGCGCATCGACGCGCGCGGTGTCGTAGCCGTAGTCGATCGTCAGCTCGGCGCCGCTCTCGATCACGAGCGTCAGGGCGAAATCGGTGGCTTCGATGCTGCGCACGCCGCTCAACGCCAGCGCACGCGGATCGGCGTCGCGCGCGGTGTCGTCCACCGGGTAGTTCTCGAACACGACCAGCGTGTCGAACAGGGCGCCACCCGCGCCGCGCGCCCAGCGCTGGATGTCGGCGAGCGGCGCGTGCGCGTGCTCGGCGGCAGCCGCGTTCTCGCGTTGCAGCGTTTGCAGCCAGCCGGCCGCGCGTTGTTGCGGCGCCGGCGCGGTGATCACCGGCAGCGTGTTGATGAACAGGCCGAGCACCGAATCGACGTCCGCGAGTGCATCGGGGCGGCCCGCGACGGTCGCGCCGAACGCGACGGCCGGCTGGTGCGTCATCCGCTGCAGGGCGAGCGCCCAGGCGCCCTGCACCAGCGTGTTGACGGTCAGCTTCAATGCGCGTGCGGTTTGCGCGACACGCGTCGTCGCGCCGGCGTCGAGCGTTGCGCGCCACGTGAGCATTTCGGCATCCGCACGGTCGGCCGTGCGTGCCGCGATCAGCGTCGGTGCGTCGAGTCGTGCGAGGCGTTCCGTCCAGAAGCGCTCGTCGGCGTCGCGGTCGCGCGTGCCGAGCCAGGCGATGAAGTCGCGATAACGCAGCGCCGGGCGGCTTGCGAACGGCGACACGGCATCCGGGTCGCGATAGTCGCGCAGCACGTCGGCGAGCAGGCGCGCCGTGCTCCAGCCGTCGAGCAGCACGTGATGACGCGTCCACACGACGCGCCATGCGTCGTCGGTCACGCGGATCAGCGTGAGCCGCATCAGCGGCGGCTCGCGCCAGTCGAAACCGCGGGCGCGATCGGCCGCGAGCCACGCGTCGAACTCGGCCTCGAGCGTGTCGCCGCGGGTGCGCCAGTCGAGCCGTTCGACCGGCATCCGCGCATGGCGATGCACGCACTGCAGCGGCGCGGCTTCGTCCGGCATCACGCTCGTGCGCAGGATGTCGTGGCGGGCGATCGACGCGTCGAATGCGGCCGCGAGCCGGTCGGCGTCAAGTGCGGTCGCGGTCGCGACGAGCTGGTTCACATAGCTGGCGTGACCGGGCGCGAACAGCGCATGGAACAGGATGCCCTGCTGCATCGGCGACAACGGATACACGTCGTCGATCGTGCGCCAGTCGAGCGGCGTGCGCTCGATCGCGGCCTGCGTGAGACCGGCGGACTGCGCGAGCGGGAAATCGCCCGGCGTCGCGCCGCCGCCGCGATGCGCCACGCGCGATGCGCACGTGTCGACGAGTTCGCGCAGCGCCGCCGCGAAGCGTTCGGCGAATGCGTCGATCGTCGCGCGTTCGAATTGCGGTGCGCCGTAGACCCAGTGCACTTTCAGCGTGCGCGCGCCGTCACGATCCGTATCGAGGTACGCGTGGATCGCGAGCGTATTGCCGAGCGGCCCCTGGGGATCGCGCTCGACGCCGGCGCCGCCGAAGCGCGGCACGAGCACGGCATCGCGCGGCGCGTCGAACTGGCCGAGATAGTTGAACGTGACGCGCGGGCGCGGCACGGCGGCCAGCGCCGCACGCGTCGCCGCATCGCCGTAGTGCGCGAGCACGCCGAAACCGAGACCCTTGTGCGGCACCGCGCGCAGCACGTCCTTGACCGCGCACAGCGTGTCACGCGCCGTGGCCGCGACCGGCAGCGTCACCGGGTAATGGCTCGTCAGCCAGCCGATCGTGCGGCTGGCGTCCGCGTCGTCGAACAGTGCCTCGCGGCCATGCCCTTCCAGTTCGACACGGCACGACGCGGCACCGCTCACGCCGGCCAGCGCCAGTGCGAGCGCCGCGCCCAGCAGGTCGATCGTCTGCGTGCGATAGGCCGCATGCGCATCGGTCAGCGCCGCGCGAGTCAATGCCGCGTCGATCGTCTGCACGACGACGGCCGCATCGGCGTTCGTTGCCGCCGCGTCGGGATGATCGGGCACGATGTCGTCGCCCTGCGCCATGCCGGCCCAGTACGCGGCCTCGGCCGCGAACGGCGAGGCCGGTTCCATTGCCGCACGTGCGAGCCGAGCCGCCCATGCATCCGCGCGCAGGCCCGGCTGCGACAGCTTGACCGGCGCGCGTTCGCAAGCGGCGCGGTACGCCGTGTCGAGGTCGTCGAGCAGGATGCGCCACGACACGCCATCGACGATCGCATGGTGAATCGCGAGATGGAGCTGCGTGGAGCCGTCCGGCAAGCGTGCCGCGCACGCGCAGGCAAGCGGCCCGCGGCCGAGGTCGAGGCGACGCTGCAGCGCGTCGAAGCGCTGCAGCGCGTCGCCTTCGTCGCGGGCGGAGACTTCGGCGAACGGCAGCGCGTCGTACGGCTTCGCCGCCTCGCTGGCGTGCCACGTCCCGTCGGCGCCCCCCGCGAAACGCTGGCGGAATGCGTCGTGATGCGTCAGCAACGATGCGAAGGCGCGCGCGAAGGCGTCGGCGTCGAACGGCCCGCGCACATCGAACGCAACC
Source organism: Burkholderia sp. BCC0405 (assembly GCF_902833075.1). NCBI lineage: Bacteria > Pseudomonadati > Pseudomonadota > Betaproteobacteria > Burkholderiales > Burkholderiaceae > Burkholderia > Burkholderia sp. BCC0405. The sequence goes on from NZ_CADFEO010000015.1 coordinate 117,133, forward strand.
GACTGGTTCCAGTGGCCCGGATGCGGGATATCGAGCGCGAAGAAGCGCTGCTGCGCGGGCGTCAGGACCTGCGCAGCCGCCGGCACGCCAGCCGCGGCCGCAGGTTGTGCGGCGGCAGCGGCCGCCACGTCCTCCGTCTTCGCAATGCGTGCGAGTTCGGCAACCGTCGGGCCGTCGAACAGCTGCTTCGGCGTGAATCGCACGCCGCGCTTGCGCGCACGGGCGATCACCTGCAGCACGAGAATCGAATCGCCGCCGAGCTCGAAGAAGTTGTCGCCGCGGCCGACCTTCGGCGCCTTCAGCACGGCCTGCCAGACTTCCGCGAGCACCGTTTCGACCGCGCCCTGCGGCGCATCGCCGGATGCCGTCGCGACCGGCGCGGCCGCCCGTTCACGCAACGCGGCGCGATCGATCTTGCCGTTCGCGGTGACCGGCAGGCGCGCGAGCGCGACGAACTGCGCGGGCACCATATAGTCGGGCAGCTTCGCGGCAAGCGCTTCGCGCAACGCAGTCTCGTCGAAGGTCGCACCGTCGCGCATCACGACGAACGTCGCGAGCCGCAAGCGGCCGTCGTGTTCGATCGCGAGGGTGTCGGCCTGCGCGACCTGGCCGGCCGCGCGCACGGCCGCACTCACCTCGCCCGGCTCGACGCGATAGCCGCGAATCTTCACCTGATCGTCGATACGGCCGAGGAACGCGAGGCGGCCGTCCGCGCGCAGGCGCACGCGGTCGCCGGTGCGATACAGCCGCGCGCCGGGCGTGAACGGATCGGGTACGAAGCGCTCGGCGGTCTGCGCCGGGCGTCCGAGGTAGCCGCGCGCGACGCCCGGCCCGCCCAGATACAGTTCGCCCGTCGCGCCGGCCGGCACGCACGCGCCGAATGCGTCGAGCACCAGCGCGCGCGCATTCGGCAGCGGCAGGCCGAGCGGCACGCCGCTCGCGGGATCGCGCGCATCGGCGGCGATCGACGCCGTGTCGCAGGCGATCGCGCCGACCGTCGCTTCAGTCGGCCCGTAGTGGTTGATCACGCGGCAGGCTGGCGCAAGCGCGGCCAGGCGCGCGACGAGCGCCCACGTGAGCGTTTCGCCGCCGGTCACGAGCGCGTGGCGCGGCAGCACGTCGGCCGGCACGCGCGCATCGAGCAGCGCCTGCAGGTGGCTCGGCACGATCTTCAGCACGCCGACTTCGCGGCGGCGCATTTCATCGGCGAACAGGTCGGGATCGAACGCGCACGCGGCCGGCAGCAGGTGCAGCGTGCGGCCCGCGCACAGCGCGCCGAACAGCGTCGTGTGGCCGAGGTCGGCCGCGACGGTCGACACCATCGCGAACGACGCGTCCGGTGCGAACGCGAGTTCGTCGAGCATCCCCTGCACGTAGTCGGCGAGTGCGCCGTGCGACACGACGACGCCCTTCGGCGTGCCGGTCGAGCCCGACGTATAGATCAGGTATGCCCCCTGCTCCGGATGCGGCGCGAGGCGCACGCCGGCTGCATGCGCGAGCGTGGCGTCCTGCGCGAGCGTATCGACGTCGAGCGGCTGTGCGTCGATGCCGGCCGGCCAGGCGGCCGGCTCCGCGACGAGCGCCCAGCGCGCGCCGCAGTCGGCTGCCGCCGCGGCCAGTCGCGCGGCGGGCTGGGCGGGATCGAGCAACACGGCCAATGCGCCGGCCTTCAGCGCGCCGAGCAAACCGACGACGAAGCGCGCCGACCGTTCGATGCAGACGATGACGGCCGCTTCGGCGGCCACGCCGCGCTGGGTCAGCGCGCGTGCGATGCGGTTCGATGCGTCGTCGAGTTCGGCGAACGTCAGCGATGCCGACGCGTCGGCGAGCGCGACGCGATGCGGGTACGCGGCCGCCTGCCGCGCGAACGCGGCGACGATGTCCGCATGTTCGACGCGCAGCGCACGGCCGTCGCGCGGCTGGCGCGAAGCCGCCGATGCATCACACGGCAGGACGGCCGTCGTTTGGTGCGGATCGCGCGCGGCCGCACCCACGAGCGCGGCATAGCTGTCGAGCCATGCGCGCGCGGTGTCGCCGTCGATGCAGTCGGTCGCATACGCCGCGACCAGTTCGATGCCATCTGCATCGTCGGTGAAATCCACGGCGAAGTCGAAGCGTGCGGCGAGGTCAGGCCCCGGCGTCGCGACGGCCGTCGCGCCCGGCAGCACGCTGTCGTGCCGCGCGTCGAACTGCTGCGCGAATTTCACGCGCAGCCATTCGTCGCCGCGCTTGACCGGCGGCTTCACCGCATCGACGACGCGCTCGAACGGCACGTCCTGATGCGCGACCGCGTCGAGCGCCGCCGTGCGCGTCGCATCGACGAGCGTGCGGAACGGCAGCGTCGGCGCCACGCGTACGCGCAGCGCGACCGTATTCAGGAACAGGCCGAGCAGCGCGCGCGTTTCCGGGCGCTGGCGATGCGCGACCGGCACCGCGACGACGACATCCGTTGCGCCGGTCAGGCGCGACAGCCACGCGTCGAGCGCGGCCAGCAGCACCGTGAAGGGGGTGGCCTGCGCGTCGCGCGCGAGTTGCCGCACGTCGGCCGCGACCGCGTCGGGCAGCCGCACCGACACGCGTGCGCCTTGCAGCGTGCGTACCGCCCCCGGCTGACGATCGACCGGCAGCGCGAGCGGGCCCGGCGCGGCGCGCAACGCATCGCGCCAGTAGTCGAGCTGACGCTCCCCCTCGCCGCTGGCCAGCATGTCGCGTTGCCAGTCCGCATAGTCGGCGTACTGGATCGGCAGTTCGGGCAGCGACGGTTCGCGGCCTTCGGCGTACGCACGATAGGCGGCCGACAGCTCGTCAAACGCGCAGCGCGAGCTCCAGCCGTCGGTGATCGCGTGATGGGCGGTCAGCAACAGGCGGTGACGGTTGTCGGCGAGTGCGACCAGCGTCGCGCGCAGCAGCGGGCCGCGTGCGAGGTCGAACGGTTCAGCCGCATCGCGCTCGGCGAGACGCGCGGCTTGCGCGTCGCGTGCGGCGGGCGGCTGGTCGCGCAGGTCGACGTCGACGATCGGCACGTGCAGATGCGCATGAATCCGCTGCATCACGATGCCGTCGTCGTTGTCGACGAGCGTCGTGCGCCAGGCTTCGTGGCGCTCGATCACGTGATCGAGCGCGCGCTGCAACGCAGTGCGATCGAGCATGCCGTCAATCGTCCAGTGCGCGGCGATGTGATACGCGGCGCTTGCGTCACGTGTCTGCGCGAGCACCCAGAAGCGTTGCTGCGCGAGCGACGCGGCGCGGTCGACGTGCGGCGCGTCCGATCCGGCCGCTTCGGCCGGCGCGCGGCGCGCGGAAATGGTGGCCGGCGGTTCGCCGGTTTCGCGTTCCGCACGATCGACCGCTTCGGCCAGTTCGAAGAGCGCCGGATCGGCGAACAGCGTATCGAGCCGCAGGTTCACGCGTACGGCCGCACGGATCGCGGCCTGCAACTGCATCGCGGCGAGCGAATCGGCGCCCAGCGCGAAGAACCGGTCGTCACGCGACGGCGTGACGTCAAGGCCGAGCAACGTCTGCCAGAGGCCGGCGAGCTGCCGTTCGGTCGGCGTGCGCGGCGTGTCGCCGCTGTCTTGTGCGGTGTCGCGCGCCGCGGCAATCTTCTCGCGCAGCGCGGCGCGGTCGATCTTGCCGTTCAGCGTATACGGCAGCGCATCGCAACGCACGAACCGGTGCGGCTGCCAGGCGGCCGGCAGTTGCGCGGCCACGTGTGCTTTCAGCGCCGCATCGTCGGCCGCCGCGCGCAACGCGACGCACGCGATCAGCCGCGTCGGCCCGTTGCCGTTTTCGGCGACCACGGCCGCGTCGGCCACGGCCGGATGCGAGCGCAGGCATGCGGCGATTTCAGCGGGCTCGACACGCACGCCGCGCACCTGGACCTGATCGTCGAGGCGGCCGAGATAGTCGAATGCGCCGTCTTCGCGCAGTCGCGCGAGATCGCCGGTGCGGTATACGCGCGCACCGGGTTCGCCGTCGGCATCGGGAATGAAGCGTTCGGCCGTCAGCGCCGGACGGCCGTGATAGCCGCGCGCGACGCACACGCCGCCCAGCAGCAGTTCGCCCACGCCGTCGCCTTCGCCGCCGTCGATACGCGCGACGCGCGGCCCGATCGCGCGGCCGATCGGCAACGCCGCATACGCGTCGGTGGCGGCCAGCACGGGCGTCTCGCCCGGCTCGACCGGCCACAGCATCGGCGAAATGACGGCCTCCGTCGGCCCGTAGCCGTTGATCAGGCGTACCGACGGGAACGTGCCGCGCACGAATTCGAATGCCTGCTGCGGCAGCGCTTCGCCGCCGAACGCGAGCACGCGCAGTGCCGGCGGCACGCCGTCGCGTGCGGCCACCGCCGCGAATTCGCGCAGGTACGCAGGCGGGAACGCGGCGACGTTGACCGATTCGTTAACCATCAACGCATGCGCGGCATCCGGCGCGAACGGCTGCGGCGGCGCCACGACGATGCTGGCGCCGGCTGCGAGCGGCGCCAGCCAGCATTCGTGCGCGGCGTCGAAATTGACCGACGCGAAATGCAGCAGGCGGTCGCCGGCCTCGATCGGCAGCGCGGCCGCGAGCGCGTCGCAGTGCGCGGCGAGCGGCCCGTGTTCGACGACGACCGCCTTCGGCGTGCCGGTCGAACCCGACGTATAAATCATGTAGGCGGCCGAACGCGGGTGGACGGGCACGGCCTCGTCATCGGCGTAAATGTCCTGCTCATCCGCCGCTTCCGCTTTCGCTGCCGCGTCAAACGCGTGCTCGAACGGCTGACCGAGCGCCGCACGGCCAGCGGCATCGACGATCCCGTGGCGCAACTGCGCATCCTGGACGATCCAGTCGAGGCGCGCGGCCGGATGACGCGGGTCGAGCGGCACGAACACGCCGCCCGCCTTCAGCACGGCCAGCAGCGCGACGAACAATTCGCACGAACGCTCGACGCACACGCCCACCCGCACTTCCGCGCCGACGCCGGCCGCGCGCAGTTGCCGGGCCAGCCGCGATGCCCGCGCGTCGAGCGCGCCGCGCGACAGGCGCAAGTCATTCTGGAAAGGGACCGCGATGGCGGGTGCATCGGGCGCGAGGCGCGCCAGTTCGCGGATTCGGTGATGCAGCGCAGTCGGGAAACTCGTCATGTGCGTGAAGTCCTTCGGTCCGGCCGCTTCGGCCAAGTCTCGGGGCCGCTTGGGGCGGCTTCACTGGTGTGACGAACGGCGCGGCCGATTTTTTACCGTTTTGTGCTCAAAGCCCGCGCGAAGGCTTTTTTTGAACACGCCGGTAAATATTCGCGCGGCCCGTTCGTCTATCAGGGAGGAACGCCGGAACGGGGCCCCGCCTCGCCGGCCGCTTTCACGTCCGTTTTGCCGTTTCCGCGTTTTTGCTTGCCTTCCCTTTACCGACGTTGCCGATGACTGCCGCCCACGAGCCTTCTTCCCCGCCGCCCCTCGACGCTTCCCCCGGCCGCCCCGCGGCGCGCCTGATCCTTGCGCTGTTGCGCGAAAGCCGTGCGTCGCTCGCGCTGGCGCTCACCGCGTGCGTGCTGAACGGCGTCGCGAGCGTGCTGCTCGTCGCGACGCTGAACCGCGCGCTCTCGCAGCCGGGCGCGGCCGACGCGTCGCTCGCGTGGCGCTTCGCGCTGTGCGCGGTGATCGCGCTCGTCACGCGAATCGTGTCGGGCACGCTGTTTGCCCGCCTGTCGCAGGACACGATGGCGCGGCTGCGCGTGCATCTCGCGCGGCGCGTCGGCGCGGCCGAACTGCGCGACATCGAGCGGATCGGCGCGGCGCCCGTGCAGTCGGTGCTGACCGACGACGCCACCAACGTGTCGATGCTGTTCTTCGCGCTGCCGAACCTGGTCATGCACGGCTCGATCGTGTTCGGCTGCCTCGGCTATCTCGCGTGGCTGTCGTGGCCCGTGTGCCTGCTGGCGCTGGCCGCGATCATTGCCGGCTCGCTCGGCTATCACACGGGCGACCGCCGCGCGATCGCGTCGCTCGAAGCGGCCGGCCAGGCGCAGGACCGCCTGTTCGGCTATCTCGGCTCGCTGTTTTCCGGCGCGAAGGAGCTGAAGCTGCACGACGAACGCGCACGCCAGTTCGTCGACGGCCAGCTCGGCGCCGCGATCGGCGAAGTACGCGACCACCGCCGCCGCGCGTTCAGCGCATATGCGGTCGGCGTCGGCTGGATCATCTTCCTGTTCTATGTGTTCCTCGGCATCGCGTCGTTCTGGCCGCAACTCGGCGTGCATGCCGATCCGGCCGCGGCCGCCGGCTACGTCGTCGTGTTCCTGTTCATGCTGGTGCCGCTCGACGGACTCCTGAACAACCTGCCGACCGTCAACGCGGCCCGCGTGTCGCTCACGCGGATCGAAGGCGTGATGGCCGAATTCGGCGCGCTGCGCACGGTACCGCCCGCGTCCGACGCGCCGGACGTGCCGCCGGCCGGCTCCGTGACGCTGCGCGGCGTCACGCATGCGTACTTCCACGAGCGCGACGAACGGATGTTCAGCATCGGGCCGATCAACCTGACGATCCAGCCGGGCGAGCTTGTGTTCATCGTCGGCGGCAACGGCAGCGGCAAGACGACGCTCGCGAAGGTGCTGACGGGGCTCTACGAACCGGAAGAAGGCACGATCGAGGTCGACGGCCGCGCGATCGGCTGGCGCGAGCGCGCCGCGTACCGGCAACGCTTCAGCGCGGTGTTCAACGATTTCCACCTGTTCGATGCGCTGCTCGGCATCGTCGATCCCGACGATCCGTCCCGTGCGCAGGCCGATGCGCGCGCGAACGCGCTCGTCGCGAAACTCGCGCTCGACCACAAGGTGAAGGTGGTCGACGGCGCGTTCTCGACCCGCGCGCTGTCGACCGGGCAGCGCAAGCGGCTCGCGCTCGTCGTCGCGTACCTGGAGGACCGGCCGTTCTACCTGTTCGACGAATGGGCGGCCGACCAGGACCCGTCGTTCAAGGCCGTGTTCTACGAGCAACTGCTGCCCGAGCTGCGCGCGCGCGGCAAGGCCGTGATCGTGATCACGCACGACGACCGCTACTTCGATCTCGCCGACCGCCTGCTGAAACTCGACAATGGGCGCATCGTCAGCGACACGACGCCGGCGCGCTCGCGCGCGCAGGATGGCGTCGATGCGCTGAGCGCGTAACGCGGCAGTCGATCAAAAAAATCGCCGGCGCGCTGCCATGGCAGTGCGTCGGCGATTTGCGTTTCAGAAGGACAGGTTCCGGGTGTGCGGCGCGATCGTGGAAAAGCCCGGGCGGTTCACCGCGAATCAGGCCGACCGCAACGCGCTGCCCGTCGAAGCCGAAGCCGAAGCCGAAGCCGCATCATCCGCCGATCGAGCGGCGCGCACGCACGCGCTCAACGCACGGCCGGCAGCTTCAGCATCGTATCGGTCATCACGTCGGCCAGTTTCAGCGCCGACATCGGCCCGCCGAACCCCCAGATATTGCGTTCGACGAGCTCGATCCGGTGCGCCTTCATCGCGGGCACGAAGCGCCACACCGGCGAATCGAGTTTCGCGGACAGCGGCACCTCCATCCCCGATGCGGTCACGAACAGCACGGCCAGCTCGCGCTGCCTGAGCAAATCGGCCGACGTCACGTACAACGTGCCTTCCCGCGTCGGCTTGTTCGGCCACGGATCGAGGCCGAGCGCCCGTGCGAGGCCCGCCGACGTGCTGTTGCCCGTATAGGCCCAGTAGCGGTCGGGCAAGCCGAGATCCTGCAGCAGCGCGACGCGCTCGCCCGTTCTGCCCGCGGCCGCGAGCCGCGCCGCATTGCGCGCGATGCCCGCATCGAGCTGCGCATCGACCGCCTGCGCGCGCGCGTCGCGCCCCGTCACCGCACCGATCGTCCGGAAGATCCGCCGCATCCAGTCGAGCTGCGTGACCGGCACGCCGCCATCGGACACGTTCGGGCTGAACTGGAACAGGATCGTCGGTGCGATCCGGTCGAGCGCGTCGAAGATCGGCGCATGCCGGAAGCCGACGCCGATGATCAGGTCGGGCTTGACCGCCGCGATCGCTTCGAGGCCCGGCTCCTGGCGCGAGCCGATATCGGTCACGTGCGCGAGCCGGTCGCTTTGATAGCCGAGCCAGCCCGGATAGAACGCGGTATCGGCCATCCCGACCGGCACGATGTCGAGCGCGATCACGCTTTCCGCGAACATGAAGTCGAGCGCGACCACGCGCTGCGGGCGCACCGGCATCGTCGCGCTCGCCTGGGACACGACGGGATTGCCGGCCAGCGACACCGCGCCCGGCGCGCGCACGCCCTGCGCGCCCTGCACGCGATGAGCGTCGAGGGTCGCGGCAACGGCGCTGGACCGTGCGCCAAGCGCGCCGCAGCACGCGGCGCCGAGCGCCGCGAGTGCGCCGAGCGCGTGCCGGCGGCCGGCATCCGTCACCGGATCGCGTCCTGCCCGGCCAGCGCCGCGTCGTCCATCGTCAGTAGCAGGGGGCAGCTTCCACACAGTTGCGTTTCTCCAGGAATTTCATAGCGCAGGCAGCACACGCGGCGTGCGCGAAACGGCGTCGGCAGCAGCGCCGAGCGCGGCACGGCATCGCGCACCGGTACGCGCAGCGGATTCGGTTCGCCATGCATGCAGCTCGAACCGAACAGCCAGTCCGCATCCCGAACGGGATCGGCCGCGCATGGCAGCGAACGATACGTATCGAGCAGGTAGTCGAGCAGGTTGCCTGCGTTGCTCCACAGCACGCGCGGCGTGACGCGGCCCATCGCCGCGAGCGCATCGATCACGGCGCCAAGATGCGAGACGAGCCCCGCATAGCGTGCCGCCGGGGCGTCGCACGGTTCGCCGAGCGCATCGCGCGGGAAGTACAGCGCGGCGGGCATCCCGTCGTCGAGCGCGACGAACGTGCGCTCGGGCGTCATGTCGAGCGGGCGGCCGAGCGTCAGCGCGGCGACGACGCCGGCCGGCGCCGCGCGGCCGAAATAGTATTTGCTCCATTGCGACATCAGCGCGCGCGCATGCTGCGCAGGATCGCCGCCGTAATGGCCGACCATCGCGTCGAGCACGATGTCGCGGTGCGCGGGCAACGCGCTGACCGGCACGACGATGCGGCCCGGCGCGTGCGCGTCGTCGGGCATGCCGAGCCAGACGACGTCGAGGTGGTCGGCGAACGGTTCGGGCGCGAACGTCGAAAAACGCGTGGCAGGCGCGCCGTCGAGCGCGGGCGTCATCGCCCTGCGCGCCGGGCGCGGCGCCCCTCGAGGATCAGCAACCCGAGCAGGTACGGTGCGCCGATCAGCGCGGTCAGCACGCCGGCCGGCACTTCGCGCGGCGCGACGACCGTACGCGCCGCGAGATCCGCCACACCGAGGATCAGCGCGCCGCACGCGGCCGCGAGCCACAACCGCGTACGGTGCCGGCGCGCGCCGAGCATCGTCGCGACGTGCGGCGCCATCAACCCGATGAAGCCGACCGGCCCGACCGCCGCGACGGCTGCGCACGCGGCGAGCGTCGCGATCGTCAGCGCGAGCGGCCGCAGCACGGCCACCGGCAGGCCGAGCGCGGCCGCCTGATCGTCGCCGAGTAAGAGCATGTCGAGCGGTTTCGCGAGCCACGCAAACACCGGCACGGCGAGCACGCACCACGGCAGCAGCATCGACACCTCGCCCCAGCTCCGGCCATAAGTCCCGCCGACGAGCCACACGACGAAACGCGCGGGCTGCACGCTTTCCTGCGTGATCAGCCACTGCGCGAGCGTGGTCCACAGTGCGCCGATCACGATGCCCGTCAGCGCCACCGCGAGCGGCGCGTAGCGATGCCGGTGATTCAGCGCGAGCGTGATCGCGAGCGACAGTCCGCCGCCGATCAGCGCGGCAGCCGCGAGCGTCAGGTGGCCCATCAGCGGCCACGTCGACAACGCGAACAGCGTGACCAGCCCCGCGCCCTGCGTGACGCCGAGCACTTCAGGGCCTGCGAGCGGATTGCGCACGACGCTTTGCATGGCGACGCCGCTCACCGCCAGCAGCGCGCCGGCCAGAAGCGCGCACAGCAGGCGCGGCATGCGCAGGTCGATCAGCATCCGCGCGAGCGCATCGTGACCGGACAGCGCATCGGACCAGCGCCCGATCGACAGCCACTCGGGGCCGGCCGATACGCCCACCAACACGATCAGCACGCCTGCCGCGACGAACAGCGCGGTGCGCAGCGGCCAGCCGAGCCGTTCGAGCCAGCCCACGAGCCGCGTCGAGCCGCCGCCTGCCGCGCGTTCGCCATCCGCATGCAGCACGCCCGACCACGCGGCGCCGCGCCGGATCATCGCGAGCATCAGCGGCGTGCCAACGAGCGCGATCGCGACGCCGGTCGACAGCGTCACATCGAGGCCGGACGCGAGCACCGCGCTGTCGGTGACGAGCACGAGCGCGCCGCCCGCGAGCGCCGACAGCGGCACCAGCACGCCGAGCCGCGCCGCGCGCGCGCCGCGCACCTGGCGCAGCAGGTTCGGCGCGACGAGGCCGACATACGACAGCGGGCCCGCGATACTGACCGCCACGCTCGTGAACGCGACCGCAACGATCGTCGCGGCGAGCCGCGTCGCATCGACGCGCACGCCGGCCGCGGCCGCCGCATCGTCGCCGAGCGTGAGCGGATTCAGCGGCCGGATCACGAACGGCAACGCGATGAGCGGCACGACGAGCCAGCGCGCGGCGAGCCCGAGGCCCGTCGCGCCCGGCTGGTAGAGGCTGCCGTTGGTCCACAGCGCGGCGCCCGCGATGTTCTGCTCGAAGAAGGCAAGCACGAGCGTCGACAGCGCCGCGAACAGCAGCATGCACACGCTGCCCGCGAGCACGAGCCGCAACGGCGTCGCGCGCCAGCCGCCGGCCGCGACGATCGCGATTGCGGCCGCGGCCAGCCCGCAGACGAACAGCAGCGGCACCGACGCGACACCGGCCAGCGCCGGCACCAGCATCGCCGCGAGCAGGCCGAGCTGGGCGCCGCCCGTCACGCCGAGCAGGTCGGGCGACGCGAGCGGATTGCGCGTGAGCGACTGGAACAGCGCGCCCGCGATGCCGAGGCAGCCGCCCGCGACGAGCGCGGCCGCGACGCGCGGCAGGTTGAGGTCGAACAGGAACACGTGCGCGAGCGCAGCAGCATCACTGCCGGGCACGGCGTCCCGCCACACGCGCAGATCGGGGGCGACGCGCAGCGCTGCGAGCAGCGCGATCAACGTGACGAGGCCGAACGCGATCGCGCCTGCCCGGCCCGAAGCCGCGCCCTTCCCCGCCGCCGCGAGGCGCTTGCGCATCGCGAACGTCGTCATACGGCCAGATCCCGGTCGAGGACGCCGGCCGCCTGCGGCGCGCCGTCGGTGGACGGCCCGTAGGCCGGCACGCACATCGGGGCGCCCGTGCGCGGATGCGCGAGCTTCAGCATCTCGACGCCGAACGCCGCACGCAGCCGCGCCGGATCGAGCATCGCGTCGGGCGTGCCCTGCGCGACAAGGCGGCCCGCGCGCATCAGCACGATCTCGTCGCTGTACGCGGCCGCCTGGTTCAAGTCGTGCAGCACCCACACGATCGTCAGCCCGCGCGTGCGGTTCAGCGTGCGCAGCGCATCGAGGATGTCGAGCTGATGATGGATGTCGAGGTAGGTCGTCGGTTCGTCGAGCAGCACGATCGGCGCCTGCTGCGCGAGCGCCATCGCGATCCACGCCCGCTGACGCTCGCCGCCGGACAGCGCACCGACGTCGCGGTTCGCGTCGTCGGCGAGGCCGCTCGTCTCGAGCGCCTCGTCGATCGCCGCATGGTCGGCCCGCGACAGGCCGCGCAGGAAGCCGCCATACGCATAGCGCCCGTACGCGACGAGCTCGCGCACCGTGAGGCCCAACGGAATCTGGTTGAACTGCGCGAGCATCGTCAGCTCGCGCGCGAGCGCGCGACGGCGAAACGACGCAAGCGGCCGGCCGTTGACTTCGACATGGCCGGCACGGGCGGGCTGCAGGCCCGCGAGCGTGCGCAGCAGCGTGCTCTTGCCGCAGCCGTTCGGTCCGCACAGCGCGGTGACGCGGCCGGCCGCGATCGACAGGTCCAGCCCGTCGATCACGACATGGTCGCGATAGCCTACCGACAGCCCGCGCGCGGCAAGCGCGGCGGTACTACACGTCATCAATCCTCCGTTCGGTCGCGCGGGACCGTATGACTCTGCGCCATCGCGACGACGACCTTGCGCGGCCCCTCGAACGGGTCGCGCGCATGCGCGGTCAGCATGTTGTCGAGCATCAGCACGTCGCCCGTGCGCCACGGGAACACGATGCGCTGCCGGTCGAGCACGCCGCGGATCTGAGCGAGCGCATCGGCTTCGAGCGGTTCGCCGTCGCCGTAATACACGTTGCGCGGCACGTTCTCGAGCCCGACCGCGTCGACGAGCGCTTCCTGCATGTCGTCGTCGAGCGCCGACAGGTGAAACAGGTTCGCCTGGTTGAACCACACGCGCTCGCCCGTGCGCGGATGGCGCGCAACGGCCTGGCAACGTTCGCGGGTGCGCAGCAGCAGTTCGCCGTCGTCGTCCGTTCGCCACGTGCATTCGATGCCGCGCGCCGCGCACATCCGTTCGACCTCGGCCGGCTCGTCGGTGCCGAACGACTGCTGCCACGGCAAGTCGAGCCCCTGCCCGAAATTGCGCACGTACAGCAGCTCGCGCTTCTCGAAGCGCGCAACCAGCGCCGGATCGAGCGCGCGGTAAACCGCGCGGCTGTCCGCGATTGGCGTCGCACCGCCCTTCGGGGCCGCGAGCGCGCAGTGGAACCAGATCCGCAGCGGCCATTCACGCGTGTACGACTGCTCGTTGTGCAGCGGAATCGCGCGGTGCGGCGGGTATTCGGTCGACGTGTAGACCGCGCCTTCGACCTGGCTGCGCGGCGTCGACGCGTATTCATAGCCGATCAGCGGATCGCCGAACGACGCCGCGAACTGCTGGAACGCGTCGATCGACGGCACGCGAAAGCCCGTGAACAGCACGCCGCCCGCCCGTTCGAGCGTGCCGGCCGCGATCTCGCGCGCCAGCGGCGCGGCGTCGTCGATCGACATTCCGTCGCTGCCGCGCGGCGACACGACGGTGGGCAGCCCCGGCTCGATACGCAGGTCGTCGAGCGTCGGCAACGAAAGCAGGGTCATGCAACGTCCTCTTCAGGTGGCGCGCCGGAAACCCGGCGCAGCGGGTCACGACGCGCGGGTCGCGCGCTCGCCGTCCATCGCGCGGCGCAGGCTCGCGGGGCGCATGTCGGTCCAGACGGTCTCGATGTGCGCGAGGCAGTCGGCTTTCGGGCCGCTCACGCCGATCTCGCGCCAGCCGGCCGGCACGGGCCGGAACGTCGGCCAGATCGAATACTGTTCTTCGTCGTTGATGACGACCGTATAGACGAGGTCGTCGGTGTCGGCGGAAGGCGTCGTGGCTTGCGTCATGATCGGAAATCGCTGAGGCGGTTGAAGGTGGCGAAGCGGCGGTGTCGGCCGCTCCTGTCTGTTAGACGATTGGCCGGCGCGGTTTTTTACCGGCGGCGTGCGCGGCCGCCCAGGAACACCGGGCACGCGACGCCGCGATGGCACGCGTCGAGGCATTCCGCGCAGTGGCGCTCCGCGTCGCGCACCATGAAATGCACGAGCGTCTGCGACACGTTCAGCGCGCGCGCCGCCGTCTGCAGCGTCTCCTCGCGCAGCCGCACCATCTCGAAGGCGGCACGGCTGCGCGCCGGCAGGTCGTCGAGCGCGGCCCACACGCGCCGCAGCGTGTCGCGCGTCAGCAGCGCGGCTTCCGGCGTCGGCTCGGGCGACGGCACGTCGAAGCCGTCGTCCTCTTCGGTGTGATAGACGTTCTCGAGGCTTTGCCGGCGGCACGCATCGATCGACGCATTGCGCACCATCCGCGTCACGTACGCGACCGGCTGGCGCACCGCGTCCTGGTTGGGGAATTCGACGAGTTTCACGAACACGTCATGCACGACGTCCTCGGCGCGGCTCGCGCAACCGACGAAGCCGCGCGCGACATTGACGAGCATCGCGCGATGGGAGATCAGCACGTCGAGCAACGCACCCTGCGCACGGGCCGCCGCGGCACGGCGCGCACGCGGCGGCCGGTCGGGAAAATTGCCGAGGAACGGGTTGGCCGCTGCCGCCGCCGGTCGGTCGAGCACTTCCGCCATCGCCATCGATCTGCTCCGTCAAATTCCGAGATAGCGCAATTTAACGTAAACGCAAATCATTCTCAATACTATTACGAGATGACCCTTCCAGTTGTCAGGATTTGTCCGAATAATCGATGCAATCGTTGCTCGGACAGATAGGACGGGGCCGCCGGCGGCGCCGCGCCGACACGATCTTTCACGCGTCTGTCGAAACGCCTGCGCGTGTCATGTGCGGTAGCAACTTATTACCACGTGAAATTTTGAGGGCTCGTACGATCGGGTTGCCGTTTCCAAGGGAGAACGACATGAAATCCATCGTGTTATCCGCCGTCATGGCGGGCGTGGTATCGAGCGTCATGCTCACCGGCTGCGTCGCCTATCCGGCGCCGGCCGAAATCACGATCGGCTGGCATGGCGATCGTTACTGGGACGGACATCGCTACTGGGAGCGCCGCGACTGGGAGGCGCAGCATCCCGGTGACCGCCGGGACGACCGTCGCGACGATCAGCGCCCGCAGCAGCAGTGGTGATGCCCTCCCCTTCCCGTAATTCGATCTTCAACAACAGGACCTCAACATGAAAACGCTACTCAAGACCCTGACCGTCGCGGCGCTCGCCGCCGCCGTGCTCGTGCCGGCGATCGCCGAAGCGCATCCGCACCGCGTGTGTCACTTCGATCATCACCATCACAAGATTTGCCGCTGGGTGCGGTAAGCAGAGCAACGCGCCGGGAAACCGGCGCCGCTCCGTCGCGGTCCCGTCCGGTCGCGAAAATGACCGTGACGACCGCAGCAGGCTGCCGGACATCGCAGCCGCCCCGAAACCCTCCGATGCGAGGGTTTTTTGTTGCCCGCCGCCTGCGCCGGGATCAATAGATGAACAGCCGGATCGTCGCCGTCGCATCGAATCGCCCGATCTTCGGCGGCCCGAACGACTTCAGCACCGCATCCATCAGCACGCTCTGGCTCATCACGTTCGACGCGAACTGCGCCAGCGTGAACTGCTCGTTGAACGGAATCGCCTTGCCCGTGCCGTCTTCGATGCCGATGCCGAAATTGCTGTCCTTCGCGGGCACCAGCAAACCGTTCCGGACCGGATAGCTCGTTTCGAAGTACCCGTCGACGCGCACCGCGACGTTGCATTTCTTGGTCAGCGACAACGAGAACCGCTTGCGCGGCACCGCCGGCATGAAGCCGTTGCCGACCGCCTGCACCTGCCCGAAATTGACGATGCCCGGCTCGGGCGTCACGAGCACGTCGACAAAGCACGGCGTCGGCTTGAGATTGCTCAGGCCGCTCAGGCGATACTGGAAACTCGGGTTGATCGCGTTCAGCCCTTTCGCGCCGTCGAACTGGAACACCGTGTAAACGTCGCTTGGCGGCTGCACCCACGACCCGCGCTTGCGCACCACCACCTGGTAGGCGATGTCGATCGAAATCTTCGGGCACCGGCCGGCGTTCAGCTCCCGGTCCGTGCACGGCGGCACTGTCTTGCCCGTCGGTACGCCCGTGCCCGGCTGGCTCCCCGCACCGAAATAGTCGGTGCCCTTGTAGCGGATGCCGATCTCGAGCCCCCACCCGGCCGGGTTCTGCTTGTTCGGATTCGCATAGAACGAGATCGGGTCGGAAATGTCGATGTTGCCCTTGCCGCCCAGATCCTTGAAGCAATAGCCCGTCGTATTGCGAACCGGCGACACCCAGATCACGTACCCGTCGGGCGCGTCGGTCGGATAGGACGCGACGCCGCCGATCGGCTCCGTCATCGATGTCGCGCCGCCGCTGGTCACGCAGCGCACCGCGAACGCCGGCTGCACGACGGCGACCAGCACGGCCAGCATCGCCCAGCGCAACCACGCCGTCATCGTTGGCGCGCCCTTTCGCATGCCCCCGCTCATTGCTTCACGCTCTTGCACGCACCGGCCTCACACGCATACTCCACCGCCACCTGGCCGCCGTAGTCGTCCACATGCGTGACGAACAGCGTCGACGGCGTCGCGCCCTTGAACGGCACGTCGGCCGTGCTCATCGGGCTCACCATCACCGGCTCCAGCGGCACGTGCGTCTTCTGCGCCCCCGAAGCCAGGCCGACGATCGTGATGTGATACGGCGTCGGATTGTCGAACACGAGCTTGTGCGCGGCCGGATCGACCCGCAACGTCATCGGCAGCGTCCAGTCCTCGTCGCGCGCCGGCTGCACGGCCTTCGGCCGGTAGAACAGCTTCATCTGCGTATGCAGCGCGATCTGCAGCGTGTTCGGCGTATCCGTCTTCGGCGGCACTTCGCGGATGTTCAGGTAGAACACCGATTCGCGATCGGCCGGCAATTCGGTGCCCGGCAGCTTCGCGATCCGCAGCACGTTGCGCTCGTTCGCCTCGACGCGCTGCAGCGGCGGCACGACCATCAGCGGCGACGTGATCTTGTTGCCCTTCGCGTCCTCGAGCCACGACTGCACGAGATACGGGTACGTCGTGCTCTTGTTGGTGATCGTGACGATCGCGGCCTGTTCGCCTTCGTTGAAGATCACGCGCGTGCGATCGGGCACGATCGCCGCCTGCGCGGCGCCCGCGAACAACGCGCCGGCGGTTGCGAGCACGCACCCTGCGCGCCGCGGGAAGGAAAGGGAGAAGGAATTTTTCATCGCTTGATCCGTGAATTCATCGTTCGACCCGTGCGGCCGCTGCATGCGACTCGCCGGGCGTCTGGCACGTCACCGGAATCGGCGTGCCTTCGAGTTGGAGCTGGTTCGGCAGCGTGTCGATCGTGCAGAGCGTGCGTTCGCCCGCCCGCACCGCCAGCGTGGATTTCGGCTGAACCTGGGTCAGGAACGCCGCACCGCCCTCGCCGACGATGCCGAGCTCCTTGCCGTTCGCCATGTCCTGCACCGATGCGCCGAACGGCAGCGGCTTGCCGGCGGGGTCGGTCATCGTCAGGTACAGGTTGCTGCCGCGCGCGGCGGAAAACTTCACGAAACCGATCGCGCCGTCGGTCAGCACCATGCGCTGGATCGGGTTCGTCACCTGCACTTCGAGCGGCAGCTTCTCGACGTTGACGGTCGCGTCGTACACGTTGTACGGCGAGATGCCGTCGAGCACCGCATAGCCGCGCGAATCGGTACGCGAGAGCGTGCCGGACAGCGGCACATCGGGCACGCCATCGGTCGACACCAGCAGGCGCGTGTCGCCCGCATTGCCGTTCGCGTGCGCCGACACGCCGTATTGCGTCGCGACGAACGAGCCGTCGACTTCGAGCGAGGCGGCCGCATACGCATTGGCGAGCGTCGACGCCTGCGCGGTCAGCTGATACGCGGACGAGCGCTGGCGGTAGCTCGCGTTCGCCGACGCGCGTCCGTCGGTCGCGCCCGCGTTGATCTGGTAGGTGCGGCCATCCGGATCGTCGTAGATGTAGCCCGCGTTCACGCTCGTGCTGCCGCTGCCCGTCGTCAGGTTCGACGTGACGGTGTGGCGGCCGCCGATCGGCAACGTCGCGGTGACCGAGACCTGGTTGCCGCTGGCACCGGCGCTCTGCGTGCGAAACGCCGACACGCTCACGTTCAGGTTGCGCAGCGTGCCGATCGAGAACGCGCGCGTCAGCGTGAGGCCGACGCGCTGCTCGTTCGCACGTTCCCAATAGGTCGTCTGGTCGTACGAGAAATAGGTCGATGTGTCGCCGAAACGCTTCGACAGCGTCGCCGAATAGCGCTGCTTGCTGTTGGCGAGGCCGTACGCGGTCGGGTCGCCCGAGAACTGCGCGAAGTTCGTGTATTCGCGCTCGGAGAAGCGATAACCGAAGAAGCGCACGTCGGCATCGAGCCCGTCGAAGTGCTTCGAATAGTTGATGCGGTACGAGTTGCCGTTGCGCGTCGCGCCGTTCCACCACAGCGTCGCCCGCGCATGCGTGACGTCGGCCGACAGCGCGCCGAACGCGCCGAAATCGCGGCCCAGGCCGAGCGCGATCGACGTGTAGCCCGACGCGGCGATGAAGCCGCCGTACGCCGTGACGTCGAACGGCAGGCCGTAGGCGATTTCACCGAAGCCGAAGAACGGCGTGATGCCGGCGCCGCCGAACAGGCGCGGCTTGCCGACAGCGGCCTTGTAGCGCAATTGCCCGGCGCGCGCGAGGAACGGCACGGCGGCCGTCGTCACCTGGAAGCGCTGCACGCTGCCGTCCTCTTCCTCGACCGCGACGTCGAGCGTGCCCTGCACGCTCGTATTGATGTTCTGCAGCGCGAACGCGCCCGGCGACACGCGCGTCACGTACAACACGCGGCCCGCCTGCGAGACCGTCACGGTCGCGTTGGTGCGCGCGACGCCCGAGATCAGCGGCGCATAGCCGCGCAGCGAAGGCGGCAGCATGCGGTCGTCGCTGCGGATCGACGCACCCGTCAGCGCGAACGTGTCGAAGATGTCGGAAGTCAGGTAGTCGTCGCCGAACGTCACCGTCGACTGGATCGACGGCAGCGCGCGAAAGGCATAAAGCCGGCTGAAGCGGAACGTGCGGTCCGCGTAGGCCGTATTGCCCACGTTCGATTGCGCCTGGTAGTCGCCGCGAAAGCGCCATGCATCCCAGTTCGCGCCCACCGTCCCGTAGGCCTGGATCGAATTCGTCTGGCTGCCGCCCGTACCGAAGTTGCGGTTCGTGTTCGCGATCACGCGATAGTCGAGCATCGCGCCCGGAATCCCTTCGGACCAGCGCGACGGCGGCAGGTAGGTCGTGTCGGTGAACTCGAGCGCGGCCTGCGGAATCGTGATCTTGAGCCGCCCGTCGCTTTTCAGGTAGCGCACGGTCGCGCCCTCGATCGCGCCGAGATCGACGCAACGTCCGCCCTGGAAGCGCGGCAGGTCCTTCAGGAGCGACGGCTTCAGCCCGAACTGCGCGACGAGTTCCGGCGGCAGGCACGGCTTGCCCGCCCCCGATGTGTCGACGGCGATGAATTCGATCGCCTGCAGCCCGTAGAACAGGTCGTTGACCTGCACGTCGAGCATGTACTCGCCGGGCAGCGTGAAATCCGCTTGCGAGAACTGCGACAGATCGACGTTGTTCGAGCCGTCGATGTTCAGGAACGACGAATTGAATTCCGTCGCATGGCTCTGGCTGCTGACAACCAGCACGGAGACGCAAAGGAAGGAATGTCTGATTCGCACGCGGCGCTACCGGAAGTCCAGGGAAGAGGAAAAAGGAGGAAAAACGAACGAGGAAGAGTGCGCACACCCTTCCCCGGTACGGCGGCTTACTGGTAGCGGACCGTGAAGTTCGCGACGCCTTCGGCGGTACCCGGCGTCACGCCGGCCGCGGTCGCTTCGTACATGGCGGCGAAGCGTGCGATGTTCGTGCCGTTCTGCAGCACGGTCGGCGCCTTCTGCTCGGCGCCGTTGTCGAGGTATTCGCCCGACGCGGCCTGCAGGCGGATGCCGACGTTGGTTGCCGAACCGATCGTCGCGAGCAGCTTCGGCTGGCCTGCGCTCGACGTGCCCGTGAACGTGAAGTACGCGTTCTGTGCGACGCTCGTGTCGCAATCGGTCAGCTTGATGTCGAAGTTGGTCGGCGTGGACTTGTCGCCGGCCTGCTTGAACACGTTGGTCGGCACCTTGCCGAGGTTCACGGTCTGGTTGACCGAACCCGAATCGATGCCGCATGCGCCCGCGACGATCTCGCCCGTGAAGTTGATCGTGCCGGTGCCCGCTGCGAAGGCCGAGGTCGACAGGGCCGCGAGTGCGACAGCGGTCAGGAGGGATTTTTTCATGACGTTACCCGTAAGGAGTGCAAATGGAGTAGATGACGTGGCGGACACAAACGGCAGCGCGTGGTTGGCTTCCGTCCGTCACGAGGCGGCATTATCGAGATAATTATGAAAGTTTTCTGTAAATCATTGTCAAATGCTTCTGACAATCTTCGATTTACCCCTCTAAACCAGCACCATTTCCCACCCATTTTCAATCCCGGGATTTTTATCCGCAGTCCTTTTTTATTCCATGGAAGCAATTGAAGATTAAAGACATTTTCGATCGACAGTCGCCGCCAACCCGCCCCTCCTTGCTGGCATTGGCTCCAGGCAAATCATCCGCGAAAAAGACAAAATCTTGTCCAAAGCCGCCATCGTTGCCTGACGACAACGCCAACATCAAATCATTTTCAACAAACAGGAAATTAACCGGCGATTCAATCAATATGATTTTTTCGCGCAAACGATTGCGATACGAATGCAAACGTTTTACTGCGACACTTCGCCGCTCTCATTATTTCCAATAGATGGTTAATTCGATTGTCAATTCCGGATCGTAAATCGCACATAGGAACGGTCGCCGGAACCCGGCATCCGGACCGCATCGCATGGGAGAAAGAAGGAGAAATGACCCGCACACGTTTGCGCGGGATGGCGACACGAACGGTCGCAAGACGAGGGCTGTTCCGCAACGCGTTCGTGCGCGTTGCCGCAGGATGAAGAACGTCCTGGCCGGCCTGTCAGCAGAGAACGCTATCGCTGGAACAACAGTATGGATCGAAGGAAGCGGCGGCGGCACGCCGAAGCGTACCGCCGCCGTCATGCCGCCCGGTGCGTTGTCGCGTCAGGCGGCGGGCATGACGCGGAAGCCGCGGCCTCCGCCGACGCCGGCGACCAGCCGCCGCCGAGCGCACGGTACAGCGTGATCGCATTCGCGAGCCGAAGCTGCTTGAGCCGGATCAGCTCCTGCCCCGACTCGTACGTGCTGCGCTGCGCGTCGAGCAGTTCGAGATACGTCGCGACACCGCCCGCGTAGCGACGCTCCGCGAGCTTCAGCCGCGCGCCGTCGGCCGCATGGACGTCCTGCTGCGCGGCAAGCTGGCGATCGATCCAGTCGCGCGCGGCGAATGCATCGGCCACTTCGCGGAACGCGGTCTGCACCGTCTTCTCGTAATCGGCAACCGCGATGTGCTTGCGCGCGTTCGCGACGTCGAGGTTCGCGCGATTGCGTCCGCCCGCGAAGATCGGCAGCGTGATGCGCGGCGCGAACGTCCACACGCTCGTGCCGCCGGCAAACAGGCTCGACAATGCGTCGCTGATCGAGCCGTAGTCGCTCGTCAGCGTGATGCGCGGGAAGAACGCCGCGCGCGCGGCGCCGATCTGCGCGTTGGCAGCCTTGAGCCGCGCCTCCGCCTGCCGGATGTCCGGCCGCCGTTCGAGCAGCGTACTCGGTGCGCCGGGCGCCACCGGCGCGATCGACAGCGTGTCGAGCGCGGTCGTGTCGCCAGGTACGTTGCGCGCGAAGTCGCCCGCGAGCAACTGCAGCGCCCGCACGGACTGCGCATGCTCGCGCTGCAGCGCGGCCTGCGACGCGCGCGCGGAGGCCACCAGCATTTCGGCCGAGCGCAGCTCGATCGCATCGCTCGTGCCGGCCGTATAGCGCCGCTGCGTGAGCGCGGCCATGCGTTCGCGAGCCTCCAGCGTGCGCTGCGCCAGCGCGAGCTGCTCGTGCAGCGAGCGCTCCGATACATAGGCGAGCGCCACGTCGGCGATCACGCCGATGCGAACCGTGCGTTGCGCGTTCGCCGTCGCGAAATATTCGGCGAGCGCCGCGTCGGACAGGCTGCGCACGCGGCCGAACAGGTCGAGCTCGTACGCGCTGACGCCGACGCCCGCGCGATACAGCCCGCTGATCGCGCTTTCGCGCACAACCGGGTCGTACTGTCGCGCACGGTCGTAGCCCAGGTTCGCATCCACCGACGGCATCAGGTCCGCGCGCTGCACGCCGTACAGCGCGCGCGCTTCCTCGAGACGGCCGGCCGCGACCCGCAGGTCGCGATTGTTCGCGAGCGCCGCATCGATCCACGCCTGCAACGCGGCGTCGGTAAAGTAGGCGCGCCAGTCGTCGAGCAGCGCGGCGGCGTCGGGCGACGCCTCGGCCGCCGGTGCGGCACTGCCGTCGACCGGCGCATAGGTCGCCGGCACCGGCGCCGCCGGCCGCTCGTAGCGCGGCGCGAGCGTGCAGCCGGCCAGCGCGAGCGCGGCGGCCAGCGCAACCTGAACCCGCAGCGCGGCGCGTGCATTCAGCGCAAACATCATTGAGAACCCTCCATCGCCGCCGGCTGGGCCCCGCCGCGCCGGCGCGGGCCGACGTCGAACAGGCGGCCGACGATCACGAAAAACAGCGGGACGAGGAACACCGCGAGCACGGTCGCCGTGATCACGCCGCCGAGCACGCCGGTGCCGATCGCCATCTGCGCGCCGGACGCGGCGCCCGATGCAAACGCGAGCGGCAGCACGCCGACGCCGAACGCGAGCGACGTCATCACGATCGGCCGCAGCCGCAGGCGCGCGGCCTCGAGCGCCGCGTCGACGAGCGACATGCGCTGCGCGACCAGGTCCTTCGCGACTTCGACGATCAGGATCGCGTTCTTCGCGGACAACCCGATCGTCGCGATCAGCCCGACCTTGAAGTAGATGTCGTTCGGCATCGCGCGCAGCGTGACGCCGAGCACCGCGCCGATCACGCCGAGCGGCACGACCAGCATCACCGCGAACGGAATCGACCAGCTCTCGTAGAGCGCCGCGAGCGCGAGGAACACGACGAGCACCGACAGCGCGAACAGCATCGGCGCCTGCGCACCCGACAGCCGCTCCTCGAACGACTGCCCCGACCACGAGAAGCCGGTGCCGGCCGGCAGTTTCGCGGCGAGCCGCTCGATCGCGGTCATCGCCTCGCCGCTGCTGTGGCCTGCCGCGGCCGCGCCATTGATCGTGAACGACGGATAGCCGTTGTAGCGCGTGAGCTGCGGCGGCCCCATCGTCCAGTGCAGCGTCGTGAACGCCGCGAGCGGCACCATCTCGCCGCGCGTGTTGCGCACGCGCAGCTTCTTCACGTCGTCCGGATCGAGCCGATGCAGCCCGTCGGCCTGCACGACCACGCGCCGCACCTGCGTGCCGTGCATGAAGTCGCCGATATAGTCGGAGCCGAACATCACCGCGAGCGTCGTGTTGATCTCGTCCATCGACACGCCGAGCGCGGACGCCTTCGCGCGATCGATGTCGAGCTTCAGCTGCGGCGCGTCCTGCGTGCCGGCGAACATCAGGTCGGTCAGCGCCGGATCCTTGCGGCCCGTCGCGAGCAGTTGCTCGCGCGCGGCGCTGAACGTCGCGTAGTCGAGCCCGCCGCGGTTCTGCAAGCGGAAGTCGAAGCCGCTCGACGAGCCGAGATCGGGCAGCGCCGGCGAGTTCATCGCGAACACCGTCGTGTTCGGCGTGCTCGCGAAGCGCTCGTTGATGCGCGCGACGATCGCCTGCACGTGAGCGTCTTCACTCTTGCGCTCCTTCCAGTTCTTCAGCGTGACGAAGATCATCCCGCCGTTCGGCCCTTCGCCGTACAGGTTGAAGCCGCCGAGCGCATACGTGTACGCGGCCGGCTCGTCGCGGCGGATGGCCGACTCGACCTCCCGCACGCTCTGCATCGTTTCCGCGAGCGGCGTGCCTTGCGGCCGGATCACCATCACCATGAAATTGCCCTGGTCCTCGTCCGGCAGGAACGCGCTCGGCAGCTGCGTGAGCATCAGCGCCGCGGCACCGGTCAACGCGCCGTACACGACGAGCCAGCGCACCGGCTTCTTCAGCATCGCGCCGACGCGCGTCGCATAGCGCTGCGTCGCGTGTGCGACGAAGCGGTTGAACCAGCCGAAGAAGCCGCGCTTCTCGTGATGGTCGCCGGACACGGGCTTGAGCAGCGTCGCGCACAGTGCGGGCGTCAGCGACAGCGCGAGGAAGGCCGAGAAGCCGATCGACACCGCGAGCGACAACGCGAATTGCCGGTAGATGTTGCCCACCGCGCCGCCGAAGAACGCCATCGGCACGAACACCGACGTCAGCACCACGGTGATCCCGACGATCGCGCCGCTGATCTGCTTCATCGCCTTGACGGTCGCGTCGTAGGGTTGCAGCCCCTCCTCGACCATCAGCCGCTCGACGTTCTCGACCACGACGATCGCGTCGTCGACGAGGATGCCGATCGCGAGCACCATCCCGAACATCGTCAGCACGTTGATCGAGAAGCCCGCCGCATACATCACGCCGAACGTGCCCGCGAGCGCGACCGGCACGACGAGCGTCGGGATCAGCGTCGCGCGCAGGTTCTGCATGAACAGGAACATCACGAGGAACACCAGCACGCCGGCCTCGATCAGCGTCGTGACGACCTTGTTCATCGATACGCGCACGAACGACGACGTCTCGTACGGGATCTGGTACTTCACGCCCGGCGGAAAATACGCGGACAGCTCGTCCATCGTCGCGCGCACGCGCTTCTCGGTGGACACCGCGTTCGAGCCCGGCGCGAGCTTGATGCCCATCCCGGTCGCGACCTTGCCGTTCACGTACGACGGATAGTTGTAGTCGTTGCCGCCGAATTCGATGCGCGCGACGTCGCGCAAATACAGCGCGGAGCCGTCGGCCTGCGTGCGCAGCGCGATCGCGCCGAAATCGGCCGGCGTCTTCAGCGGCGCATCGGCGAACACGGTCGCCGCGATCGGCGCACTGGCCGGCACCGCGCTGCGGCCGATGTCGCCGATCGTCACGCGCGCGTTGTGCGCGCGCACGGCCGACGCGATATCCGACGCGGTGAGGCCGTGCCCGGCCATCTTCACCGGGTCGGGCCAGATCCGCATCGCGTACTCGGCGCCCCAGAACTGCACCTTGCCGACACCCTCGACGCGACGCAGCGCCTGCACGACGTTCGCCGACGCATATTCGCCGAGCTGCACGGCGCTCATCCGTCCGTCGTCGGACGTCAGCGACACCACGAGCTGAATGTTGTCGGCGGCCTTCTCGACCTGGATGCCGTCGCGCCGCACCGGTTCGGGCAGCCGCGCCTCGACCGTCTTCAGCCGGTTCTGCACTTCGACGGCCGCGAGATCGGCGTTCACGCCCTGCTTGAACGTCAGGTACAGCGACGCCGCCCCGGCGCTGCTGGTGGCCGACGTGTACAGCAGCCCCGGCGCGCCGTTCATTTCGCGCTCGATCAGCGCGGTCACCGATTCCTCGACGACTTGCGCGGACGCGCCCGGGTACGTCGCATAGATGCTGACGACGGGCGGCGCGATGTCCGGGTACTGCGCAACGGGCAGCGCGCGGATCGCGAATGCGCCGCCCAGCATGATGAAGATTGCGATCACCCACGCAAAAACGGGGCGATCGATGAAGAAACGTGCCATGGTGGTGTGGTGTTAACCAGTCAGGTTTGACGGGCAGCCGCCTGCGAAGCGGCCGCTGCCGGCGCTGCCTTCGACGGCGGCGCCTTCTCGACGGGCTTGACGGCCGTATCGGGCGCGAACTGCGCGGCGTTGTCGACGATCACGCGCTCGCCGCCCGCGAGGCCGCGCGTGATGCGCCAGTCATGGCCGCTCATCTGGTCGGCGGCGACCTCGACGTCCTTGACCTTGCCGTTCGTGCCGACCACGCGCACCGACGTGCGCTCGGCCGTGCGCAGCAGCGCATCGCGCGGCACGAGGATCGCCCGCTGGTCGACCGCCGTGTCGAGCGCGATCCGCACATACGCGCCCGGCAGCAGCTCGCGCTCCGGATTCGGGAACAGCGCGCGCATCGCGACGGTGTCGGTGGTCGGATCGACCGCGAGATCGCTGAACAGCAGCTTGCCCTTCAGCGGATACGCGGTGCCGTCGGCGCGCAGCAGCGTCACCGCGATGTCGTGCTGCGCGATGCCCGTCGCACGCCCGCTCTTCACCGCGCGGCGCAGCGCGTCGACATCGGCGGCCGGCTGCGAGAAGTTCACGTAGATCGGATCGAGCTGCTCGACGGTCGTGAGCGGCGTCGCCTGGTCCTGGCCGACGAGCGCGCCTTCGGTCACGAGCGCGCGCCGTGCGCGGCCCGCGATCGGCGCGGTGACGGTCGCATAGTCGAGTTGCAACTGCGCGCGTGCGAGCTCCGCCTTCGCGGAAGTCACGCCGGCCTTCGCCTGCGTGTCGTCGGCCACCGCCTCGGTATGGTCGCGTTCGCTCACCGCGCGATCGCGCACGAGATCGTCGTAACGGCGGCGCTTGTCGCTCGCCGCGAGCGCGGCGGCCTGCGCCTTCGCGAGCGCGCCCTGCGCGGCGTCGCGCGCGGCCTTCAGCGGCGCGGGATCGATGCGGAACAGCACCGCGCCCTGCTTCACTTCCTGGCCTTCCTCGTAGGTGCGCGCGGTCACGATGCCCGCGACCCGCGCGCGTACTTGCGCCTGCCGGTACGCATCGAGCCGGCCCGGCAATTCGACGGTCATCGGCACGGCCGTCGGGCGCACCGTCACGACCGTTGCCTGTTTCGCGGCCTCCGGCGCGGCGTCCTGGTCGCCCTTTCCACATCCGGCCAGGGCCAGCACGGCCGCCAGCGCGAACGGCGCCAGACGGTGGCGCAACAGGGAGCGATTGTTGTTCATGTGTGACCTCGGATCGTTCGCCACCGATAAAATGCGGCGGCTCAGGGTGGTCGATTATAATCAGTCACGACTGATTAAATACACGCCGCTTCAATCTGACCGTCACACTGTCTCAATAAAACGACAGCGAACTGTAAGGAATTTCAGGACATGGCCCGCAAGACCCGCGAAGAATCGCTCGCCATCAAGCACCGAATCCTCGACGCCGCCGAGCTCGTGCTGCTCGAGAAAGGCGTGGCGCAAACCGCGATGGCAGACCTCGCCGAGGCCGCCGGGATGTCGCGGGGCGCCGTCTACGGCCACTACCGCAACAAGATGGAAGTGTGTCTCGCGCTGTGCGACCGCGCGTTCGCGCGCACGTCGGAAGGCTTCGACGCGGGCGACGGGCTGCCCCCGCTCGCCACGCTGCGGCGCGCCGCATCGCACTATCTGCAGGAATGCGGCGAGCCGGGCCCGATGCAGCGCGTGCTCGTGATCCTCTATACCAAGTGCGAGCAGAGCGAGGAAAACGGCGCGCTGCAGCGGCGCCGCATGCTGCTCGAATTGCAGATGCTGCGGATCACGAAGGCGCTGCTGCGTCGCGCGATCGCGGCCGGCGAAGTCGCCGCCGATCTCGACGTGCACCTGGCCGCCGTCTATCTCGTGTCGCTGCTCGAAGGCGTGTTCGCGTCGATGATCTGGACCAACCGGCTGCGCGGCAACCTGTGGACCGACGCCGAGGCGATGCTCGACGCCGGCTTCGACACCGTGCGCACGTCCGCCGCCTTGCGCATCCGCGCGCACAAATTGCCGGACTGACGCAAATTGTCGTAATAAATGCTGGTTTAGCCCGATTTACCGTACTGCGAAACGAATGAGCTGACCCTCTTTAAAATTTTTAACGTTTCGCGGAACATCGGTAGCCTGACGCTGTCACCTTTCTTTAGCGTCTTCGTGATAACCGGGTTCGACCCGAATGCACGCCGCCGTTCGAAGCGGGCCCGCCCCGCGCGTTGGGTCGAACGGAAACGACACAGGCCCCTGGCGGGGCCTGTTTTGTTGCACGCCCGCCGCCCGCCCCGTCGCTGCCCGACGGATGTGCCGCCGGCGGCCCCTGCCCACACCCCTTTGAACCGCTTTCCTGGATGTGGACACCTTGGTCAAGCCTGCCGCTACCCCTGATGCTTTCGCGCCCGGCCGCGCGCAGCGCATTGCGCGCGCGCTCGTGCCGGCCGCCGTGCTCGGCGCCCTCGCCGCACTCGGCCTCGCCGCGCTGCCGGCCGTGTCGCAACTGCCGGGCGCCGTCGACTCAAGCACGGCCGCGCTGCCGCAGCGCGTGCTGTCGGACACGCCGTTTCCCACCGCGCAGCATTTCGTGACGAGCGAGCTCGCTCGCACGATCGGCGAGCGCAACGACCGCAGCCAGCAGCCGGGCCTGTTCGCGCCGCTCAGCGCGCACCGCAACGACATGCTCGGCTATGCGAACCTGTTCCAGTTCGCGGCCCCCGATAACCAGCACGGGATGCGTGCGGGCGACATCGAACTCACGCTGTCCGATACGTTGAACCGTCTCGACGTGCCGCCCGAGGTGCGTATCCAGTTCGGCGATCTCGTCAGCGACAAGGTCGCGATGCGGGCAAGCGCGCAGCGCGGCGACTACTACCGCATCGCGTTCGACACGAACGACGGCACGGCGCGCGTTACCGCACTCGAACTGCGCGTCGCCGGCCGCACGTTCGGCGCGCTCTGGTTCCGCGCACCGGGCGCCGAGCACGGCGCGTACTACGCGCTCGACGGCTCGCCGCTCGAAGCCGCCGCATTCACGATGCCGGTCAAGTGGACGCGCATCAGCTCGTTCTTCGGCGAGCGCATCCATCCGCTGTCGCAGGCGATGGCGTTCCACACGGGCGTCGATCTCGCGGCACCCACCGGCACGCCCGTCGACGCAGCGGCCGACGGCGTCGTATCGTTCGTCGGCACCGATCCGGGCGGCTACGGCCGCTACGTGATCGTCGATCACGCCGACGGTTACTCGACGTACTACGCGCACCTGTCCGCGTTCGCACGCGGCCTCAAGACGGGCGAGACCGTGAAGCAGGGCCAGCGCATCGGCTCGGTCGGGATGACGGGCGCCGCGACGGGCCCGCACCTGCACTTCGAGGTGCGCGTCGCGAACAATCCGGTCGATCCGCTCGTCACGCTCGCGAGCGCACAGACCGCGCTGTCCGACATGCAGCTCACCGCATTCCGCCAGGAAGCGGCGCAATGGCGCTTCCGCCTCGCATCGATCGATACGGCGCCGTTCGCGTTCGCGCAGAACGACGGGCCGCTGTGGGGCGATTTCGCGACCGATTCATCGACGCTGCGCGCAGTCTTCAATACGCATTACTCCGCGTCGTGACGCACGTGCCGCGCGCAGTTGCCCGACGGGTAGCGGCGCGCGGCCGACTCTCTACCGCCGTTGCCATTGCTGCCGGCCGAGCCCGACCTGCCCGGCGTGCTGTCCGCTGCACGCATTCACCGGCACGGCTTCTTCGGCATGTCGAAACGGCCGCGGCATGCCGTCACCGCGCGGGTTCCGTATCCCCGGCCGCCGCGTGCGCCGCGCGTTCCGTACGCGGGCGCCGCGACAGCAGCCAGCGTGCCGCGCCGTCGAGCGACGTGCACAGCATCAGATAGATCAGCGCGACGAACAGGAAGATCGGCGCCGGATACACCATCAGCCGGTTGTTCACCTGCGTCGCGACGAACGACAGCTCCGGCACGCCGACGACATATGCGAGCGACGTGTCCTTCACGAGCGCGACCCACTGGTTGACGAACGACGGCGTCATGATCCGGATCGCCTGCGGCAGCAGCACGTAGCGCACCGTCTGCCAGCGCGTGAGCCCGAGCGACAGCCCGGCCTGCCATTGCCCGTCGCCGGCCGCGACGATGCCCGCATGCACCGCGTGCGCGAGATACGCGCCGCCGATCAGCGCGAGCGCGCATACGACCGTCGCGAGCCCCGGCACGTCCATGTGCAGCACCACGGGTATCAGGAAGTAGGTCCAGAAAATCAGCATCAGCACGGGAATCGCGCGGAAGAAGCCGATGAACGCCAGCAGCAGCACGCGTGCTGGGCCGCGCGCGAGCGCCATCGCAACACCGAGCGCGATGCCGAGCACGGCCGACACGACGGCCGACGCGATTGCGAGCAGCAGCGACAGCGCGGCGCCGCCGAGCGGCCCTTCCGGGAAGGCGCCGACGAGCAGGTACGGCAGATTGGCGAGCAGCAGCGAAAAGTCCATCGTCAGCGCCCCGCTCCCAGCCGGTCGCGCCATTGCGTGGCGGCATACGCGCCCGCTTCGATCGCGGCCACCGCCGCAACGTACAGCACGGTCGCCACGCCGAATGCCGCGAACGTCTTGAACGTCTCGGTCTCGACCTGCCGCGATGCATATGACAGCTCGGCCACGCCGATCGCCATCGCGAGCGACGAGTTCTTCACGAGATTCATGTATTGGCCGAACAGCGGCGGCAACGCGATGCGCACCGCCTGCGGCAGCACCACGTAACGCAGCGACTGCATCGGCGTGAGGCCGAGCGCGGCCGCCGCATCGTGCTGCGCGCGCCGCACGCCGCGCAAGCCCGCTTCGCACTCCTCGGCGACGAACGCGGCCGTATAGGCGCTCAGCCCGACCCAGCCCGCGACGAATTCGAACGACGGCCATGCGAGCGTGAACGGGCCGATGCTCAACGCATGGCGCGCGTTGAGCCACGCGATCCAGGTGTCGGGCAGCAACGATGCGACGCCGAAATACCAGAACAGCAACTGCACGAGCAGTGGCGTGTTGCGGAACGTGACGACGTACGCGGCCGCCACCGTGCGCAGCCCCGGGCCGCGCGCATGCCGCATGACCGCGAGCAGCAGCCCGCCGGCGGTCGCGAAGACGGCCGACGCAGCCGCGAGGCCGAGCGTCAGCAGGAAGCCCTGCCAGAGCCAGGACAGATATTTGGGAGCCAACCCGAGCATGCCGTGTTGCGGGCGCGAAGCGCGCGATCGGAAGAAAACGGAAAGCGCCGCGAGGCCGGTGGTCCGGCCGGTCGCGGCGCGCGTGCGATGCGGATCAGGTCTTGTCGCCGATCCGGAAGATGCGCGTGAGCGGCGTCTTCGTCGTCGGCCCGAACCATGCGTCGTAGATCTGCCCGGCCCGGCCGTTCGCCTCGAGCCCCTTCAGCGTGTCGTTGACGAAGCCGAGCAGGCGCGTCTCGCCCTTCGGCACGCCGACGCCCATGTAGTCGTTCGAGATCGTGAACGCCGGGATCTCGTAGTTCTGCTTGTCGGGCACGTTCGCGAGCAGCCCGATCAGCTTCGGGCCGTCCTGTGTGATCGCCTGCACGTTGCCGGCGCGCAGCGCGGCAAACGCGAACGGCGTGTCGTCATACGCGACGATCGTCGCCTTCGGGAATTTCTCGCGCAGCGTGATCTCGTTGGTCGTGCCCTTGTCGGCGCCGACGCGCAGCGTGTTCAGCTGGTCGGCCGATTTCAGCACGCCCTTCTTCGCGAGAAACTGCTGGCCCGACGAGAAATACGGAATGCTGAAGTCCACCTGCTTCGCGCGTTCGTCGGTGATCGTGAAGTTCGCGAGCACGAGATCGACCTTGCCGGACGTCAGGAACGGGATGCGGTTCGCGGGGTTGGTCGGCTGGAGTTGCAGCTTCACGCCGAGCTTGTCGGCGAGCGCCTTTGCGTAGTCGACGTCGAGGCCGACGATGTGATTGCTTTTGCCGTCGACGTAACCGAACGGCGGGTTGCTGTCGAATGTCGCGACGCGCAGCACGCCGGCTTTCTTGATGTCGTCGAGACGGTCCGCATGTGCGACGGTGCTTGCAGCGATGAGCGCGGCCCCGGCGAGCCACGTAGCGAGCGTGTGGATTTTCATGAGCACGACCTGATTTGTTATGAAGGCCGCCGCGGATCGCGCGGCGGCCCGGTTCGAAGAACATCGCGACGGAGTGTGCCGTCGCGAAGCCGCTAACGTATCAGCGCGTGCGGCGAATCCGAACCAACAAATGGTGCTTTGCTCAGCGGGTTTCGTGATGAAGCGAGCGACGCGATCAATCGCCGTCGCCGCCCGCTTCCCCGTCCGCGGACGCCGCGCACAGGAACTCGCCTTCGCCAGCCTCCTGCAGGTAATCGAGCGAGCGGTCCATGCTGAGGAACGACAGCGTGCCCGCGGCGCCCAATGCGTAGAGCGTGCGATGGTCCGGCGCGAAGATCACCTGCGACACGCCGCCCGCCACCGGAAATTCGCCGACGGTGCGGCGGGTCGCCACCTTGATCACGCGCATCGGCGAGCCGTCGTACGCGTTCACGGCGATCAGCTTGCCGTCGCCGCTGCCGTCAAAGCCGTGCGCCGAAGTCTGGCAGACCGGGTAGGTCTTCAGCGGCGCCAGGCTCGCCTGATCCACCCATTTGACCGACGACGCGCCGTAAAGCCACGTTCCCGCGCCCGGCGCGCCCGGTTCCGCCTGGATGAAGTCCGCATCGAGCGGATACGAGCGGACCGGCTCGTTCGTCGACGTATCGAACGCGACGATCGTGCCTTTCTGCATGGCGTTGACGTTCAGTTGTTTTCCGTCCGGCGACAGCCACATCGACAGCGGTCGCCCGAACTCGACGCCCGCCCCGTTGCCATCGCCCAGCTTCAGCGTCGCGACGACCTGCGGCCAGTGCGTGATGCTGACGACGGACACCGTGTCGTCGACGCCGTTCAACACGTAGAGCCTGTCGTGCGATGCCGATGCGACGATCGCGCGCGGAAACCGGCCGAGCGTCGCGCTGTCGACGATCTTTCCACTCGCCAGATCGATGCGCACGACGCTGTCCTCGCGCATCGACGCCACGTACGCATAGCGCTCGTCCGGGCTGACTACGACCCCGCTTGCGCCGCGGCCGCGGCACATGTTGCTCGGACAACCGTCGAGCCCCGTCTTGAACGGCTCCCCGGGAATCGTGCGGATCACCGCGCGCTTGTCGACGTCGACGACGACGAGCGCGTTCGCGTCGTTGTCGGTGATGTACAGGCGCTTGCCCGACGCGCCCATCACCATCGCATAGGTGCCCTTGCCGACCGGGACGATGGTCCCCGCGGCCAGCTCGGCCGACACGGGTGCGGCGCGATGCTGCTCGTCGTCGCGAATCTGCTCGGCGATCGTATCCGCGTCGCGCTTCGCCTGCTGCCGCGCATCGTCCTGCGCGCGCTCGCGGTCTACGGCCGTGCGCAGCGCCTGCAGCTCGGCGCTGCCCGCACGCTGCGCCGCGAACAGCATCGCGCCGCTGCCCAGCACCGCCAGCGCAACCGGCAGGACCGCGCCGCGCAACGACGCGCCCGAAGGACGAAAACCGTACAGTATCCAGCCGACGACAAAACCCGTGACGACGCCGCCCAGATGCGCGGCCTGGTCGATACCGGAAATGAAGAACCCCGACACCAGGTTGATGGCGATCACCTGGGCCACCGCGCCGAGATTGATGACGACGCGCGCATCGCGGCCGCTGTCCACGCGGCGGCGCAACGCGAACGCGGCGGCCGCGCCGGCCAGCCCCATCAGCGCACCCGACGCGCCGACGCTGACGACCGGGCGGATGCCGCTCGTCGGCACCACGATGCCGAACGCGACCTGCATTGTGCTGACCTCGTGATACCCGGACCAGAGCGCGCTCAGCAGCGAACCGCCGAGCGCCGACAGCAGGTACACGATGCCGAACCGCAGCGAGCCGCCCGCGCGCTCGAGCACGGTGCCGAGCACGATCAGCATGTAGAGGTTCAGCGCCAGATGCTGCCAGCCGCCGTGCAGGAACGCGCTGGTCAGCAGGCGCCACGGTTGCCCGGTCAGCGTATACGGCGCGAAATTGGCGCCCCAGTCGAGCAGCAGGCTGTTCGGCAGCGCACCGTACGATGCCTGCCGCCACATCAGCAGGAAGACGGCGAGGTTGACGACGGCCAGCAGGATCGTCAGGCCCGGAATGGATGATCGTTGTTCTTTCATGGATATTTTTTTCAATCGTCGATGGCGCCTGGAACCGGCGCTGCCGATTGTATATCCCGGACACGCGAACGACCGGAACAAAAAAACGCCCGCTGCAGGCAGCGGGCGCGAATCCCAGTCAAGGAGGTGTCACACGAACTACGGAATCAGGTTAAGCGGCGCACTCGCCGCCGGCAACGAATCGATTTCGATATCGTTATCGCGCGCGGCGCGATGAGCTTGCACTCGAGCGTGCAATTGCCGCGCGCAATCGATCACGGCTCGTGGCGCAGATACCCTTCCTTGCTCGGATCGCGCATCCGCCACGACACGATCAGCGAGATCGCGCACAGCACGGTCACGTACCAGTAGAAGGTTTCCTCGCTGCCGATCGACTTGAACCACAGCGCGACATACTCCGCCGAACCGCCGAAGATCGCGTTCGCGACCGCGTACGACAGGCCGACGCCCATCGCGCGCACTTCCGGCGGGAACATCTCGGCCTTGATCAGGCCGCTGATCGACGTGTAGAAACTGACGATCGCGAGCGCGACGGTGATCAGCACGAATGCGGCCACCGGGCTCGTCACGTCCTTCAGCGCATGCATCAGCGGCACCGTGCCGATCACCGCGAACGAACCGAACAGGATCATCGACGTACGGCGGCCGATCTTGTCGGACAGCGCACCGAACACCGGCTGCATCAGCATGTAGACGAGCAGCGCGACGGTCATCACGTTGCTGGCCGTCTTCGCATGCATGCCGGCCGTGTTGACGAGGTACTTCTGCATGTACGTCGTGAACGTGTAGAAAATCAGCGAGCCGCCGGCCGTGAAGCCGACCACCGTGAAGAACGCGCCCTTGTGCTGCCACACGCCGCGGATCGTGCCCGCGTTTTTCTTGTCGCGCGACGCGCTCGTCGACGTCTCGTCGAGCGACTTGCGCAGGTACAGCGAGATCAGCGCGGCCGCCGCGCCGACCACGAACGGAATGCGCCAGCCCCACGCCTTCAGGTCGTCGGCCGACAGCGTCTGCTGCAGGATCACGAGCACGAGCAGCGCGCACAGTTGGCCGCCGATCAGCGTCACGTACTGGAACGACGCGAAGAAGCCGCGGCGGCCCTTCAGCGCCACCTCGCTCATGTAAGTCGCGCTCGTGCCGTATTCGCCGCCCACCGACAGCCCCTGGAACAGCCGCGCGACCAGCAGCAGCGCCGGCGCGAGCGCGCCGATCTGCGCATAGGTCGGCAGCACCGCGATCACGAGCGAGCCGCCGCACATCATCAGCACGGAGATCATCATCGCGTTGCGGCGGCCGTGGCGGTCGGCGATGCGGCCGAACAGCCAGCCGCCGATCGGACGCATCAGGAAGCCGGCCGCGAACACGCCCGCCGTGTTCAGCAGCTGCGTCGTCGTGTTGCCGCTCGGGAAGAACGCCGGCGCGAAGTACAGCGCGCAGAACGAGTAGATGTAGAAGTCGAACCACTCGACGAGGTTGCCCGACGAGGCGCCGACGATGGCGAACACGCGCCGCCGGGTGTCGTGCGCGGACAGCGCGGCTTGGTCGGTCTGGACGTCCATGGATGGGTCAGTTCCTTTTTTAGTGCTTTCTGGGCGAGACGGCGGGAGCCGCCGCGTGCGGTCGCATGTGGCACCGGTTCCGGCCCACGGCGCTACGGGATTTTAGCGAAATGTAAAGTAACAGGCTCTCCGGGTTCGTCCGGATGTAGAAAATTCTTCTCCCGCCATGCGTTCACCACATGAAAACGCCAGCCCGCAGGCTGGCGTCTGGTGCAAACTTTCTGCAGGCGAGGCTCAGATCCGCACCTCCGGCGGCACGTAGCGGCACTCGTAGCGTTTGCGCACGGTGCCGGCCTCGTCGACGCTTTCCAGGAACACGTCGAACTGCCACAGCCGCGCCATGTGCTTGAGCACCTCGTCGCTGTCGTTCGACAGGTGGCGGTTGTCGGTCATGAAGTGGCGCAGCGTGAGGCTGCGGTCACCGCGCGTGTTCACCGCCCACACCTGGATGTTCGGCTCGCGGTGATGGATGTCGTACTGCCTCGACAGCGCCTGCCGCACGTACTGGTAGCCTGAATCGTCGTGGATCGCCGACACCTCGAGCGAATCGCGCATGTCGTCGTCAAGCACCGAGAAGAGCCGCATGTCGCGGATCAGGCTCGGCGACAGGTACTGCGCGATGAAGCTCTCGTCCTTGAAGTTGCGCATCGCGTAGTGCATCGCCGGCAGCCACGGGGTGCCCGCGATCTCCGGAAACCACTTGTAGTCTTCCTCCGTCGGCGCTTCGCAGATCCGCCGGATGTCGCTCATCATCGAGAAGCCGAGCGCATACGGGTTGATCCCGCTGTAGTACGGTTTCGTGACGGGCGGCTGGTAGACCACGTTGCTGTGCGAATGCAGGAACTCCATCATGAAGCTGTCTTCCAGCTTCCCCTGGTTGTACAGCGTGTTCAGCAGCGTGTAGTGCCAGAACGTCGCCCAGCCTTCGTTCATCACCTGCGTCTGCCGCTGCGGATAGAAATACTGGCCGATCTTGCGCACGATGCGGATCACTTCCCGCTCCCACGGTTCGAGCAACGGCGCGTTCTTCTCCGCGAAATACAGCAGGTTCTCCTGCGGCTCGGGCGGATAGCGATCCTCCTGCTCCTCCATCAGCTCGGGCTTCTTGCCCGGCAGCGTGCGCCACAGTTCGTTCACCTGCGACTGCAGGTACGCCTCGCGTTCGCGCCGCAGCGCGGCTTCCTTCGACAGCGAAGGCTTCTGCGGCCGCTTGTAGCGGTCGACGCCGTAGTTCATCAGCGCATGGCACGAATCGAGCAGTTCCTCCACGCGATCGAGGCCGTAGCGCTCCTCGCATTCCGCGACGTAGTTCTTCGCGTACACGAGATAGTCGATGATCGCGTGCGCGTCGGTCCACAGCCGGAACAGGTAGTTGCCCTTGAAGAACGAGTTGTGTCCGTACGCCGCGTGCGCGATGACGAGCGCCTGCATCGTCATCGTGTTCTCTTCCATCAGGTACGCGATGCACGGGTTCGAGTTGATGACGATTTCGTACGCGAGCCCCATCTGGCCGCGACGGTAGCTCTTCTCGGTCGACAGGAAGTGCTTGCCGAACGACCAGTGACGGTAGTTGACGGGCATCCCGACCGACGCATACGCGTCCATCATCTGCTCGGCGCTGATCAGTTCGAGCTGGATCGGGTAGATGTCGAGCTCGTATTGTTCGGCGACCTGCGAGATGTGCGTGTCGTATTCCTCAAGCAGTTCGAACGTCCAGTCGGACGGGCACGGCAGCGGCTTGCGTTCGGCAACGTTCATACGCGCTTCCT
Organism: Burkholderia sp. BCC0405; assembly: GCF_902833075.1. Classification (NCBI taxonomy): domain Bacteria; kingdom Pseudomonadati; phylum Pseudomonadota; class Betaproteobacteria; order Burkholderiales; family Burkholderiaceae; genus Burkholderia; species Burkholderia sp. BCC0405. Next base: position 154,015 of record NZ_CADFEO010000015.1, read on the forward strand.
TTTGCCCTGGGCCGGGCAAGTCGGCGGCCGGCGGCGGCGGTTCGGCCTGCCCGCGTTGCTGCGATGCGGCAGGGCCGGCCGTGTCGTCGCCGGAAGGGCGCGGCGCATAGCCGCGCGACTCGTTGTGCAGATGGCGGGTCGTCATGACATTTCCACCTGCTTTTCGAACAATTCGCGAAATACCGGGTAAATGTCGGCAGCCGATTCCACTTTTTTCATCGCGAGATGCGGCTGCGACAGGGCCAGTTGCGCGTATTCCAGCCACAGGTTCTGCTCTTCCGGCGCGACCTGGATATACGCGAAGTAACGCGTCTTCGTGAGGATATCCTCTTCCAGGATTTTGCGACACTTGGGCGAATCGTCGGTCCAGTTGTCGCCGTCGGACGCCTGCGCGCCGTAGATGTTCCACTCGGTCGGCGAGTAGCGCTCGTTCATCACCTTGCGCATCAGCTCGAGCGCGCTCGACACCACCGTGCCGCCGCTCTCGGTCGAATGGAAGAAGGTGTCTTCGTCGACTTCCTCGGCACGCGTGTGGTGACGGATGAACACGACCTCGATGCGCTCGTAGTTCCGTTTGAGGAACAGGTAAAGCAGGATGAAGAAGCGCTTCGACAGATCCTTGCGCTGCTCGTCCATCGAGCCCGACACGTCCATCAGGCAGAACATCACGGCCTGGCTCGACGGCTGCGGCTGCTTCACGCGGTTGATGTAGCGCAGGTCGAACGGATCGATGAACGGAATCCGCCAGATGCGCCCCTTCAGGTGATGGATCTCGGCCTCGAGCACCGCGATCTCCGCGCGCCGGTCTTCCGGATCGATCTTCATCGCCTCCAGCTGCGCCTCGAGTTCGCGCAGCTCGTTGACGAGCGGCGAGCCGAGCGCGATGCGACGCCCGAGCGCGCTGCGCAGCGAACGCACGACATCGATGTTGTTCGGCGTGCCTTCCGCCGACCAGCCCGCGCGCACGTTCTTCCAGCTCGGCACCGTCAGCAGGTGCGTCTTCACGAGGCGCGGCAGTTCGAGATCGTCGAAGAAGTACTGCATGAACTCGTCACGCGACAACTCGAACACGAAGTCGTCCTGCCCTTCGCCCTCGTTGCTCGCCTGACTGCCCCCGCCGCCCGAGCCGCCCTGCGGACGCGGGATCTTGTCGCCGCGCACGTAGTCCTCGTTGCCGGGGTGCACGTATTCACGACGCCCGCCAGGCGCGTGCCGAAAATTCGGCTCCGCGATGTCCTTGCGCGGGATCGTGATGCTCTGCGTGCTCTGGATATCCTTGATGCTACGATCGCGCACCGCGTCCGACACGGCGCGACGAATGTAGTTCTTGACGCGACGCAGAAAGCGTTCGCGGTTGGCGATACTCTTGTTCTTGCCGGCCAGCCTGCGGTCGATGATTTGATGAAGCACTCCCGGTCTCCCGCTCGAAAGTCGATATGCCGGGACGCTCGCCGCACATGCCGTCTCCCGTCATGCCGGCGGCGTCTCTGAAAGCGCCCGTACGGCGACGCCGTACGGGCTCGGTACCGCGCGCGTCATGACGACTTGCGCACGCGCAGGTACCAGTCGCAAAGCAGCCTCACCTGCTTCGGCGTATAGCCCTTCGCGACCATCCGGTTCACAAAGTCCTCATGCTTGCGCTGTTCCTCCGCCGAACCCTTTGCGTTGAACGAAATCACCGGCAGCAGTTCCTCGGTGTTCGAGAACATCTTCTTCTCGATCACGACGCGCAACTTCTCGTAGCTCGTCCACACGGGGTTCTTGCCGGCATTCGCCGCCCGTGCACGCAACACGAAGTTCACGATCTCGTTGCGGTAATCCTTCGGATTGCTGATGCCGGCCGGCTTCTCGATCTTCTCGAGCTCCGCGTTCAGCGCGGCGCGGTCGAAGCTCTCGCCCGTGTCGTGATCGCGGAATTCCTGATCCTGGATCCAGAAGTCCGCATACGTGACGTAGCGGTCGAAGATGTTCTGGCCATACTCCGAATACGACTCGAGGTAGGCCGTCTGGATCTCCTTGCCGATGAATTCCGCGTAGCGCGACGCGAGCACGTCCTTCACGAAGGACAGGTACTTCTGCTCGGTTTCCGGCGGGAACTGCTCGCGTTCGATCTGCTGTTCGAGCACGTACATCAGGTGCACGGGGTTGGCCGCGACCTCGCTCGAATCGAAGTTGAACACGCGCGACAGGATCTTGAACGCGAAGCGCGTCGACACCCCCGTCATCCCTTCGTCCACGCCCGCGTAATCGCGGTATTCCTGGTACGACTTCGCCTTCGGATCGGTGTCCTTGAGGTTCTCGCCGTCATACACCTGCATCTTCGAGAACAGGCTCGAATTCTCCGGCTCGTGCAGGCGAGACAGCACCGAGAACTGCGACATCATCTTCAGCGTGCCCGGCGCGCAGACGGCCTCGGCCAGCGACGAGTTGCGGATCAGCTTCTCGTAGATCTTGGTCTCTTCCGAGACGCGCAGGCAGTACGGCACCTTCACGACGAAGATCCGGTCAAGCAGTGCCTCGTTGTTGCGGTTGTTGCGGAACGCCTTCCACTCCGACTCGTTCGAGTGCGCGAGGATGATGCCGTCGAACGGAATCGCGCCGAAGCCCTCGGTACCCTTGAAGTTGCCTTCCTGGGTGGCGGTGAGCAGCGGGTGCAACACCTTGATCGGCGCCTTGAACATTTCGACGAACTCGAGCAGGCCCTGGTTCGCCAGGCACAGGCCACCCGAGTAGCTGTACGCGTCGGCGTCATCCTGCGCGTACTGTTCGAGCTTGCGGATATCGACCTTGCCGACCAGCGACGAGATGTCCTGGTTGTTCTCGTCACCCGGCTCCGTCTTCGCGATGCCGACCTGCCGCAGGATCGACGGATAGCGGCGCACCACGCGGAACTGGCGGATGTCGCCGTTGTATTCGTGCAGCCGCTTGACGGCCCACGGACTCAGGATGTTCTTCAGGTAGCGGCGCGGAATGCCGTACTGTTCCTCGAGGATCGGGCCGTCTTCGTCGTAGTCGAACAGCCCGAGCGGCGATTCGTTGACGGGCGAACCCTTCAGCGAATAGAACGGCACGCGCTCCATCAGCTGCTTCAGACGCTCGGCGATCGACGACTTGCCGCCGCCCACCGGGCCAAGCAGATAGAGGATCTGCTTCTTCTCTTCGAGCCCTTGCGCAGCGTGGCGGAAATAGGCGACCACCTGCTCGATCACCTCCTCCATTCCGTAGAACTCACGGAACGCGGGATAGACCTTGATGACCTTGTTCGCAAAGATCCGCGACAGGCGCGGCTCGTTGCGGGTATCGATGTGTTCAGGTTCCCCGATTGCTGCCAGCATGCGTTCACCAGCCGTCGCGTACGCGGATGGATCGTTCTTGCAGAGCGCGAGATACTCCTCCAGCGAGAGCTCTTCCTCTCGCGTTTTTTCGAAGCGGTTCGCGAAGCTGCTGTAAATATCCATGCTACCTCCCTCGCCTGAGTCTGAAGACGTGCCTGCCTTCGTACGACTGCGCAGAAGCAAGCGCGTTCGAATTCATCCTAAACCCTTTCTTATTTTTTTTCACGAACTCTTCGTATGAAGTTCGTCATTCTCGACAACACCGCTTGGACAACACATTTCGTCGTTTTACAATCGATCTCCCGAGTCGCACAAACTGCATCCGGCGCATCTCGTCGAACGACGGAACGTCTTGTGTGTTGGACACATCCGGCGTCGTCACTTCTCCCCTTCATCCCTATACGTTCGAGCGGTCGTTTTCGACGACACGTTGCGCGTGCCGTTACAAATTTTTTTCGCAGCGCCCTTACGGAGATACCCGTACGACGGACGTGGGAACGTCACATGCACCGGTGCACGCATCCGTCGATACAGGTCACGCGAGGCACGCGACGATGCGCGATCGTCATTCGTGCGCGCCGCCTGTCACATTTTTCAGCCGCGGAAACGACGACGCCCGCATGTCGCGGGCGTCGTTCGTCACCTAATGGGGATAGATGCGCGGCAAGCGCGAATCAGAAGGTTTCCCAGTCGTCCGAGCCAACGGCAGCGGCAGTCTGCGCCGGAGCAGCAGAAGCCGCGACGGGCTTGCGCGCCGGCGCCGCTGCGGCCGCGCGTTTCGGCGGCGCCTCGCGATCGTCGCGCGCGGCAGCCTGGACGGGCGCGGCAACCGCTGCTGCGGCAGGCGCACGCGGCGCGTGACGCACCGCAACCGGAGCGCTGCCGCCGGAGCGCGACGTGTCGTCGTCGAGCTGAAACACCGCTGCCGTTTCACGCAGGCGTCCGGCCTGTTCGTCGAGCGATTGCGCGGCGGCCGCGGCTTCCTCGACGAGCGCCGCATTCTGCTGCGTGACCTCGTCCATCTGCGCGACCGCGCGCGCCACCTGGTCGATCCCGCCGCTCTGTTCCTCGGACGCCGCCGCGATCTCGCCCATGATGTCGGTCACGCGCTGCACCGCACCGATCACGTCGCTCATCGTGCGCCCTGCTTCGTCGACCAGCGTGGAACCCGACCGGATGCGCTCCACCGATGCGTCGATCAGCACCTTGATCTCCTTGGCCGCGGTCGACGAACGCTGGGCCAGGCTGCGCACCTCGCCCGCGACGACCGCGAAACCGCGGCCTTCCTCGCCGGCCCGCGCGGCTTCGACTGCTGCATTCAGCGCAAGAATGTTGGTCTGGAACGCGATTCCTTCGATGATGGCAATGATGTCCGCGATCTTTGCCGAGCTGTCGTTGATCTCGCCCATCGTGCCGACCACCTGGCGGACCACCGTATTGCCCTTGTTTGCAATCTCCGACGCATTCGCGGCCAGCGAACTCGCCTGGCGTGCATTGTCCGCGTTCTGTTTCACGGTGCCGGTCAGCTGCTCCATGCTCGACGCGGTTTCCTGCAGCGCCGCGGCCTGTTCCTCGGTGCGCGACGACAGGTCGATGTTGCCGGCCGCAATCTGGCGCGCCGCGGTCGCGATCGACTCGCTGCCGCCGCGCACGGTGCGCACCGTGTCGACGAGCCCGCGCTGCATCTTGCCGAGGCCCTCGAGAAGCTGGCCCATCTCGTCCTGCCGGTCCACGACGATCGGCCGGCGCAGGTCGCCCGCGGCAATGGCGTCGAAATGCGCGAGCGCGTCGGCAATCGGGCGGCCGATCGCGCGGCTCAGCGTCAGCCACGACACGACCGCGGCGCCAAGGCCGGCCAACAACGCGACGATCGCCAGCACGCGCAGCGTGTCGTACACCGATTCCGCGTGATCGAAGCCGGCTTGCGCATCGGTGAACTGAAAGTCGCGCAGCGCCTCGCTCGCCGTCGCGAGGTCGTTGTAGCGCGCCTGGAGCTGCTTCGCGCCTTCGCCGATCCGGTCGGCCTGATTCGCCCCGATCACGCTCGCGAACGCGTCACACTCGTGCTGCAGTGCCTGCCGCTTTGCGGCGACGTCCTGGGCGAGCCGGTCTTCCTCCGGCCCGCGCGGCAACGCGAGGTACTTCTGCCACCACGTATCGGACTGCGCGCGCATCGCGCGGCTTCGTTCGACGGCCGCCGCCGCGTCCGGCGAGCCGGCCAGGAGCGCCGCGCGGTCGAGCGCCAGGCGTTCGCGCGCAGCGTAGATCTCGGCCACCGAAACGTCGACCGCGCTCGGCATCTGGTTCGTGAAAATATCGCGCGTCGTATCGTTCGCGCGCGTCATCCCGTACACGCCGAGCCCGCCGATCACACCCAGGAGTACCGCCAGAAACGCCATCGTGAAACCGATGCGCGCACGAATCGTCAGGTTTTTAAACACCATCATCCTTCCTGTGTTGCGTCGTGATGGACGGGACTGGCCCGTCGCTTCGAAGCATTGCTTCACTTGGTGCATTTACGACCATGTGCCGCACAACTTGATGGTGTTTCCGCTATTTTTTCGAATTATTCGTCTGTTTATTACAAATGGCTGAACGAATAATGCACGCTTCAGCATGTGCTGCAAGCCAGGCGATGGGAGGTTCTCCGCTGACGGCGAGCGTCGCGGATCCGCGGCCGGCCGTCATTTGCGACGAGCCGGCCGCGATGTGTGATCCGGCCCTATCCGGCCAGTTCGGCAAGCGTGGGAATCGACGGTTGCGCGCCCGCGCGCGTGACCGACAGCGCCGCTGCGCGTTGCGCGAAGCGGATGGCCGTGTCGACGTCCGCGCCCGCCGCGAGCCGCGCGGAAAAGCCGCCGATGAAGGTATCGCCGGCCGCCGTCGTGTCGACGGCCTGCACGGCCGGCGCCGGATAATGCCGTGCCGCGCCATCGGCCGTCAGCGCAAGCACGCCGCGCGCGCCCAGCGTCACCAGCACGTTGCGTGCTCCGCCGGCCTGCAGCACGCGCGCGGCGGCTTCCGCCTCCGCCGGGTCGCGCACCGGCAGCGCGGTCAGCGCGCCCGCCTCGACCTCGTTCGGGATCAGGTAATCCACGAGCGGCAGCCAGCCGTCCGGCAGCGGTGCGACGGCCGGGGCCGGATTGAGCACCACCGTGCGGCCGAGCCGACGCCCGGCCGACAGCGCCGCGAACACCGCGTCCGGCGGCGTCTCGAGCTGGCAGATCAGCACGTCGGCCGACGCCAGTGCGGCCTCGTGCCGTGCGATCGTCTCGGTCGTGACCTCGCCGTTGCCGCCCGCGACGATCACGATCGCGTTCTGGCTCGCATCGTCGACGACGATCAGCGCAACGCCGGTCGATGCCGACGCGCTCGTCGCGAGCCCCGCACAGGCGATCCCCTCGGCTTCGAGGCCCGCGCGCAACGCCGCGCCGTGCGCATCCGCGCCGACGCAGCCGATCATCGCGACCCGCGCACCGAGCCGTGCGGCCGCGACGGCCTGATTGCCGCCCTTGCCGCCCGCCGCCTGCGCGAATGCATGGCCGGCGAGCGTTTCGCCCGGCAGCGGCAAACGCGGCGCGCGCACGACGAGATCCATGTTGAGGCTGCCGACCACCGTCACGCGGCCGGCGCCTGCTGCGGGCGCGGTCATGCGCGACCGCCCGCTGCCGGCGGTTCGCGGTAGACCGCCGTCGATTCACGCAGCACGAGGCGCGGCGACACGACGCGGCGGCGGCTCGGCACGGCGGTCGACCCGCCGCCGATCCGCTCGATCAGCGTCTGCGCGGCCATTTCGCCGAGGGCGCGCACCGACTGGCCGACCGTCGACAGTGCCGGATACGTGTAGCGGGAGAATTCGATGTCGTCGAACCCGATGATCGAACAGTCGTCGGGCACGCGCATGCCGCGCTCGGCCGCCGCGCGCAGCGCGCCGACGCCCATCAGGTCGTTGCCCGCGAAGATCGCGCTCGGCCGCACCGATTCGAACAGCCGCGACGCCGCGTGATAACCGCCGAGGCACGAAAAGTCGCTTTCCGCGATCGCGCCCGGCACGATGTCGACGCCGCGCTCGGCCATCGCGCGGATGAAGCCGTGCACGCGCATCGCGCTGACCGCCGTGTCGGTCGGCCCCGTGATGCAGCCGATCTTCGCGTGCCCGAGTTCGAGCAGATGGCGCGTCGCCAGGTATGCGCCGCGCTCGTGGTCGATCTGCACGAGGTCGGCCGCCAGCCCCTCGATGTTGCGATCGACGACGACGAGCGGCGCATGGATGTCCGCGAGCGTCTGCGCGAGCACCGCATCCTCGCCCGCCGATGCAACGATCAGCCCGTCGATGCGCTTTTCCTGCAGCACGCGCAGGTAGTTGCGCTGCTTCACGGGATCGTCATCCGAGTTGCAGAAGAACACGCAATAGCCGTTGGCCGCGCACTGATCCTCGATGCCGCGCGCAAGCTCCGCGAAGTACGGATTCGTGCTGTTCGGCACGACGAGGCCGATGGTCGCCGTCGCACGCGCCTTCAGCGAGCGTGCCACCGCCGACGGCACGTAATTCAGCTCGCGGATTGCCCCCTCGACCTTCGCACGCACGTCCGCGGAAACCGGTCGCGAATTGTTCACCACGTGCGAGACAGTCGTAAACGACACGCCCGCCATGGCCGCCACATCCTTGATCGTCGCCATTTCCCGTTTCTCTCTGGTCTGTTCTGTCTGTCTTTCTACCGCACGCGCGTGCGCCGGCTGCGATACGTATCGAGCACGACCGCCACCACGATCACCGCGCCGGTGATGATCCGTTTCGTCGGCTCGTTCGCGCCGATCTGCGCCAGCCCCGCGGCCAGCACGGAGATGATCAACACGCCGAAGAACGTGCTGATCACCGAGCCGCGCCCGCCCATCAGGCTCGTGCCGCCGATCACGACGGCGGCGATCACCTGCAGTTCGAGGCCGACGCCCGCATTCGGGTCGGCCGCTTCGAGCCGCGAAATCTGGAACAGCGACGCAAGCCCTGCGAGCGCGCCCATCAACGCGAATACGAGGATTTTATACGGCTTCGGGTTAACCCCTGCAAGTCGGACGGCTTCTTCGTTCGTGCCGATTCCGACGAGATAGCGTCCGAACACGGTGCGCGTCAGCACGAACTGGGCCGCGATCATTACCGCGACCGCGATCAGGAACGCCGGCGAGATGCCGAGCGCGATCGGGTTCGACAGGAAATCGAACGCGTCGCCGATGTAGGCCGTGCGCGAATTCGTCAGCTGGTACGCAAGGCCGCGCGCGGCCTCCAGCACACCGAGCGACACGATGAACGACGGGATCCGCCAGCCGACCGTGACCGCGCCCGTCAGCGCGCCCGTGACGGTCGCGACCGCGATGCCGATCAGCGCGGCCGGCAGCGGCCCCCACTGCCATTTCAGCGCGGCGACGCTGACCATCGACGCGGCGAGCGCGAGCACCGAGCCGACCGACAGGTCGATCCCGGCGATGATCAGCACGAAGGTCATCCCGACCGACATCACGACGAGATCGGGAATCTCGTTCGCGATCGTGCTGAACGTATCGTAGGTCAGGAAATGCGAGCTCAGCGTCGAAAACAGCACGATCATCGCGGCGAGCGCGCCGGCGAGCCCGAGGTAGTTCGACAGGCCGAGCCGCGTGCCGGACAGCGTGCGCGCGCGGCGCCCCGTCACGTCCTGCTGCGCGCCTGCGTCGGTCGGGGTTACGGGAGGCTGGGTCATTGCTGTCGTCCTGTCGTCGAAGTGCCCGGGGCGGCGCCTGGCGCCTGCCCTGCGTCCGGATGCTGCGCGCCGCCCGGCGGCGTCTCGCGGCCGAAGCCGGCGAACGCCGCTGCCAGCAGCGCATCCTGGGTCCAGTTGCCGCGCTCGAACACGGCGGTCATGCGGCCGGCCGACATCACGCCGATCCGGTCGCAGATCAGCATCAGCTCGCGCAGGTCGCTCGACACGACGACAAGCGCGCGGCCTTCGCGCGCGAGCGCGCCCATCAAAGTGTAGATCTCGAACTTTGCGCCGACGTCGATCCCGCGCGTCGGCTCGTCGAACAGCAGCACGCCCATGTCGCGCGCGAGCCAGCGTCCGATCACGACCTTCTGCTGGTTACCGCCCGACAGCTCGCCGACCGCCTGCGTCGCGCCGTGCGTGCGGATCCGTAGCGCGTCGATCTGCTGTTCGGCGAGCGCCGTTTCGCGCGCGCCGTCGACGATCCCGCCGCGCGCGAGCCGGTCGAGCTGGCCGAGCGACACGTTCGCGGTGATCGACTGCGTCAGCAGCAGCCCCTCGCCCTTGCGATCCTCGGTGATCAGCGCGATGCCGTGCTTCACCGCCTCGACGGGCGAGGCGATCCGCGTCGGCTTCGGCGGCTGGCCGACCGCGATCGTCCCCGCGTCCGGCGCATCCGCGCCGTAGATCAGCCGCAGCAGTTCGGTACGCCCCGCGCCGATCAACCCCGAGATGCCGAAGATCTCGCCCGCGCGCACCTCGAGCGACACGTCGCGCACCGCCGCCCCGCGGGTGAGGCCCGACACGACGAGCCGCGGCGCGCCGATATGGCGCTCGCCGAGATCGATGTGCTCGCCGATCTCGCGCCCGACCATCAGCGTGACGAGCCCGTCGGACGTCGTCGCCGCCATGTCGCCCGCATGCACGAGCCGGCCATCGCGCAGCACCGCGACGCGCTCGGCGACACGCGCGAGTTCCTCGAGCCGGTGCGAGATGTAGATGATCGCGACGCCGCGCGCCTTCAGCCGGTCGATCTGTTCGAACAACAACTCGACTTCACGCGCCGTCAGCATCGCGGTCGGTTCGTCGAGAATCAGCACGCGGCAGTCGCCGATCAGGTTGCGCGCGATCTCGACCATCTGCTGGTGGCCGATACCGAGCGCGCCCACCGGCGTATCGGGATCGACCGTGTCGAGCCCGACCTGCGCCATCGCGGCCCGCGCATCGTCGCGCAGCCGCGCGCGATCGATGATCCCGAAACGCCGCGGCAGGCGGTTCAGGAACAGGTTCTCGGCGACCGTCAGCGTGGGCAGCAGGTTCAGTTCCTGCATCACCATGCGCACGCCGAGCGCCTCGGCCTGCGCCCGGCTCGCCGGCGCATACGGCTGGCCGCCGAGGTGCATCGTGCCGGCGCTCGGTTCGACGAGCCCGCCGATGATCTTCGACAGCGTGCTCTTGCCGGCGCCGTTCTCCCCCGTCAACGCTAGCGCGTGGCCCGGCTCGAGCGTCAGCGTGACGTCGGCGAGCACGGGTTCGGCATAGGTCTTGCCGACGCCGGATACGGACAGCACGGGAGTGGCTGCGCGGGAGGGTTGGAAAGTCGGGTCCATCGCGATCCTGGTTGCGGCCGCGCGCACGCGGCGCGCGGGTGTGACGCTCACAAGTGCATGTGCATGCAGTGGCCGTGATCGCGCTCACCCCGGATAACGGCCGCCACGCCAAATTCTTGAGGGCGGCGGCCGCATCGGGGCCGCGTCACTTCGTCACGAGATCCACCGGCGTCTCGACCACGCCCGACATGTCGGCCTGCTTGCGATGCTCTGCGATCGCCTTGAGCGCCGTGTCGATACCGAACACGGCCTGCTTCGCTGCGTACTGGTCGGCGGTCGCGAGCACGCGGCCGTCCTTCAGCATCGGCTTGATCGCGTTGATGTTGTCGTAGCCGACCACGAACACCTTGCCCTGCTTGCCGGCCGCGCGCACGGCCGACACGGCGCCGATCGCCATGTTGTCGTTGCCGCACAGCAGCGCCTTCAGGTTCGGGTACTCGTTGAGCATCGCGGCAGCGACCGCATTGCCCTTGTCGATCTCCCATTCGCCGGATTGCACCGACACGACCTTCATCCCGCCCGCCTTCATCGCGTCCTGGAAACCGGCCGTGCGCTGCTGCGCGTTCGTCGTCGTCGACACACCTTCGACGATGCCGACCTGGTCGCCCGCCTTCAGCCGCTTCGCGAGGTAATCGCCGATCTTGCGCGCGCCCTTGCGGTTGTCCGGACCGACGAACGGCACGTTCAGGTTCTTCGACTTCAGCACATCGGGATCGAGCCGGTTGTCGATGTTGACGACGATGATGCCCGCGTCGACCGCCTTCTTCACGACCGGCACGAGCGCCTTCGAATCAGCCGGCGCGAGCACGATCGCGTCGACCTTCGACACGATCATCTGCTCGACGATACGGATCTGGTTCGCCGTGTCGGTCTCGTCCTTGATGCCGTTGGTGATCAGGTCGAACTGGTTCGCGTTGTGTTTCTGGTATTCCTTCGCGCCCGTTTCCATCGTCAGGAAGAACTCGTTGGCGAGCGACTTCATCACGAGCGCGACCTTCGGCTTGGCCCTAGACTGCGCGTGGACGGCCGGTGCGGCGGCGACCGCGACGACGGCGAGCGCGGCGGTCAGGAAGCGACGGCGAAAGAGGACATTCATACGCATCTCCTGGCGACTGGCCCTAAGGGCCGGACGATTGTTGACTGTTGTTTTAATGTGAGCAAACGTTTGCGCCACACTACCCGGGCAACGGCCATCGGTGCTGCTGTCGGTACAACGAAATGGAAGCGAGGCAGACGGCCGACTGCCTGACGCGTGCTGTCGTTTACACGCCACCGCCGGCGGAACGCCGGCGGAGTGGAAACTATGCTGTACCGATTCGTGTCGGCGCGCAACCTGTCTGATCAATATTTAAGGGTTTATTCGGAGCGCGTATCACGCCGGATCCTGCGGCGCCGGCTCGTCTTCGCCGGCTGACGGCGGCTCGCCGAAGCGGTTTGCATGCGGCGTGCCGGCGATGAAGCCGTTCATCACGAACAACGCAAGCGCGCCGACAATCGGCACGAACAGCAACAGCATCCACCATCCCGACTTGTCGATGTCGTGCAGCCGCTTCACGCCGACCGCAATCGACGACCACACCGCGACGACCGCAATGGCGACGAGCACCAGCATCGCCAGCAGCGGCAGATCCTCTTCCGGCGCGCCGCGGGAACCCGCATCGAAAATCGCGCCGAGCACCGTGGAAGCCAGCGCGTAGATCCACCACGGCTGGCGCCCGATCCGGCCTTCGAAGGAAAAGAGAAACCATTTCAGACGCATTGCTTACCTCTTCGTCACGCGTGTCGCGAGTTGCGCGATATGTCTCCGAGTGTGTCGGGACCGGCAATCCGCGTGCATTGTTTTGTGAAGGTGGACGGCCTGCCGGCTGCGCCTTCCGCACTTCGTCCCGGTGCGGCTCATTGCGTCACCGGCGCCGACCGGCCGGTCAGGAAGGTGACCGCGGGGCCACGCGACCCTGCGTCAGCCGGCATTCGCACGCATTGAATCATATCTGCAGCAATACGGATCGTCCGGTATGGATGACGGCCGCCGCCGAAACGAGGCGTTCAGGCGTGCCTGCTTGTTCCTGTCGTTGCGCTGGCAAGCGAATGCATGTCGTTCGCCGTGTGCGGCGAAGAATTGGACGGGAAACCGCGATGGCGGTCGATGATTCCGTGAGTCGAACAACCGAGGCGGCGGCAGATCGCCTGCCGCTGCCCGATACATGACAACCCGCGCAGGTATGTCGCGCCATCCGCGGCGATCGCGTGGATGGCGCACGACGCGCTGCCGTCAAACGGCTTCGCGCAACATCCCCGCGATTTCCGCTTCGTTCAGGTGCGGCGCGAACATCTCGATCAGCCGGTACGCATACGCGCGCAGGAACGCGCCCTTGCGCAGCCCGACCCGTGTCGTGCTCGCCTCGAACAGGTGCTGCGTATCGAGCGCGACGAGCCCCGTGTCACGCTGCGGATCGTAGGCCATCGCGGCGACGACGCCGATCCCCATCCCAAGCTCGACGTAAGTCTTGATCACGTCCGCGTCGATCGCGGTCAGCACGACGTCGGGCACGGCACCCGCCGCCGTGAACGCCTGGTCGATGTGCGAGCGGCCCGTGAAGTCCTGGTCGTACGTGATGATCGGATACTCGGCGATTTCCTCGAGCGTCAGGTTCTCGCGGCCGACGAGCGGATGGCCCTTCGGCACGACGACCGTGTGGTGCCACGAATAGCACGGGAACGTGACGATGTCCGGATAGCGGTCGAGCGCCTCGGTCGAGATGCCGAGATCGGCCTCGCCGTTCAGGATCATCTGCGCGATCTGCTGCGGGCTGCCCTGGCGCAGCGCGAGATGCACCTTCGGGAACACGTCGGTGAACTGCCGGATCACCTTCGGCAGCGCGTAACGCGCCTGCGTGTGTGTCGTCGCGACGACGAGGTGGCCGCTGTCCTGATCCGCGAACTGGCGCGCGACGCGGCGCAGGTTCTCGGCGTCGAGCAGCATCCGCTCGATCAGCTGGTGCACGGCCTTGCCGGGCTCCGTGAGCCCCGTCAGCCGCTTGCCGCGCCGGATGAAGATGTCGACACCCAGCTCATCCTCGAGATCCTTGATCTGCTTCGACACGCCCGACTGCGACGTGTACAGCACGTTCGCGACTTCCGTCAGGTTCATGTTCTGGCGCACCGCTTCGCGCACGAACCGCAATTGCTGAAAATTCATGGGTATGCCTCTTAGGCTGTCGTTGTTTGATTGTCGAATCGGAGCAATTTCCGCCCCCTGCCCTGCATTTTTGCGTTAACGCGCGGGAAACACCCTCACGGCGCGCGGCACGGCGGTCGCGCCATCGCCGACCTGCAGCGACAGCGCACGCCACGCATCGCGATCGAGTTCCGCCTCGAGCGCGCCGCCCGCACGCGCCTCGAGTTCCACGCGCACCGACCCGCCGAGCGGAATCACGCGGCGCACGTCCACCGCGATGCCGTCGCGGTGCCCTTCGCCAACCGGCCACAGCTGCAGGTCGTGCGGACGCACATAGGCGTTCGCGGGGCCCGCGAAATCGGCATCGACCTCGATCGGCGCGGCCGCGCCCTCGGCGACGAAGCCACGCCCGGCGACCGTGCCCGGCAGCCGGTTGGCCGCGCCGAGGAACTCGTAGACGAACGCGCTCTGCGGATGATCGTAGACGTCCTGCGGGCTGCCGACCTGCTCGACATGGCCGCGGTTCAGCACGACGATGCGGTCCGCGACTTCCAGCGCCTCCTCCTGGTCGTGCGTGACGAAGATCGTCGAGATGTGCAGGTCGTCATGCAGGCGACGCAGCCAGCCGCGCAGTTCCTTGCGGACCTTCGCGTCGAGCGCGCCGAACGGTTCGTCGAGCAGCAGCACCTTCGGCTCGACCGCGAGTGCGCGAGCGAGCGCGATGCGCTGGCGCTGGCCGCCCGACAGCTCGGACGGATAGCGCTGCGCGAGCCAGTCGAGCTGCACGAGCTTCAGCAACTCGTGCACCTTGTCGCGGATCGCGCTTTCCGACGGCCGCTCGCGACGCGGCTTCACGCGCAGCCCGAACGCGACGTTCTCGAACACCGTCATGTGGCGGAACAATGCGTAGTGCTGGAACACGAAACCGACCTGGCGATCACGTGCGCCGACCGACGCGACGTCGAGCCCCTGCAACACGACCTGGCCGGCATCCGCGTGCTCGAGGCCCGCGATCACGCGCAGCAGCGTGGTCTTGCCGCAGCCGGACGGCCCCAGCAGCGCGACCAGCTCGCCGGGCGGGAAGTCGAGCGATACGTTGTCGAGCGCCGTGAAATCGCCGAAGCGCTTCTGAAGGTTACGGACGGTGATACCCATTCTGGTTGCCTCTTTACGATTTCGACGACACGGCGGCGACGGGGCCGGCATGTGCGGGAACGGTGTCGCGCGCGCCGGCCAGTTCGGCGGCGAGATGGCGCTCGGCGAGCAGCTTCAGCGCGAGCGTGACGAGCGCGAGCAGCGCCAGCACCGACGCCACCGCGAACGCCGCCGCGAAGTTGTATTCGTTGTACAGGATCTCGACGTGCAGCGGCATCGTGTCGGTCTGGCCGCGGATGTGGCCGGATACGACCGACACCGCGCCGAACTCGCCCATCGCGCGCGCATTGCACAGGATCACGCCGTACAGCAGCCCCCACTTCACGTTCGGCAGCGTCACGCGGCGGAAGATCTGCCAGCCGGATGCACCGAGCACGCGCGCGGCTTCTTCCTCGTCGGTGCCTTGTGCCTGCATCAGCGGAATCAGCTCGCGCGCAACGAACGGGAACGTGACGAAGATCGTCGCGAGCACGATGCCCGGCACCGCGAAGATGATCTGCACGTCGTGATCCTGCAGCCATGGCCCGAGCCAGCCCTGCGCGCCGAACAGCAGCACGTACACGAGACCCGAGATCACCGGCGACACCGAGAACGGCAGGTCGATCAGCGTCGTCAGCAGCGCCTTGCCGCGGAATTCGAATTTCGCGATCGCCCACGATGCGCACACGCCGAACACGAGGTTCAGCGGCACGGCGATCGCGGCGACGGTCAGCGTCAGCTTGATCGCCGACCACGCGTCGGGGTCGGCCAGCGATTCGAGATAGAAGCCGACGCCCTTTCTCAGCGCCTCGACGAACACCGCGGCGAGCGGCACGACGAGGAAGAACGCGAGGAACGCCAGCGCGATGCCCGTGAGCAGCCAGCGCACGACGCGCGACTCGCTGACGGGGTCGAGCCGCTTCGCGGCGCGCCCTTGCGCGGCCGACGACGGGGTTTTCAGCACGACGGTGGCCTCCTGGCTCATTGCTGGCCTCCTGCCGCAACGGCGGTGACGGTGGCGGGCGCGGGGCCGCTTGCGCCCTTGCTCGTCCTGCGCTGCAGATACCACTGCAGCGTGTTGATCAGCAGCAGCATCAGGAACGACACGACGAGCATCACGACCGCGAGCGCGGTCGCGCCCGCGTAGTCGTACTGCTCGAGCTTCGTGATGATCAGCAGCGACGTGATCTCGGATTTCATCGGCACGTTGCCGGCGATGAAGATCACCGACCCGTATTCCCCGAGCGCGCGCGCGAACGCGAGTGCGAACCCGGTGAGGAGCGCCGGCAGCACGGCCGGCAGCACGACGCGGCGGAACGTCAGCCAGCGCGACGCGCCGAGGCACGCGGCGGCCTCTTCCTGCTCGCGCTCAAAATCCTCGAGCACCGGCTGCACCGTGCGCACGACGAACGGCAGCCCGATGAAGGTCAGCGCGACCAGCACGCCGGCCGGCGTGAACGCGATCTTGATGCCGAGCGGCGCGAGATACTGGCCGACCCAGCCGTTGGTCGCGTAAACGGCCGCGAGCGAAATGCCGGCGACCGACGTCGGCAGCGCGAACGGCAGGTCGACGATCGCATCGACGAGGCGCTTGAACGGGAACGTGTAGCGCACGAGCACCCACGCGACGAGAAAGCCGAACACGGCGTTGATCAGCGCGCCGCCGAGCGCGGAGGAGAACGTCAGCCGGTACGACGCGAGCACGCGCGGCGACGTGACGGCGGTGACGAACTGGTCCCACGACAGCGTCGCGGTCTTCAGGAACGTGGCGGCGAGCGGTATCAGCACCACGAGGCTCAAATAGGCCACCGTGATGCCTAGCGTCACGCCGAAACCGGGCAGCGCGCTCGGCTTGCGAAAGGTGTACGTCGTCATCGGATGCTCTTGCTGGGTCGATGCTGCTCATGGGTCCGACGCAAACGCCGGCGCAGTGAATCGCGCCGGCGGACCGTCGGGGATGCGGCGCGCTATCGTGGCGCGCCGCTGTCGTTATGGCGTTACTGCGGCTTGTAGATCGAATCGAACACGCCGCCGTCCGCGAAATGCGTCTTCTGCGCATTCGTCCAGCCGCCGAAGGTATCGTCGACCGTGTACAGCTTCAGCTTCGGGAACTGCTTCGTCAGCTCCGCCGGCACATTCTTCGAACGCGGCCGGTAGTAGTTGCGCGCCGCGATCTCCTGGCCCTGCGGGCTGTACAGGAAGTTCAGGTATGCATCGGCCAGCTTGCGCGTGCCCTTCTTGTCGACCACCTTGTCGACCACCGCGACGGGCGGCTCGGCCAGGATGCTCACCGACGGCACGACGATCTCGAACTTGTCGGTACCGAACTCCTTGACCGACAGGAATGCCTCGTTTTCCCATGCGATCAGCACGTCGCCGATCCCGCGCTGCACGAAGCTCGTGGTCGCGCCGCGCGCGCCCGAATCGAGCACGCCCGCGTTCTTGTACAGCTTCGTGACGAATTCCTTCGCCGTCTGCTCGTTGCCGCCCGGCTTGTGCACCGCGTATGCCCATGCGGCCAGGTAGTTCCAGCGCGCGCCGCCCGACGTCTTCGGATTCGGCGTGACGATCGAGATGCCCGGCTTGGTCAGGTCGTCCCAGTCCTTGATCCCCTTCGGATTGCCCTTGCGCACCAGGAACACGATCGTCGAGGTGTACGGCGACGCGTTGTCGGGCAGCCGCTTCTGCCAGTCCTTGCTGACGAGGCCCTTGTTCGCGAGCGCGTCGATGTCGTACGCCAGCGCCAGCGTCACGACGTCGGCCTGGAGGCCGTCGAGCACCGAGCGCGCCTGCGCGCCCGAGCCGCCGTGCGACTGCTTGAAGTTGACGGTCTCGCCCGTCTTCGCCTTCCACTCCTTGCCGAACGCCTGGTTGAAGTCCTGATACAGCTCACGCGTCGGGTCGTACGACACGTTCAGGAAGGTCGTATCGGCCTGCGCGTGCGTCGCGACGCCCAGCGCCGCCGCCGCGCCCAGCGCGAGTGTTGCGATCAGGCGGCCCACCCCGCCCACCAGCCCCGTGTTGCGCTTGCCCATCCTTGGTTCTCCAGTGTTGTCGGTATTGCGATGTCGGGCCAGTCTAACGAACGGGTTACATGATTAAAAATAATCGTTCCTCATTTTTTAATACTCAAAAGTGCTAACGCAGGCTGGATGGACGGTTGCGGCAGATGAACCGGCGTCCGGGCGTCGCGAAATCGCGCCGGAACCGGCGCGATCGCGTCGAACCTCAAGTAACACTTGAAATTCGCGAACTACTGTATAAAAATACAGCTCACTGTCTATCCATACAGTTGAGCCATGACCAAACTCACCGCCCGTCAGCAGCAAGTGTTCGACTTGATCCGTCGCGCGATCGAGCGCTCCGGATTCCCGCCCACCCGTGCCGAGATCGCGGCCGAACTGGGCTTCAGCTCGCCGAATGCGGCCGAGGAGCACCTGCGCGCGCTGGCGCGCAAGGGTGTGATCGAGCTGGCCGCCGGCGCATCGCGCGGCATCCGCCTGCTCGGCATCGACGATGCCCCGCACCAGTTCACGCTGCCGCACGCCGGCCTGATGCAGCTGTCGCTGCCGCTCGTCGGCCGCGTCGCGGCCGGTAGCCCGATCCTTGCGCAGGAGCACATCTCGCAGCATTACGCGTGCGATCCCGCGCTGTTCTCCAGCAAGCCCGATTACCTGCTGAAAGTGCGCGGCCTGTCGATGCGCGACGCCGGCATCCTCGACGGCGACCTCCTCGCCGTGCAGAAGCGCACGGAAGCGAAGGACGGCCAGATCATCGTTGCGCGTCTCGGCGACGACGTCACGGTCAAGCGCCTGATGCGCCGGCCTGGCGGTCTCGAGCTGATCGCGGAGAACCCGGATTACGAAAACATCTTCGTCAAGGCCGGCAGCGCGGAATTCGCGCTGGAAGGCATCGCCGTCGGGCTGATTCGCTCGGGCGAACTCTGACATTCCGTCTCGCTCAGGAGAACATCATGGAACGCCTTTCCCGTCTGCTGCCTTTCCGTCAATTCGGTCGCCTGCGTCACCTGCGCGGCCGCACGCCCTGCGCACCGCTGTCCGCGGCGGCGCCCGTGCAAGAAGAAGTCGCAGTCGAACGGCAGGCGTCCCTGCTGCCGTCGGCGCTTCCCGCTTTCGCGCGGGTATCGCTGAACGCCGGCCTGAATCACGCCGAACCCGCGCGCCGCGCGCCGGTGCGCGTCTATCACGGCCGTTCGCGCCTGATCATGGTCGGCACGATCGATGCCGTGTGCCGGATGATCGATCGCTGCATCGCGGAGGAACGATCGGCCACGCCAGGCGGTCTCTGATTGCGGAATATCCCCGCACCGGAGGCAACGTGACCGGATCTTCGGGCCGCGCATGGCGGCTCAAGCCCCTGCTGATCGTCGTGCTGGCCGTCGCCATCATTGCGGCGATCGGCTATGGCTACGCGTCGCCATACGTCGCGCTCGGTCGCCTGAAATCGGCGATCGATGCGCGCGATGCGCAGGCCATCAGTGAGTATGTCGATTTCCCGTCGCTGCGCATCAGCCTGAAGCAGCAGGTCACGGAAGAGTTGATGCGCCGGATCGACGCAGTGAAGAAGAACAATCCGTTCGCGGTGATCGGTGCGCTGATCGGGTCGGCACTGATCGGCCCCCTGGTCGATGCGTACGCAACCCCGGAGGGCGTGGCCGCGCTGATGAGCGGATGGCCGCCGCGTGGCAATCCGGGTGAGCGTCCACCTGAATGGTCGAATTTGCCGCCAGGCAGCAATGCGCCGGGCAACACGCCGGCCGCACCCGCAGCCAATCCGGCTCCGGCGAGCGCAACCGCTCCGGGCAGCGACGCGGCCACCACGGCAGCGCCATCGCAATCACCCGCCGCTGCCGCATCGGCAAGCCCGGCCGACGCAACGCATGCGCCGCACCCGCAGCAAACGAGCGCCGGCTACCGGAATATCGATGAATTCGTCGTGACCTACCAGCGCAGTGCCGACGGCACGCGCTATGCGGCAATATTTCACCGCTTCGGCCTGTTCTCGTGGAAGTTGTCCGCGATCGACCTGCACGCTTGACAGGTCTTGAGTGGCCGCGGTCAGCGGCCGCGCCACGAATATGGCACGACGCCTGACCGGCGCGATTCTCCGGTCAGGCAGTCATCGAATCATTGGATTATTTGCCGTTCGCCGTGGCCGCTTCACGCTCACGCGCGATTTCGGCCTTCTGCTCCTGCGCCGACGAACACGCAACCAGAATGCTGCAGTTCACGCGGTCGAGCAGTTGCGTGTTGCCCGACCCCATCCACCATCTCGACAAGCCGCTACGGCACCGATGGCCGACAACGACGAGGTCGACCTTCAGTTCCGCCGCGAGATTCGCGATTTCGTCGATCGGATAGCCGAACGCGAAATGGCCTTCGGCCTGCACGCCGCGCTCGCGCAGCCAGTTCACCCCTTCCTGCAGGATTTCGCGCGCGGTTTCCTCGAACCGGCCGCACGCTACGTCGGTCAGCAAACCTGCGCTCTGCGCAATGCTCGAGCGCATATCGACAACCGACAGCAAATGCGTCTCGGCCTTCAGGTCCATCGCGAGGTTGGCGCCGCAGCGCAGTGCCTTGCGTCCTTCGAGCGTGCCGTCGTAACACAACAGAATCTTGTTGTAGCTAGCCATGAAGCCTCCCTATCGCGACAACGAGCCTACACATTCATCATGGTGCGCCGCAATTCAGGACGCAAGGGATGGAAAACGCTGATTCGCCCCGCTCGGCTCGTGCGCGATGATGCAGTGCACGATCGGTGCGGACATGCATCGCACCGTGCAGGCATGCCCGGAAGAGACGCAACCAATGCACTAGAATGGCTCGTCCGTACGCCATCGGGCCAACAGGCGCCGGGGTCGTTCGCTTCGGCCATGCCGGTGCGGCACGCAATCGTCCGATCGGTTCGCCAACCGGCCAGGCATCCGGAAGCGGAACGCATCCGCGCCCGCTTACAACGACAACCACCCCATGTCCGCTGCACCGATCGATTTCCGGAACGTCGAAAAACGCTATGGCGGCAAGCTCGTCGTCAACGGCCTGTCCTTCACCGTACAGGCCGGCGAATGCTACGGCCTGCTCGGGCCGAACGGCGCCGGCAAGACCACCACGCTGAAAATGCTGCTCGGCCTCACGCATCCCGATGCAGGCACCATTTCGCTCTGCGGCGAACCGGTTCCATCGCGTGCACGGCATGCGCGCCAGCGTGTCGGGGTCGTCCCGCAGTTCGACAATCTCGACCCCGACTTCACCGTGCGCGAGAACCTGCTCGTGTTCAGCCGCTATTTCGGCATGTCGGCGCAGGCTGCGCACGCGCTCGTGAAGCCGCTGCTCGAATTCGCGAAGCTCGAGAACAAGGCCAATGCGAAGGTCGGCGAGTTGTCGGGCGGCATGAAGCGCCGCCTGACGCTCGCCCGCGCGCTCGTCAACGATCCCGATGTGCTGGTGCTCGACGAGCCGACGACGGGCCTCGACCCGCAGGCGCGTCACCTGATGTGGGAACGGCTGCGCTCGCTGCTCGCACGCGGCAAGACGATCCTGATCACCACGCACTTCATGGAAGAAGCCGAGCGCCTGTGCGACCGCCTGTGCGTGATCGAGGAAGGCCGCAAGATCGCCGAGGGCGCGCCGCACGCACTGATCGAATCGGAGATCGGCTGCGACGTGATCGAAATCTACGGGCCCGATCCAGCCACGCTGCGCGACGAGCTGTCGGCGTTCGCGAAGCGCACCGAGATCAGCGGCGAGACGCTGTTCTGTTACGTGAGCGACCCGGAACCGCTCAGTGCGCGACTCAAGGGCCGCACGGGGTTGCGCTATCTGCATCGCCCGGCCAATCTCGAAGATGTGTTCCTGCGGCTCACGGGCCGCGAAATGCAGGACT
Organism: Burkholderia sp. BCC0405; assembly: GCF_902833075.1. Lineage (NCBI taxonomy): Bacteria > Pseudomonadati > Pseudomonadota > Betaproteobacteria > Burkholderiales > Burkholderiaceae > Burkholderia > Burkholderia sp. BCC0405. The sequence goes on from NZ_CADFEO010000015.1 coordinate 175,910, forward strand.
GATCGATCATGGACGTCCGCAACTATTCCGCCGCCGCACCGTCGGCACCACCGCGCGTGTCACGTTTCGCGATCGCGATGCCCGCGAACGCGACCAACTGGATCGCCGTCTGGCGGCGCAACTATCTCGTCTGGCGCAAGCTCGCGCTCGCGTCGATGTTCGGCAATCTCGCCGATCCGATGATCTATCTGTTCGGGTTGGGGTTCGGGCTCGGCCTGATGCTCGGCCATGTCGACGGCGTGTCGTATATCGCGTTCCTCGCGGCCGGCACGGTCGGGTCGAGCGTGATGATGTCCGCAAGCTTCGAGTCGATGTATTCGGGATTCTCGCGGATGCACGTGCAGCGCACGTGGGAAGCAATCATGCATACGCCGCTCGCGCTCGGCGACATCGTGCTCGGCGAGATCGTCTGGGGGGCCAGCAAGGCGATGCTGTCGGGGGCTGCGATCATGCTCGTCGCGGGGGCGCTCGGCTATGCGCGGTTTCCGTCGATGCTCGCGGCGCTGCCCGTGATCGCGCTCGCCGGCCTCGCGTTTGCAAGCATCGCGATGATCGTCACGGCGCTCGCGCCGTCCTACGATTTCTTCATGTTTTATCAGACGCTCGTGCTGACGCCGATGCTGCTGCTGTCGGGCGTGTTCTTCCCGATCACGCAGTTGCCGCCGATCGCGCGGCATGCGGCGCAGGCGCTGCCGCTCGCGAATGCCGTCGAGTTGATTCGGCCCGCGATGCTCGGCCGGCCAGCGACCGACATCGCGCTGCATGTCGCGGTGCTCGCAGGTTACGCGGTCGGCGGATTCCTGCTGTCCGCATGGCTGTTCCGCCGGCGGATGATGCGCTGACGGCCGGCGCACCGGGCGCCGGCTTCATGCGACGACGTTACTCGTCGTCGTCGCTCCACGGGATCTCGACGTCGGTCAGGAACGCGACGGTCGCGAGCGGGCCGCCTTCCTGGCGGCCCAGCTTGCCGTCCGCGCGATGCCATTCGACGCGGAACTGCGTGCCCGGATCATCGGCAAGCAGATAAACCGAGCGCAGCTCTTCCTTGTCGGCTTCGTCCACCGGGCCGTCGAACGACACCAGCATCTTCTGCGGCCACAGGCCGTTGACCGGATCGTAAATGCGGTCGCCCTGCGGAATATCGATGCTGGCTTCGACGCCGATCGTTGCGGAGGCCTCGATGATCATCATGCCGAGTGCGCTCAGCACGGCAGTCGCCCGCGCGGAATTGGCCTGGCGGATCGCGAGATCGCCGCGCGTCAGCGCCTTTTCGAGTCGAGGATGGATCTTCGGTTGGGTCATGCGTTTTCCTGTTTGCTTCTTGTAAATGGCGCCGCACGCGTGAAACGGCGGCGCCGGATGAATACGACGATTGCGCCCGATTGGCGCGCCGCTTGCGCGCGTCAGAACCCGAGCGCGACCGCGAGCAGGCCGCTTGCGATCCCGAACACGACGACGAGGATCGCGACGATGGCCAGCATGTAGGGCTTGAACGAACGCGCGAGCATCGCGAGCGACGGCACGCTGATCGGCGGCAGCGTCATCAGCAGCGCGGCGGCCGGGCCGACGCCCATGCCGAGCGACAGCATTGCCTGGATGATCGGCACCTCGCCGGCCGTCGGGATCACGAACAGCATGCCCGCGACCGCGAACGCGACGATCCAGCCGAGATGATTGCCGATGTCCGGGCCGATATGCGGGAACAGCCACGCGCGCGCGGCGCCGAGCAGCAGCACGAGCACGATGTATTCGGGCACGAGCCGCACGGCCATGCGCGCAAGCAGCTTCATCCAGCGGACGAACGGATTGCCGGCCGCGGCCTGCTCGGCCGCCAGCGCGGCGAGCTGTGCATCGTCGATGCTGCGGTCTTCAGGGCGTGCGATGCGGTTCAGCAGATAGCCGATCCCGAACACCATCGCGATGCCGAGCACCAGACGCAGCGCACTCCAGTGCCAGCCGAGCACGAAGCCCATGAACACCAGCGCCGCCGGGTTCAGCACCGTGTTGCCGAGCCAGAACGCGACCGCGCCGCCCGGCGATGCATGGCGCGCACGCAGCCCCGCGACGACCGGCGCCGCGCAGCACGTGCACATCATGCCGGGCAGCGACAGCAGTCCGCCCGCGGCGACGCTGCCGAAGCCGGTGCGGCCGAGCACGCGTGCAACCCAGTGCGCGGGCAGCAGCGCCTGCACGGCCGAACCGAGCAGCAGGCCCAGCACCATCGCCTGCCAGATCGCCTTGCCGTACGCCCACGCGTAATCGAGCGCGGCCTTCAGCGACGGCTCGGGAGCGGCCGCCGACGTGCCCATCAGGATCGACTGGCCGATCGAATGATGCTCGGCGGCAACGAACGCCTTGTTGTAGTACGGGAACCATTTCACATAGAACAGGCCCGCGACCGCGATCAGCAGGAAGGTCATCCAGCCGAGGGTCGGACTGGGTTGGGTACGTGTGGTCGTCATCGTGTGGTCGTCGATTGGTCTTGGTCGGATTCGGATGTCGCGCCTGCGGCAAGCGCGGCCGATGCGGGCAGCCCGGCTTGCGCGAGTGCGGCCAGCAGCGCACGCGCCTGATCGCGCCCGTCGGCGGCGTTGGGCCGGAACGTGAACGTCAGCGCCCGGTTCGGCTTGTTGTAGGTCGCGCGATAGGTGCGCGCATAGGCGGGATCGTAATGCTTGTCGATCAGCTCGGTGAACAGCTCCGCCCGCGCGTCCGCATCGATCAGCGCCTTCCAGCGTGTTACTTGTTCGCGGCTATGCAGCCCGATCAACCGATCGAGCTGCGCCTTGAAGGTCTCCGGTTCGTCGAACAGGTGAGCATAATCGTCGAGGAGGAATGCGATGCGCTCGTCGTGCGCCGCGTCGACATGCACCCACGGCCCTGCGTGAAACGCTTCGATCAACGCGATCGGCAACTGCACGAGCCCGATCCTGCGGCTTTCCGATTCGACGAACACCGGCCATTCGGGGTCGAAACGCCCGAGTGTTTCGACGAGCCCGGAGTCGAACCCCTTCTGCGCCGGCTGCGGCTTGCCCGGAAGCGCGCCGAGCAGCGAACCGCGATGGCACGCAAGCGCCTCGAGGTCGAGCGTCTGCGCGCCCACGTCGCGCAGTGCGTTCAGCAGGCGCGTCTTGCCGCAGCCCGTGTGGCCGACGAGCGCGATGTAGCGAAAGCGCGTCGGCAGCGAGTCGAGCGTCGCGCACACCGACTGGCGGTACGCCTTGTAGCCGCCGTCGAGCTGGCGCGCTTTCCAGCCGATCAGGTTGAACCAGGTCGTCATCGAGCCCGAGCGCTTGCCGCCGCGCCAGCAGTAGATCAGCGGCCGCCAGTTGCGCGGACGGTCGGCGAACGTCGTATCGAGATGGCGTGCGATGTTGCGCGCGACGATCGCCGCGCCGACCCGGGTCGCCTCGTACGGCGACACCTGCCGGTACATCGTGCCGATGAGCACGCGCTCCTCATTGCTGAGTACGGGCGCGTTCAGCGCGCCAGGGATATGATCCTCGGCGAACTCGAGCGGCGTGCGCACGTCGATGATCTCGTCGAACTCACCGGCGTGATCGAGGGTAACAAGCAGGTTCTTCAATTTGGCGTCGAACAGGGGCGATGCGGCTCGATGAGTCGCATGGGCGCGGAAGGCGGATTGACGATTATCTCACGGCCGGCGTCTCGGGCCGCGCGCGGCGGTCGGCGGCGCCGAGGCGGCCTGCATCGCATCGATCAGATGGTCGCGGAACGCACGAACCGACGCGGGTAGATCGCGCCCCGCCATCGTCTGCACCTGGATGCTGCGCTCGCGCAGCTGCGGGTTCGTCACGGGCACGACGACGACGCCGTCCGCGGCGCAGCGATCGCGCACCGACAGCAGCCCCGTAAACATCACCGCGCCCGTGCGCCGTGCGTAGCCGTACATCGCCGCCGTGTTGTTGCTCGTCAGTTCGGGCTCGAGCAGCAGCCCGTCGAGCGCGCACGCGATGTCGATCAGTTGGCGCACCGTCGTGCCGGCCTCGGGCAGCACGTGCGGATGACGCGCGACATCGGCGAGCGACACCGCTTCTCGCGTCGCGAGCGGATGGTCGTGCCGCACCAGCGCGAAGATCGGCGCGCGCTCGGTGTGCTCGACACGCACGCCCTTCTCCGGCGCGAGGCTGAAGCTCAGCGCGATGTCCACGTCGCCGTCGCGCACCCGCCGCGTCGCGTCCGCCGGCGACACCACCCAGACGGAGAAATCGACGCCCGGATGGCGCGCCTTGAAACTGGCGAGCGTGCCGGGCAGGAAATCGATCGCGAACCCTTCCGAGCATGCGATCTTCAGCAGGCTCCCGTGCAGCACATCGAGCCCGCCGATGTCCTTCATCACATGCTCGGCCTCGAGCAGGCTGCGCTGCGCGAACGCCAGGAGCCGCTCGCCGGCCTCCGACAGCGCCATTCCGCGCGGCCGGCGCTCGAACAGCGGTGCGCCAAGCTCGCTCTCCAGTTTCGCGATCTGGCGGCTGATCGCCGATACGGCCACGTGCAGCCGCGCGGACGCGTCACTGATCGAGCCGGTGCGCGCCACTTCGACGAAATACCGCAATGCCAGGCCATGCAGGAAAGCCGCCATCGTTCTGTCTCCGCCCGGCTGCCGGCCGCGCTGCTTTGCCTTTTCGGCAAAGAAAGGTTCGAAATTCGATCATTGTGACAAAAAAAACGGCTTTCTAGAATCGATCGCACCTCACGCTGCAGGCACGATCCGGCGCGTGCAGCGAACCCGATCAAGGAGCACGACTTGAGCCGTACCGCCGCCATCCAGCACGCGCTGAACCAGTTCGAATCCGGTGCGTTCTTCACGACCCTGAGCCGCCGCGTCGGCCTGCGCACCGAAAGTCAGGAAAGCGGCAACGATGCCGCGCTGCGCGCGTACCTGACCGACGAGATCGCCCCCGAAGCCGCGCGCCTCGGCTTCACGTCGCGGATCGTCGACAACCCCGTCGACGGCGGCGGCCCGTTCCTGCTCGCATCGCGCCACGAAGACGATGCACTGCCGACCGTGCTGATCTATGGCCACGGCGACGTCGTGCGCGGCTACGACGCGCAATGGCGCGCACCGCTGTCGCCGTGGACGCTGACGGCCGACGGCGACCGCTGGTACGGCCGCGGCAGCGCCGACAACAAGGGCCAACACACCATCAACCTGGCCGCGCTGGCGAGCGTGCTCGACGCGCGCGGCGGCCAGCTTGGCTTCAACGCGAAGCTGCTGATCGAGATGGGCGAGGAAACGGGTTCGCCGGGCCTCGATGCGCTGTGCCGCCTGGAGCGCGACGCGCTCGCGGCCGACGTGCTGATCGCGTCCGACGGCCCGCGCATCGCCGCCGCGCGCCCAACGGTTTTCCTCGGTTCGCGCGGCTCGGTCAATTTCAAGCTGAGCCTGCGCGCCCGCGACGGCGCGCATCACTCCGGCAACTGGGGCGGGCTGCTGCGCAATCCGGCGATCGTACTCGCCCATGCGCTCGCGAGCCTCGTCGACGCGCGCGGCGCGATTCGCGTCGCGGGGCTGCGTCCGCCGCCGATCCCGGCCGCCGTGCGCGATGCGCTCGCCGATCTCTCCGTTGGCGGCGGCCCCGGCGACCCGGCGCTCGACGCCGGCTGGGGCGAGCCCGGCCTCACCGCGGCCGAGCGCGTGTTCGGCTGGAACACGTTCGAGATCCTCGCGTTCAAGGCCGGCAACCCCGAGCACCCCGTCAATGCGATCCCGCCCGCCGCGTATGCGCACTGCCAGTTGCGCTTCGTCGTCGGCACCGACTGGGAAGCGCTGCATGCGCATCTGCGCACGCACCTCGATGCGCACGGCTTCGCCGACATCGAGATCGACGTCGAAAGGGGCGCCCCGGCGACGCGCGTGCCGCCGGACGATCCGTGGGTCCGCTGGGCCGTCGCGTCGCTGGCGCGGACCACCGGCAAGAAGCCCGCGATCCTGCCGAATCTCGGCGGCACGCTGCCGAACGAAGTGTTCGCCGACACCCTCGGGCTGCCGACGCTGTGGGTGCCGCACTCGTACCCGGCATGCTCGCAGCACGCGCCGGACGAGCACCTGCTCGCGAGCGTCGTCAGCGAGGGGCTGCAGATGATGGCCGGCCTCTTCTGGGATCTCGGCGACGACGCGCCGACCGTTCGCCGCGCGGCGCCCGCCGCGACCGGCGCCGCCCTGTAACGCGCTTCGCCCCTTTCACGGGACCTGCTCACACGATGAACACGACCACCCTGACCTCGCAGGAAGCCGCCCGCCCCAGCGCCGCGAAGATCCGGCGCATCATCTTCGCGGCGTCGATCGGCAACGCACTCGAATGGTTCGACCTGATCGTCTACGGCTTCTTCGCGGTGACGATCGCCAAGCTGTTCTTCCCCGCGACGAGCGAAGCGACGTCGCTGATGCTCACGCTCGGCACGTTCGGGCTGTCCTACCTGATCCGGCCGATCGGCGGCTTCGTGCTCGGCGCGTACGCGGATCGCGCGGGCCGCAAGGCGTCGCTGCTGCTGTCGATCGCGATGATGATGGCCGGCACGCTGCTGATCGCGCTGATGCCGACCTACGCGGCGATCGGCATACTCGCGCCGCTCGGGATCATGCTGTCGCGGCTGATGCAGGGCTTTTCCGCGGGCGGAGAATTCGCGAGCTCGACCGCGTTCCTCGTCGAGCATGCACCGCAGCGGCGCGGTTTCATGTCGAGCTGGCAGTTCGCGAGCCAGGGCCTCGCGACGCTGCTCGCATCGGGCTTCGGCGCCCTGTTGACATCCACGCTGACGACCGCGCAACTCGAAAGCTGGGGCTGGCGCGTGCCGTTCCTGTTCGGGCTCGCGATCGGCCCGGTCGGGCTGTACATCCGCCGCTACGTCGACGAAGGCGTCGAGTTCAAGACGCAGGCACGCTCGGAAGCGCCCGTGCGCGAGTTGTTCGCGGATCAGAAGTTGCGGCTGCTGCTGTCGGTCGGCGCGCTCGTGATTTCGACGGCGATCAACTACATGGTGCTATACATGCCGACCTATGCGATCAAGCAGCTCGGGCTGCCCGCGTCGACGGGCTTCGCGGCGACGCTCGCGACCGGCTTCGTGCTCACGCTCGTCACGCCGGTCGTCGGCCACCTGTCCGATCGTACCGGACGGATCCGCATGATGGCGGTCGCGGCAATCCTGATGCTCGTCACCGTGTACCCGACATTCGCGTGGCTCACGCGTCACGCATCGTTCGCGACGATGCTCGCCGCCCTGGTCTGGATCGGTGCGCTGAAGGCGATGTACTGCGGTGCGCTGCCGGCGCTGATGGCCGAGCTGTTCCCGTCGCAGACGCGCGCAACGGGGCTCGCGGTCAGCTACAACACGGGCGTCACGCTGTTCGGCGGCTTCGCGCCGTTCGTCATCACCTGGCTGATCAGCGCGACCGGCAACCGGCTGTCGCCGGCGCTCTATCTGATGGGCTGCGCGCTGCTGAGCCTCGCCGCGCTGTTCGTCGCGCGCACACGGCTCAAGATGCGATAACGGAAGAAATGACGGCGCAGCGATGCGCCGCCGGTGCGGCCCGTCGCGGCATGGCTGCCGCACGGGCCGCGCACCGCCTGGTTCAGGTCAAGGCGCCGGGTTCGGCTGCAGTTCATGCAGCGCGTCGATCTCGGCGAGGATCTCGTCGGACAGCTTCACGTCGATGCTGCCGATGTTCTCCTTCAACTGCTCGAGCGACGTCGCCCCGACCAGGTTGCTGCGCGTGAACGGCCGGCTGTTGACGAACGCCAGCGCGAGCTGCGCGGGCGACAGCCCGTGACGCCGTGCGAGCGCGACATAGCGCGACGTCGCCTCGACGGCCTGCGGCTTGCTGTACCGCTGGAAGCGTTCGAACAGCGTGATGCGTGCGCCGGCCGGACGCGCGCCGTTTTCGTACTTGCCGGACAGCCAGCCGAACGCGAGCGGCGAATAGGCGAGCAGGCCGACGCCGTCGCGATGCGTGAATTCCGACAGGCCGTTTTCGAACGTGCGGTTCAGCAGGCTGTACGGATTCTGGATGCTCACGATGCGCGGCAGCCCGAGCTTCTCGGCCGCGCGCAGGAACTGCGCGACGCCCCACGGCGTTTCGTTCGACACGCCGATCGCGCGCACCTTGCCGGCCTTCACGAATTCCGCGAGCACGCCGAGGGTTTCCTCGATCGGCACCGTATAGGCGTCGTCGACCCACGGATAGGCAGGACGGCCGAACGTCGTCGTGCTGCGGTCGGGCCAGTGCAACTGGTAGAGATCGACGTAGTCGGTCTGCAGGCGCTTGAGGCTGCCGTCGAGCGCTTCGGTCAGGTTCTTGCGGTCGAACTGGTTGCCTTCGCCGCGAATATGGCGCGGATTGTGCGGCTGCCGTGCCGGCCCTGCGATTTTCGTCGCGAGCACGATACGCTCGCGCTGCGCGCGATGCTGCGCGAGCCAGGTGCCGATGTACGCCTCGGTGCGCCCCTGCGTATCGGGTTTCGGCGGCACCGGATACATTTCCGCGGCATCGATCAGCGTTACGCCCTGCCCGATCGCGTAGTCGATCTGCTCGTGCGCATCGCGCTCCGAATTCTGCTCGCCCCACGTCATCGTGCCCAGGCCGATCAGGCTGACCTCGATGCCCGAATCGCCAAGTGTGCGGTATTCCATGCTGTTCCTGTCGCGTCGGTGGAAAGCAGGAACGCTATCACATTGCAGCGACTGCTTCAGACCGGCGCCGCATACGCCTACAGACGGCCTTCGGCACCGGCTTGGAGGTTCGCGCGCCGGCCCGCACGACGGTGTTGCCGCCCGCCGTTACTGCGGCCGCTGGATGAAGCAGGTCGCCGACGCATGCGCGACGATCTTGTCGTCCGCGGTCTTCAGCGTGCCCTCCGCGACACCCAGCGAACGCGACAGGTGAATCACGCGCCCTTCCGCAACCAGGTCGACGTCGCGCGGCACGGGCCGCAGCATCTTCACATGCAGATCGACCGTGCCGTAGCCGACACCCGCATCCAGCATCGAATGCACCGCGCACCCCGTGACCGAATCGAGCACCGTTGCGGCGAACCCGCCATGGACGCCGCCAAGCGGATTCAGGTGCCGGCCGTCCGCCCGCGCCGAAAACCTCACATAACCGAGTTCGACGTCGAGCGGACGCATCGGGATCGTCTCGGAAATCGACGCGAGCGGCGCATCGCCCGACACCGCTGCGCGCAGCAGATCGAGACCGGACAAGGAAAGCGGATTCATCGGGTTGTCTCCGGGTTGAAAGCGCGTCGCCGCGCGAGTAAGTTCTAAATTGGAACTCATTATTGACAGCGACGGCGGCCGTTGTCAACGTGGCCGGGCCCGTTACAACCGAAGGCGGGTTCTATAATCGAACCCGCTATTTTGCTGAACCGCCGCAAGAGACTCGACGATGAAATGGGATGACATCGGCACGCTGAACTGTTCGGTCGCGCGTACGCTCGCCGTGCTCGGCGACCGCTGGACCATGCTGATCCTCCGCAACGCGTTCCTCGGCTGCCGCCGCTTCGACGCGTTCCAGACCCAGCTTGGCCTCACGCGCCATGTGCTGGCCGAGCGGCTCGCGCGGCTCGTTGACGAAGGCGTGCTGGTCAAGCGCGCGTATCAGGATCGGCCGCCGCGTTTCGAATATCGGCTGACGGACAAGGGCCTCGACCTCTACCCGACCCTGCTCGCGCTGACGGCGTGGGGCGACCGCTGGAAAGACGACGGCCAGGGGCCGCCGGTGCAGTTGCGCCACCGCACCTGCGGCCAACTGATGCATGCGGTCACCGTATGCTCGGCGTGCGGCGAACCGCTCGACGCACACGACGTGCAGCCGGAGCGTGGCCCCGGGTGGATCGCAGACGAGGCAGCCGGAGGGCCCGCGGCCGGGGATTGACGCAGCGTCGGGCACACGTGAATGAACGCGCGACGCGCACGGATCGTTAGTCGCGCTCGCACTGTTGTCGCGGGCCGCATCGAGCCCGCCCGGCTGCACTTCTGCATGCTTGCACGCCGCAATTCCGCCACCGCCGCACGCGCAGTCACATGCTGCTTTCGATCACGTCCGCTGACTAAACCGATCACGCACCCGGATACCGCACAACGCAACTTTGCGTCACCGCCTCCGCCATCGCCGGTCATCGCGACGAGTCACCCCGTCTCATCCGCACGTGACCGGGCCGCCGCGTCTGCGTTACACTCACGGCCCGCTGTCTCGAAATTGTTCGCTGTCCAAGATGTTGTCGCGCAATCGCCTCGCCGCTGCCTGTCTCGCCGCCTCCCTGCTCGCCACTCCGTTCTCCGCCTTCGGCAAGACGCAAAGCGAATCGCTGCTCCAGCAGGCGATCGATCTCGTGTCACGTTGGCTGCCGGCCCCCACTCACGAAGCACCCGCGACACAGGTCGTCGAATCGGCGTTTTCGCCCGACGGCGGTGCCGAAGCGCTCGTGCTGAAAGCGATCGGCGCCGCGCGCAGCTCGATCCGTGTCGCCGCCTATTCGTTCACGTCGCCGCCTGTCACGCGCGCACTGCTCGCCGCCAAGCGACGCGGCGTGAATATCGCGGTGGTGGTCGACGACAAGGGCAATCGCGCAAAGAGCAGCAAGCAGGCGTTGAACCTCCTCGTCAACGCAGGTATCCCGACGCGCACGATCGACGCCTACGCGATCCATCACGACAAGTACCTCGTGATCGACGCCGAGCACGTCGAAACGGGTTCGTTCAACTACAGCGCGTCGGCGGCCAGCCGCAATTCCGAGAACGTTGTCGTGGTGTGGAACAACCCGCAACTCGCGTCGCGTTATCTCACGCACTGGCAAAGCCGCTTCGACCAGGGCACGCCGTACCGCTCCAGCTACTGAGGCAAGCCGCGCGGCGCACACCTCCGTGTTCGATCCGCCGTGTTGCCGATGATCGGCGAGCACGGCGCAACGTTCAATTCAGCCGAATGGCCAGCGCGCCGCCGCACTCAATGGATTTCGGGCGTCCGCCCGGTCGCCGCACCGGCCTGCGTCGTCGGTGCACAACGATTCGCCTGACCGCTCGCGCCGCTTGCCGAAGACGTCGACAAACCGCCGGCGACGCTTGGCAGCGCGCTGCTCACACAAACGACGCCGAATGCCAGCGTGTTCTGAACCATCGGATAAAGAAGATACAGCGCAAACGCGAGATAGCCCGCGTACAGGAATCGAACCATGGTGCGATGGGAAGCGTTGAACGAGTGGACTCGTCCTGTTTACGGCACCGTGCCGGGCACCTTGAGGCATCGCGCGTCCGATTGCGCATCGGGGTGAAACACGTTGCCATGGCGCCCGCTTCTCACCCCATCTGCATCGATCCGCGCCAGGCCCAAACCACCCGTCGACGGATTGGCACCGTGGCGATGCGCCGAACAATGCGCGATACTGTCCGCCATACGATCTCGTGACCGGCCTCGCAGCCGGGACCAAAGACAACGCCCATGCAAATCGCACCGAAACCGGCCGACGAGGCGGCCCGGCTCGATACGCTTCATTCGCTCTCTATCCTCGACACGCCGCCCGAAGAGCGCTTCGATCGCCTGACGCGTCTCGCACGCAGGCTGTTCGACGTACCGATCGCACTCGTCAGCCTCGTCGACGACGATCGGCAGTGGTTCAAGAGCCACACCGGGCTCGACATCACGCAAACGTCGCGCGACGTGTCGTTCTGCGCCCATGCGCTGCTCGAGGGCAATACGACGGTGATCCAGGATGCGCTGAACGACAGCCGCTTCCACGACAACCCGCTCGTCACCGGCGCGCCCGGCATCCGCTTCTACGCCGGTCGGCCGCTTACGGCGCCGAACGGTGCGCCCATCGGCACGCTGTGCCTGATCGACACGCGGCCGCGCTCGCTCGAGCCCGACGAACTCGCGCTGCTCGGCGATCTCGCCCACATGACCGAACGTGAAATCGCCGCGCTGCATTTCGCGACCACCGACGAACTCACGCAACTGACCAACCGGCGCGGCTTCGAGATCCTGGCCCGTCACGTGCTGAGGCTGTGCGATCGCCATGACCGTCACGCGGTGCTGCTGTTCTTCGACCTGAACGGTTTCAAGTCGATCAATGACCGCTTCGGCCACGCCGAAGGCGACCACGCGCTCAAGGCATTCGCCGATACGCTGACGGGCGCGCTGCGCGATAGCGACGTGATCGCACGGCTTGGCGGCGACGAGTTCGTCGTGCTGCTGAGCACCACTGGTCCGGCCGACGTTGCCGAGGCGGTCGAACGCGTGACGCGGGCGCTCGCGCTGCGCAACGCGGCCGACGCACGCGGCTATGACATCCGGTTCAGCGTCGGGCACGTCGACTACGATTTCGCGCACCATCGCAACGTAGCCGACCTGCTCGCATCGGCCGATCGACGGATGTACGAGGACAAGCAGCGCGGCAAGACGGCCGGCGCGTAAGTACGGGCCGACCGGGCGCGTGGCGCCGCCCTGCCGCCCAACTGCGGTGGCGTGGTTGCGTCAGCTTCCGCACGGCGGCGCGCTGGCCATGGCCTCCGCGATCTGCTCGGGCGTCAGGTCGCGCTGGTGCGTCGCGAGCGACCAGCGATGGCCGAACGGATCCTCGACCTGTCCGTAGCGATCGCCCCAGAACATGTCGGCCGCCGGAATCGTGACCGTCGCGCCAGCCTCGACCGCCTTCGCGATCGCCGCGTCGGTATCCGGCACGTACAGGTGCAGGCAGACCGGCGTGCCTTTGAGTGCCTTCGGCCCGAGCGCGCCGTGCTCGGGCATTTCATCCATCAGCATCAGTGTCGAATCGACAATCACGAGGCACGCGTGCGCGAGCCGACCGTCGAGCGTCGCCAGGCGAAACTGTTCGCTCGCATCGAACGCGCGCTTGTAAAAGTCGATGGCCGCTGTTGCGCCGGCGCAGATCAGGTGCGGCGTCAGCGTGCGCATCCCTTCCGGGATCGGTTTGACGGACGTGGACATGGGTATCGCTCCTTCGGTCGGTTGTCGTATCGGAATCGGGACGGACGCGCGATGCGCACGCATCCGATGCCACGACGGACGAACCCGGCGGAAATCGACACTGCGCCCGACATTTTTTGTTTTCTCGGGTATCGGCGCACGCGGGCTCCCCGCACCGCGCGTCATCGGCCTGTTCGGTCGACCTCGTTGCCCGGCGCACCGAACTGCCGGCGGCATGCCTCCAGCAATCCGGCCACCGCATCGAGCGGCAGATCGGCAAACCGGGCGATCGGCAGCATCACGCCGCCCGGCACCCGGGTGCGCGACGAATGCGCGGAGAACTGATAGCCGATGTAACGATTTCCGGCGACGCTGATGATCCGGAATTCGGTGACGTCGCGCCACGGCGTGACCGGCTGTTCGCGCACAGCCCCGATCAGCCTGAAGCCTGTCTCGTCGACATGCAGGGCCATCCTGCGCCGCGACGACACGAGGAAGAGTGCCCCCGCCAGCGCCAGCAACACGGCCAATGCCGCCACCGGCCAGAGCGCCGGGGCGGCCGCATAACCGCACAGGCTCGCCGCGGCCAGCACCGCGCACGCGATCGCCCTTCTTTTCAGGCTCCGGCCGTCGACCGCCAGCGTCACTGGCAACTGGCCAACGACGGTTCCCGCGACGGGATCGACGTGCCAGCCGGAATCGGCAGTTTCGCTTTCGTCGTTCATCGCGCGATCACTCCCATCGACGACAATCGGCTCATCGAGGACGGACATCCTATCGACCCGCCGAGACGGGCTGCTTGTCGACAGGAAATGGTCGTGATCGACGAAGGTAAGCATCGACGCACGACAATACGCTTTCGTCCGCGCGAAACGGGCAGCACGCCGTCGGTATTGGACATTTTCAGCTGCACACCTTGACGGCGCCGTTGGTCGTGCATTGACCGACGGCCCAGTGGCTCTGCCCTGCCAGATGAGGGGCCAGGCCGACGCCGCGGATCGGCTCGGACGGCGACGATGCCGGAACGGCTGTGGCTGCCGACGCGGTGTCGGGCGACGGTAGCGGAGGCGGCCCGGATGCGGTCTGGCAAGCCGACAGCGCCAGACAAAAAGTGGATGCCAACGGGGCGATGAGCGGTCTGGACATGGTTTCGTACACGTTTGCGATATTCGCTTCCGGTAAGACGGGCTCGCTGAAGATCGCGTGCCTCGTCAGACCGTCCGGCGCAATCGCCAATGCAGCATGACGGTCATCCAATACTACGCCTCGCGATCGACGTCGTGCGACTAGCCGTTCGGCCAGGCACCGCCATCCATGCGGCGGCACCCGCTTGCGCTGATGCATGCCGCGCCGGTCAGATTTGCGGCAGATCGCGCAACGTACGCGACTCGTTCGTTGCATCGATGTCGAGTTCGATGCCTTCCGATGCATCGCGATACAGCACGCGTTTCAGCCTGGGCCCGATCGCGGTGGCATCCGATGCCGAGAAAATTGCGCGGACATCGTTGCCGGACGCAAGCGCGCGCGCCACGTCCGCCACCGGCGCCTCGCTTGGCGTCGCCGCCCACGACCGGTCGGCCGGATTCACGGCCGCCCAGCGCACGTGCGTCACGCGCGCGCTGAGCAGATCGATTCGCACGCCATTCACCGCAAACATCGACATCGACATCTCCTTCGAATTTTTTTGCGGCCCGCCGTACCGATGCGCGGTCACGGACGGCCCCAGATTTCGCAGACGTTTCCCGCCGGATCCGCCACGGATATCGCGATCGTGCCGTCGCCGTAGTCCCACTCGTTCAGGATGCCGACGCGGCACGATTCAAGTCGCGCAATGGCTTCCGAGACACGCGCCACTTCGATGGCCAGCGCAATGCCATGGCCGGTCGGCCGAAACTCCGGATACGGAAACTCGCCACCGCGGCCCGTATGAATGGTCAGCGTCGCCCCGTCCACGACAAAGCGATGCCACGGATTCCCCGCAGCCGACACGCCTTCGGAATGCACCGGTAGCGCGAGCGCCAAACGATAGAAATCCACCACCGCCCGGAAGCGATCGTCCTCGACCGGCACGAGGATGCCCAGACGCTCGATCATGTGCGCTTCTCCAGCCAACGCGATTTTCGATGATACATTGCGACGCTTTACAACCGTCAACAGACAATCGCGCACGGGAGAAACACATGACCGACGCCTGGGGAACCTTCCCTGCCAGAATGGGCGACCATCAGGCCTTCATCAGCTTCAACCACAGCTTTGCGGACATCGCCGAAGGCGATCCGCGCACGTCGCTGCTCAGCGTGCGCGTCCCCTTTGCGCATCCGACGCCGGAAGGCCTGCCGACCGGCGACGAATTCACCGGACTCGCGCAGATCGAGGATCTGCTGGACGCCACCATTACCGCGAAAGGTGGCGTGCAGGTAGGCCGCATCACCGTCGACGGCCATCGCGATTTCCTTTTCTACGTGCCGTTCGACGAAGAGGCAGCGGCGGAGATTGTCGACGCGCTGGCCGATCAGACAACCTACGCACTGCAGTACGCGCACCAGGTCGATCCGGACAAGCAAGCGTACTGGCAGACGCTCTACCCGACCGACGACGACTGGCAGATCATGCGCGACATGCGCGTGCTGGATGAATTGCGGAAGAAAGGCGACGCCAGCGACGTCAGCCGGCGCGTGATGCACTGGGCGTACTTCCCCGACCCTAGCGACGCACATCAGTTCGCGGACTGGGCCGAAGCGAAAGGCTATCCGGTCGAGTCGGTTGCGCCCACCGAAGACGGCAAGTCGGCCGTACGGTTTTCGCACGAAGGCACGATGGCGCTGGCCGACATCACGCGCCATACGGTCGCGATCAGCCGCGAAGTACGTTCGCTCGGAGGGGAATACGACGGATGGGAAACCAGCGTCGAACAGGCTGGCTGAGCGGGTTGGCCTGCCCGCTGCGCGACACGTGATGCAAGGCGTCCGGCACAAAAAATATCCCGGCGGCATGCTTGCGCGCCGCCGGGACCAAGGCATCACCGGCGAAACCGGCGATGGGCCTGAGGGTTCGCTCAGGCACGAGGAAAGCGATTCGTGCGGATCAGGCGAACGGACGCCGGGGCGCGCAACCGATGCGATTACGCCGCCCGCCGGACGCCTGTCCGGTTCCGCCAACGCAACCTTCCGGCGTCGGACGGGCAAAAAGCCCCGCTCCTGCGCGAGCGAGCGGGGAAACGGTTGACCGGGCCGGGGAAGAACGGTCAACCGGCCAAATTGTGAGCGCGGGCCGCGCAACGATCTGTGCGGCAACTCACCATTTGGTGACAATGCCGCAGCAATCGGTTCGCTCGCGCGCCGCCCGGATCGCGTCACGGCGCGGGCGTCACCACGACGATGGGCGACAGCACCACGGCCCCGATCATCATCACGCCGTCGGCCGCAAGCGTGGCAGGCGTCGCGAGCACACGCCCGGCGTTGCCCGCCGTCGTGACGCCGTCGGCAACCTGGACTTGTACAAATGCGCAAACGACGACCACGCCTTGCCCAGCGCAAAACCATCGACCAGATAGCGCGATCCGTCCAGCGCACCCTTCATCTCCAGGCCGCTGCTTGCGCGCTTCGTGAACCCGTCCTCCAGCGCGCGACTCCAATCCTTGTCGGTCACGTCATTGCGGCGCAACTGCAGCGAGAACTTGCCCGAGACCCTGCTGCCCTGCGCGACGAACCCATATAGCGCAACGCATTGATCGATTTCCGGTAATGCGATGCCCGCACAGCGCCGAGATGCTCCGGCATATCGAAGGTGTAGTGATATTGCTTACCGAGCACGACGAATTCCTTGCCGTCCTCGCTGACGAGGAATTGGCCGACTGTCTCTTCGTATCTGCCGTCTTCGAACAGCATTGCAGTGCGGGCTGCCAGGCCGGCGGCGACAATGATCGCGCGCGCCGTCGGCAGCGTTCTTCATTTCATGTCTGGAATTTTGTCTTGTTTTAATTCAATCGGATATTTTCAGGCCCGCGCCCAGTTTCCGTTATGTCACGGATGTTGTCAAAGCAGGATTATTCTATTTTTCCGATCGACATGATTCGGGCTTCTTTTTTCTGTACCGATTTTTTCGAAACCGCGTTTCGTGGACACCGGAACTCGCGTCGTGACAACCGGGTTTCATCATCATGACGGTCAGTTGAAAAGCCATTCCGCAACCATCTCGATCCAGTCGAGATCGCTGGCGATATCCATGACGGTTTCGCCGACGATTTCGGCAGTCGATGCGGTTGAGGCGTCCGTCGCCACCGCGCCGGCAGCCACCGCGTTCGCCTTCGCCATGTCGACCGACGCGCCCGATCTCGGATCGGCCAGCCGTTCCAACCAGTCGACGATGTTGGCACGCGCCTCCTCTTCATCGACGAAATCATGCCGCCGAGAAAGCGGTCGAATACGATCCACGCAAGCGTCTTGCTTCGCGAATCGGATTCGAGATGCCAATCGACAACGCCTGTCCGACCGGACTCCTTGATTTCGAGCGTCGCCGTGAAACGGTAATCGAGGTACTCGATCTCAAGTTTCGACGACATGGTTTTCTCCGGTCAATCTGCCCTCTCCATTCTTATGATGACCTGTGCACGCCGGGTTTCACGACACAGTGTGAATTTTCGATGAAATTCGCGCGGTGCGCCATTGCCCCTGACAGTATCGCGATACGCTCGTGACCTGTCGATATTGATCGCCGACGTATGACCGCATTCGATTTACCCACCATTCCACTCTGCGCTTTTGCTCGCGGTTCAGGTTCTGCCGCGAATCGCGCCACTTTCCTGTTCCGGGTATGGCCCTGCTTCGCCAACGCAATCGCACTGCTAAACTCCAGTCAGAAAGACCGCTGCAGCACCAGAGGAAACCATGGCACTCGCCCGCGCACAACAGAATGGCGTAGAAGTCTGGATTATCCAGCTTCCCGGGCACGCCCCCTATGCCTATGTGCATCTCAAGCGGGTATTCTCGTCCGACGATACGCGACACCGCGTCGTGACGATCGACGTGAAAAAACTGCTGGCATGCGCCGACCGAGACACGACGGACTACGTGTTGCCGTCGGTGCTGTACTGGACCCCTGGAAAAGCCGCGGGCATTCGCGAATTCCTCGATCCTGAGCAGGACAGGATTCCGGACATGCCGTACATCACGTTTCGCGAGACGAGAACGCGAACGCTGCTCGGCATCCCCGGCCTGTCGAAAGTCGGCGTGGCGTCGTTCCGCAACGGCCAGCATCGCGCGCGTTATCTCGCCTATGCAGGCGCAACGATCCTGCCCGTCGAGGTGCACGAGACGGAAGCCGATCTGCTCGTGCGGTACTGCGGCGGGTAACGACGGAGTACGTTCGACCGTTGCCCGGCGATGGCCGCATCTCGTGCGGCCATTCGTGCGATGCCGCCAGGCCACTACGCCTGTATCGCGTAGATCCGGTCGATGACCTCCACCTGGCCGATGCAGCTCGTTTCGATACCCGCCAGTTGCCAGCCGTTGTGCTCATAGAAGCCGATCGCGCGTTCGTTGCCCTCCAGCACCTTCAGGTGGACCCTGTCCACGCCGAGCGTGCACGCCCAGGCGCGAACGGCTTCGATCATGCGCTTGCCCGTGCCGCTTCCGCGATATGAAGGATGGACGTGCAGGCAGTCGAGCAGCACGCCAAGCGCCGAATCGCCGGGCCGCTCGGCACTGACGAAACCCACCGGCTCGCCGTCCGCCTCGGCGATCAGCACGAGGCCCCACTCCTTTTCATTGCGATCGAGATAGTGCCGCCACCGGATCGCGTGTTCCGTCGGCACCTCGTCGGACAAGTAGGCCGCCGGCAGGATGTGGCTGTATGCGGTTTGCCGGCTCAGCGTGTGCAGGCGAGCGATGAGGTTTGCGTCTTGCGCTGTCGCGGCACGCAGCGTGGCCCGGGTTTCCGGCATCGGCGGTCACTCCTTCAGCTCGTTCTCCTGATCGTATGTCTCGTTGCAAAATATGCCGCGCGCGGCGGCATGCAACCCTCAACGTCGCAGTGCTCGAACGATACCGTGGCGGCCTGCCCCGGAAAAACGGGAAATGAACTTCGGGGAAATCAAACGATGCGACGTCTCTTTGGAACGATCGGATTTGCGGTCGCGGGCATCATCAGCGTGATCGCGTGGGCCTCGATCGACAGCCGCCTGTGTGTCGCGTTCGATCGATTGTGCGTGCCGCCGGCCGGTTCCTGCGGTGGCGGCGTAGATGCGTGCGCAGCAACGACACTCGCCGCCATCGAATTGTTCGCGTATCTGTTCGGCCCGCCCGTCCTGTTCGCGGTGCTCGGCGCCTGTCTGTTTTCAAGGCGTCGCCCTCCGCACGTGATCGTCGCGTACCTTGCATGCGCCGTCGCCGCCCACTGGCTCGTGACATTCGCAGGCGTTCGCCTCCTTCACGTCTGACGCGATCGCGTCAGCGCCTGCCTGTCGGGCGTCGCTGCAACTCATTGCCAGTGCACGGGATGCAGGCAAAAAAAATCCCGACACCTTCATTGGTCGCCGGGATCGAACGGCCCTGCAAAGCATGAGGGCACGAGGAAGTCGACACATTACACCCATGTAATACTGTTACGCATTATCGGCTCGCGCCAAATCCCTGTCCCATTCCGCCATTCATGCGGCAAAGCGCGGCCATGAACGAAAAAAGCCTGCTCACGCGGAACGCGAGCAGGCAAGAAAACGGATCAGCATTCGAGGCACGAGGGCTGTCCATGAAAGATAACGGCACGGGGCGCAAGATCCTTAGGTGGGAAACGAAACTTCGCAACATCACGTCGACGGGATACGGTAATCCCCCCGAAAAACCGGTGTGATCAGAAGTGGAATTTTCTTGTTGAGGGAGTTCTACGGAATGAAGAAATCGAGATTCACGGACAGCCAGATCATGGACGCGCTCAAGCGCGTGGAATCGGGGCTGTCGGTGCCGGAC